>CBDUDB010000134.1:0-7247 GCA_965365795.1 uncultured bacterium | reverse complement strand
TAGTTATCGTCGGCCTTGGCGGCCAACCGCAGCTGGGGCAGCAGGCTGACGTCGAAAATCTTCTTGTTGTCCTGCTTGACCGCGCGAATCTCTTCCACCCCCTTGCGAATACCCGCCAGAGCCGCGGTCACTTCGAAGTCGTTGTGGCGGAAACCGAAGTTGCGGAGCTTCTGCATGGAGGCGATCAGCTTCGCTTCGGCCTTGAGCATGCGCATGCCGACCAGGTGTTCGTAACCCTCGCAGGCGTCGAGCAAGCCCATCCAAAAAGCCTCGTCCCGGCCTTTGGCGACAGCCAGTCCTTCGCTGGACATGCGGACGGCTTCACTGTAATCACGGCGATTGAATGCGTTGATGGTCTTGTGCAGGTTTGTGTCCATTCCCAGGCTCTCCTTGCCGTTGCGGAAGAGCCTGCTCCTGAACACCAGCGGATCAGCCGGCGGGCTCCTCTTCTTCATCCATGTCTTGGTCCGCCAGATCGAGGAATCGTTGGGCTTCATCCTCGAAGGCGAACTTCGTAGTGTCTTCGATCCTGTCCACGTACAGGATGCCGTCCAGGTGATCACACTCGTGTTGGATCACCACGGCCGGGAATCCCTCAAGGGAGAAATCGATCTTCTCGCCTTTTTCGTTCCAGGCCGTGATCTTGATCGAGGCCGGTCGTTCGACCCAACCCCTCATGCCCGGCAACGAGAGGCAGCCCTCGTACATGCCCAGGCGATTGTTTTCGTCCTGCACGGTTACCTCAGGGTTGATCAGAACCCTGAATTGATTCCGTCCCTCGTCGTCCACTTCCCCGCCGGCGATCAACAACCGCACCGGCTGATGAACCTGAGGAGCGGCCAACCCCACACCGTTGTATTCGACCATCGTTTCGAACATGTCCCGGATCAGGCCCTGGACCTCGGGTCCGGTGATCATGGCCGGGTCGATGGTTTCGCATTTCTGGCGCAAGACGGGGTGGCCCATGCGGGCGACCTTCAAGATGGCCATGTCGGCTATCCTCCTGGGATTTCGGATCGGGAAAGGGAATGAACGCCTTCACCATAATCAAATCCCGTCAGGAAGACAAAACCGCGATGCAAAAAGGAGACCCAAATATCGGGAATCGGCCGGATCGGGCTAAATGCCTTGATTGGGTTATGATTCAGTCCCCGAAGGGTTCAGGCTGGATTTCGCGGACGTTTCGTTCCTACCGAACTGGGTCAGGATACGTTGCAGATCGCACGGTTTTCTGCCACGCAGGACCTCGGCACCTGAGCCCATCCGCCCTGGCCGTCAAAATATCGACCACCCAAAACAACTCGTTTATATGAAAAGACTTGTGGGAAAATCAGCGCGCTATTCCTATTATATGGTAGATTCTTGGGGATTAATTCTACCCGTGGGAGCCAGGTCATCGGATCACCAAATCGCAAATCACTGTTTGCCACGTTGCGGCCCGTCCTGTTGGTGCTGATCGCCCTGGTTGTGGGTACGGGTGTCGGATTTGTTGCGTCCAGCGATAAATCCCTGTCCCAAATCACCTGGGAAATCCGGAGCCGCATTGGAGGGGACAAAGCTGCGACCGAAACCCCGGGCCATTGGGGAATCTACCAGGGGACCGGCGACGACCAGCGTCTCAGTCCCGAGCAGGCCGAAGAAGTCAAGCGCCTGCGCAGCCTGGGTTACGCGGGGGGAACGGTACCGGCCCAATCCGGATCAGGAGTAACCGCCCACCACCCGGAAATGGCTTCGCGGGGGTTGCGTTTTTTCACCTCCGGCCACGAACCCGGGGCCTATCTGATGGATCCGGAGGGGAAAATCCTGCACACCTGGCGGCTGACCTACGAAGATTGCATCCGGGCCAGCGGCAGCCCCGCGACGGATTTTTTGCCGGACTCCAAGGGTGTCACCGGTTGCTGGCGCCGCGCCTATCTTTATCCCGATGGCCGGGTGCTGGCCATTTTCGAGGGCCACGGACTGGCCCTGATGGACAAGGAATCCCGCCTGATCTGGAGCTATCCCGGCCCCTGTCATCATGATCTGGAAATCATGCCGGACGGCAGCATCTATGTTCTGACCCGCGAAACGGAATTCGTGCCCGAGATCCGCTCCGGCAAACCCGTGCTCGTGGACTACATCACCCATCTTTCGGCCGAGGGCCAGGTGCTGGGCAGGGTCAATCTACTGAAGGCCTTCGAGGAATCCATATACAGCTCCTTCCTGAACCACGTGCCCGATACCGGCGACATCTTCCACACCAACACCCTGGAAGTCCTGGACGGCAAGGCGGTCCGGCGGTCGCCCATCTTTGCAGCCGGTAATTTCCTGATCTCGGTGCGGGAACTTGATGTGGTCGCCATCGTGGATCACCAAACCGAAAAAGTCGTCTGGGCGATGGGCGGCATGTGGAGCGCCCAGCATCAGCCCACCCTTCTGGATAACGGCCACATGCTGATTTTTGACAACCAGGGCCACGAGGGGCGCTCGAAGGTGATCGAATTCGACCCCCTGAACCAGGAAGTGATCTGGTCCTATGCCGACAGCCCGGCCCACCCCCTCTATTCCAAAACCTGCGGATCGTGCGAACGGCTGCCTGACGGCAATACCCTGATCACCGAATCGGACAACGGCCGCGCCCTGGAAGTTACCCCGGACGGGGTGATCGTCTGGGAATTCCGCAATCCCCAGCGCACGGGAAAAGATAACGAATTCATCGCCGCGATTATGGAAATGGTGATACTTCCTGATGATTTCCAGCCCGCTTGGCTTTCGGTCACTCAATGATGCAGGCCTGATGGTTCCCAGGTAAAATTATTGTTGGGTTTCTGTAAGCGGAATCCTTGACTCCCCGCCTACGCACCGGTAGTTTTGCCGTCGATTGCGGTCTGTTCGCCAGGCTCATCCACTCCCACAAAAATGACGCTTTTCGACGCCATTTCAGGAGTCCCATGACCGACGCCGAGACTTCTACGCCCCCCGAGATTTCCCCATCGGCCCGCATTGCTTCCATCCTGCTCAATATTCTGATACTCCTGGCGCTGTTGTACGTATTCCTGTTCTCCATCGCGCTGTTCGGCGCGGCCTTCAAGCTGGTGGGCAAGGAATTTAGCCAGCAACTGATCGCCACGACCACCAACCCGGTGGTGGGGCTGATGATCGGGCTGCTGGCCACCTCGTTGATACAGAGTTCGTCGAGTTCCACCTCGATCGTGGTCGGCATGGTGGCCGGCGGCGCGTTGACGGTTCAGGGAGCCATCCCCATCATCATGGGCGCCAACATGGGCACCACCGTCACCAACACCCTGGTGGCCATGACCTCCATGAACCGCCGCACCGAATTCCAGCGGGCCTTCGCCGGCGCGACCATGCACGACTTCTTCAACCTGATGGCCATCGCCCTCCTTTTTCCCCTGGAGCAGGCCACCCATATCCTGGAAAAATCCGCGACCTGGTTGAGCCTTCAGCTGGTCGGAGCCGAGGGCACGAAATATTTTAACCCGATCAAGGCCGTGACCAAACCGGTGGTGCACGATTTCCAGGATCTGCTGCTCGAAAATTTCGGTCTGACCAAGGGACCGGCCACGATCATCATGATCGTGGTGGCCCTGGCGGGCATCTTTTTCGCCTTGACCTTCCTGACCAAGGTTCTCAAGCGCCTGGTGCTGGCCAAGGCCGAAAACTCGTTCACCAAGAACATCGCCAGCGGCGGAATGGCGGCCATGGCCATGGGCTTGATGATCACCGTCGGGGTCCAGAGCAGTTCTATCACCACCAGCCTGATGGTGCCCTTGATCGGCGCAGGTATCCTGCCCATCCACACGGCCTTCGCCGCCACCCTGGGCGCCAACATCGGAACCACCATCACCGCCCTGCTGGCTTCGCTGACGGGCACACCGCAGGCCGTGACGGTGGCCCTGGTCCATCTGCTGTTCAATATTTCGGGGATACTGATCATCTATCCCATCAAGGCCATCCGGCATATTCCCATCCGCCTGGCCCAGGGACTGGCTCAAAAGACGGCCGAAAAGAAGTACTATGCTTTTCTTTACATGATCGGGGTCTTTTTCATCATGCCCCTGGTTTTTGTACTGATCGACAAGGCGATTCGCGCAATCTGATCCACGGGAGGATTCCATGAGTTTCGGATCGATTCTCGACCTGTTCAGGAAAGACAACTGGAGCAACGAACTGGTCGAAATGATCATGGAGATGCTCGACCTGGGCTCCGAAATGTTCGGGTACACCATGGGTGTGATGATCCAGGGTGATTCCGATGACGACAAGCAAGAAAAGCTCTACGACCGGGACATTCGGATCAACAAGCTGGAACGCAAGATCCGCCGCCGGGTGATTTCGCATCTGTCGGTACGAGGATCACGTGCCGAGGTCCCTTCGGCCCTGATCTTCATGAACGTGGTCAAGGACGCCGAGCGCATCGGGGACTACATCAAGAATATTCATGAGGTCGCCGAGATGATCCCGGAAGACGCCGATCTGAAGATCTACGAGGATCACCTCGCCGAACCGGCCGCCGTCATCGCCGAGCTGTTCACCCAGACCCGGCAGGCTTTCCTGGATAGCGACGAAGAGTTGGCGGGCAAGGTCATCAAGAAAGCCAAATCCGAAGGACGCCAACACGAAGACGGAATCCGGGCCATCACCACCAGCGACCTGGACACCAAGAACGCCGTCTGCCTCGTTCTGGCCCTTAGGTTCTACAAAAGGGTGGCGGCTCACATGAGCAACATCGCCTCGACGGTGGTCATGCCCGTGGACATGATCGATTTCTACGACGAGCCCGACAACTGATCTTCCGGCAGATTTCTTATCATCGGAAAAAGGCCCCCCGGGGGGCCTTTTTTCATGCCTGTAAATTTTTATGAAACCACTTTCTGAATTTTTGGTAGATTAAGGATATACCCCCGGCATTGGAGAAAACCATGGACCTCCTCGACACCCTGGAAGAGCTGGCGTTGGCCAGCCGTCTGAAAAGGCTGAGTGACCGTCTTATGACCGACATGGCCGAGATCTATCGCGAGGCCAACGCCGATTTCAAACCCCGCTGGTTCACCACCTTCATGGCCCTGGACCGGCAGGACAGCCAGACCATCACCGACCTGGCCCGCCTGCTGGGCATCTCCCATACGGCCGTCAATCAGATCGTCACCGACATGGTCAAAAACCGCCTGGTTGAAAAAAAGCCAGACCCCGGAGACGAGCGGCGCATTCGGGTCTCACTGACCCGCAAAGGGCGCAGGACGCGCAAGGAGCTGGACGAGTTGTGGAAAGGTGTCAAGCGCGCCAACGCGGAACTTTTGACCGAAACCGGCGCCGACCTGCTGGGCGACCTGCGCAAGATCGAAGCGGCCCTCGACCAGCGGGACATGGGCAACCGAATGCGCCACTGGGTCGGCCTGCCCGAGCGGGCGCCCGTGCGCATCGTGGAATACCGGCCGGCCTACAAGAAACATTTCGCCGCGCTGAACTATCAATGGCTGGAAGAGGATTTCACCATCGAGGACATAGATCGTGAAATGCTGGAGGATCCCAACGGGTTCATCCTGAAACGGGGAGGGGCGATCATGTTCGCGCTGCACGGCGAGGACGTGGTCGGCACCTGCGCCCTGCTGATGCGCGACGACGGCGACGTCGAACTGGTGAAGATGGCCGTCGCTCCGTCCTTCCGCGGACGGGGCATCGGCCGCCTTCTGACCCTGCAGGTCATCGACCGCGCCAAGGCCCTGGGTGCCCGCAAGATCGTGCTGGCCACCAGTCCGCGGTTGCTGGTTGCCAACGTGCTGTACAAATCCCTCGGCTTCAAGACCACCGATGAGGGCCCCGCCGAAGAGATCGGCTTCGAGCGCCCCTCCATTTCCATGGAGCTGAAAATAGACCCCTGACCTCTGACCCTTGACAGGAGGATTCGAAATGAAAAGACGTTTGTTGAGCCTGGTCTTGCCGCTGATTCTTGCAGCCGCTTTGGGCACGACCATTTCCTGGAGCCAGGGTGACCCGCCGGAACCCCTTCGGTTGGACGGAACCATGCGTGCAGCCATCGTCGACAGCATTCTGGCAGCCATCGATGAAATCTACGTTTTCCCCGAGGTGGCCACCGAGATGGGCGCTCTTGTCCGCGGAAACTTGACCGGTGGCCAGTACGACCAGATGGACAACGCGGCGGACTTTGCCGCCCGCCTGACCGAGGACCTGCGATCGATCAGTCACGATCTGCACCTGCACGTGGACTGGATGCCCCCGCGACCCCAGGTCCAGGGAGAGGAACTGAGCGACGAGGAGATGGAGGTGCGCTACCTGGCCCGGGTTCGGCGGGACAACTTCGGCTTCCGTGAGGTCAAGCTGATGCCGGGCAACGTGGCCTACATCAAACTGGACATGTTCGCCCACACAACTCAGGCGGGCCCCACAGCCATCGCGGCGATGAACCTGGTGGGTTACGCCGACGCCATCATTTTCGACCTGACCGAAAACGGCGGCGGCAGCCCCAGCATGATCCAGCTTCTGACCAGCTATCTCGTTGAAGAACCGACCCACCTGAACAGCTTCTACGTCCGCCAGAGTGACGAGACCAACCAGTTCTGGACCCAGGCCTATGTGCAGGGACCCAAACTTGAAGAGGTTCCCGTTTACGTCTTGACCAGCGGACGCACCTTTTCCGCCGCCGAGGAATTCACCTACAACCTGAAGAACCTCGAACGTGCGACCATCGTCGGCGCCACCACCGGAGGCGGCGCCCACCCGGTGATGGGACAGGAATACCCGGACTTTCAGCTATCCATGTCCCTGCCCTTCGGCCGCGCGGTCAACCCCGTGACCGGAACCAACTGGGAGGGCACCGGGATCGAACCGCACATGGAGGTTCCGGTGGACCAGGCCCTTGAGACGGCCTACCTGGATGCCCTGAAAACCCTGAGTGAAACCGCCGACGAGGACCAGAAGGCGGGCCTGGACTGGACCATTTCCGGTCTGGAAGCCGCCGCCAATCCCGTCATATTAACTGAAACCGAATTGACGCCCTACGCCGGCCAGTATGGACCTCGCCGGATTTGGGTCGAGGACGGGACGCTGTGGTATCAACGGGAAGAAAGAGGAAAATTCCGGTTGGTCGCCATGGGCGGCGGTTGGTTCATGCTCGAAGGTCTGGATTATTTTCGTATCGAATTCGAGCAAGAAAAAGGGAAACCGGCGACGGCGCTGATTGGGCACTACGATAACGGACGTCAGGACCAGAACTCCCGAACCGACGG
>CBDUDB010000133.1:0-7267 GCA_965365795.1 uncultured bacterium | reverse complement strand
TTACTTGATCAGCAACATGCGCTTGTCCAGCGCACCATTTGCCGTCTCAAGACGGTAGAAATAGACGCCCGAGGCCACCGGTTGGCTGTTGGCATCGGACCCATCCCAGACCACCCGCTGCGATCCGGCCGGCAAATCCTCGTCGACCAGCGTACGAACCAGCGAGCCCTTCACGTTGAAGACCTTCAAGGAAGCACGGCCGCTTTGCGGCAGGTTGAAGGAGATCTCCGTGGACGGGTTGAAGGGATTGGGCACGTTCTGACCTAGCACCGGCACCATGGCCACCTGCAAGTCGCCTTCGCCGACGGCCGAGGTCGAACTGGTGGCGATGATGGCCACATCGTCGATGGCGGCTTCCACCAGGGAACCATCGCCCTCGTCGGCGGCCACAAAGCGCATTTGCAACTGGTTCGGCCCGGTGAAATAGTCGGTGACATTGAAGGTGAAGGCTTGCCAGCCCGAGGTCGACTCCATGGTGTGTTCCAGGACGGTCCAGGTCGCACCGGCGTCGTTGGAGACGGTCACATCCCACCAGTCGGTGTTGGGCGTGGAGCCGCGGTTGTTGCTGTACCACTTCCAGTACCGGACTTCGACCTGGTCGAATCCGCTCAGATCATAGACCGGGCTGGTCAGGGTCGTGAAGCCGCCGTCCACGTCGTTGAATCCGTCGGTCTCGCCGTTGGCATGCTGGCCGGTGACCCAGCACTTGGTGCCGTTGACAGTGTGGTCGTTGTCAGGCTGGGCGCTGGTGCCCAGGGGGTCCACGTGCTCCCATTCCCCGGTCTCGGCGGTATCGCCGGCCAGGCCGCCGACCCACTCGCCTGCGACTTCCACATCGTCGATGGCAAAGGCCACCAGGAAGCCGAAGAAGAAATCTGGGGCCAGGGTTGGCAGGGAGGCCTGATTCCCCACCGCGTCGCCGGCGGAGAAATAGTATTCCACATTTCCGCTGGTCACCTCGGGGATGGTTCCGGTGTACAAGTCGCCACCAGACGAAGTCAGGGCGGTTTCGTTCCAGCTGCCGCCATCGACGCGCCAGGTGAGCTTGAGCTGGGCAGCATCAAGAGCCGCCTCGGTCGAGAGGATGGTGGCTCCCACACTGAAGGGTCCCGTATCGGTGGTGTCACCCATGGGCGCATGGGTGATCAACACGCCCGAGGTAATGGCGGGCGGGGTGAAGCCGTGATTCATCGCGGCCTGGGCGTAGTACGCGTGGTGCGGCGTGCCGTTGTCCAGGTCGCCGTCGTCGTCATCGGCCAGGAAGGTGGCGAAAACCTGGTCGGGCATATCCGTAGGCTGCATGAGGACACGACCCAGGTGCCAGTTGCTGGAGGCAAAGAAATGGCCTTCGTCCTGGCCGATATACTGCTGCATCAGCACCATGGCGTCCCAGTTGAACCCGGCGATGACCTGGCCGGCGAAATGAATCGACTGGCCGATCACGTTGTCGGGGTAGACGAGATTATTGTCCGCGTTGCGGATCCCACCGGTGCAGTTGCCGACAAAAAAGCCGAGACCGATGATGGACTCCTGCGACATGAGGTTGGCGAGGATGTCGCTGTTGCCCTCGCCCATGCCGGTGGAACCCTGGTAACCGAGAATGTAGTCGTTCACGCCGTGGCCGAACTCGTGCTGGACCACGTTCTGGATCTCGCCGGTGTTGGCGTATTCGCTGCTGGCGGCACAGAAGTTGATATCTCCGTTCCACCAGGCGTTGCCCGGGCAGTAACCGTCGGTGCGGTTGATGTAGGCGTCGATCCTCGTGTTGGCGTAAGCAAAACCCGGATCGATCCATTCGAAGAAGTCGTGGACGTCGTTGACGCCGTCGAAGACGTCGCGTTCATCCTGGCGCGAATTGGTGTCGTCGAAGACCACCGGCAACGGTACGCCAACCTGGGCTGTACCGCTGTATTCAGCCTCGCCGCCATTGTAATTGTTGAGATCCACCCAGGGACCATAGAGATCTCCAGAAATGGGCACGGAGCCGCCGGCACCGGGGATGGACCAGTTGCCGTCCGCGTCGGTCTCGAAGATGCCCCCCGAAGGTCCCGAGGCGGTCAGACGCAGATAAGGCATGGGTTGGGCTTCTAAGCCCAGGCAATAGGTGTCCTCGTTGACCGTACTCTGGGTAGAACCGGAGTACTCGCGCCGCACATCGTTGAACCGCCAGACGACGCTGCCGTCGTGGGCATCGACATGCGTGACCCAGTGGCCCAGGGGCTCGTCGCTTTGCAAGCGCACCCGCCAGACCAGATGGTATTCCTCTTCATAAGCCGAGACCGGGACGGGAAGCACGAGCAGTTCGGGATCGCCGCGCTTGCTGTCCAGAGCGGTCGGGAAAGGCAGATCGGCCTGGGCGGCGCTGATCGCGGCGCCGGCGCCGAAGGTCGGCACGGGATCAAGGTCGATTCCCTGGCGATAGCGGCTGCCGACGGCCATCAGGCCGCCCGCCTCCGAAAAGACCACCGATACGCGAGCTTGCCAGACGTCGACCCCGTTGTATGTCTGCTGGTAATGGGCGGCCCACTTGTTGCCGGCACGCGGGGTGTCGGCCAGGCGCAATTCCTGGTCGTCGAGGGCCAGAACAGGAGCGATCTGTTCCAGGACGCCGCGGGCGGCGGGTCCGAGGTCGGCTTTGCCGGCAATGGCACCGGTCACGACCGGGCCGCTGCCGTAGACCCAGCGCGGTTTCCCGTTGGAAGCGTTGTAACCCTGGGCGTGCCAGCGGCCGCCGAAGATATTTTTCAGGGACTGGGAATGGGCCGCGGTGCGGTCGGCCTGGTCAAAAGGAGTGATGGGGGCGAATTCTTTCAAGGGAACTTCGTATTCTTCTCCGGTCGGCGAAAACGCCAGGGCGGATCCGGTACAGAATACGAGGGCGAGGATGAGCAGCAGCAAGCGGCCCGGACTGGTCTTGAACATGGATTCCTCCTGTGGAGCGCGGAATGCCTGTTGGTCCTGATGATGATGGGCGAGGATTTAAGATCGGGAAACACGTTGTTATACGCAAACAACGGCCCAGACCCAAGGAAGGCATCAAGATACCCCCCATGTCCTCATTTGTGTCTTGATTCTACCATAATGAGGCCTATTCAGCCACCATATCGTATCTGCCTGGCTTGCAGGTGGTTGGCCAAAAGGCTTCCGTTGACGAAATCCCCCGGCCCCTTCAAGCTTGTTTCGAGGCCAATACAACCCGGGAGACTCCATGAACAGTGATGAATTCCGCCGCCACGGTTACGAGGTCATCGACTGGATCGCCGACTACCTGGATCATGCCGACCGCTTCCCCGTGATGTCGCAAAGCCGGCCCGGAGACATCAAGGCCTTGATTCCGGACTCCGCGCCCGAAGAGGGCGAGCCCATGGAGACCATCCTCGCCGATTTCCGGCGTGACATCCTGCCCGGCGTGACCCACTGGAACCACCCCCGCTTTTTTGCCTACTTCCCCGCCAACAACAGCGCCCCCTCCATTCTGGGCGAGATGCTGTCGGCCGGTCTGGGCGTCAACGCCATGCTGTGGCAGACCAGCCCCGCGGCTACCGAGCTCGAAGAGAAGGTCACCAGCTGGCTGGGGGAAATGATCGGGTTGCCGGAGGGTTTTCATGGGGTCATCCAGGACACGGCCTCGACCACCACCTTGTGCGCCCTGGTCTGTGCCCGGGAAAAGGCCACTTCCTATTCGGTCAACGCCGCCGGGCCCGCGGGGTTGGCGGGCGCCGGGGCCCTGCGCATCTACGCTTCGCGCGAGGCGCATTCCTCCGTGCTGAAGGGCGCCAAGATCGCGGGATTCGGTTCGGAGAATCTCGTGCTGGTGGATATCGACGAGAACCGGGCCATGGACCCGGCCGATCTGGAGGCGAAGATCAGCGCCGACCTGGACGCCGGCCTGGTTCCCTGCTGCGTGGTGGCGACGGTGGGGACGACCGGGTGCACGGCCATCGATCCGTTGAAGACCATCGGCCCGGTGGCAAAAAAACATGGTCTGTGGCTTCACGTGGACGCCGCTCTGGCCGGCAACGCCGCCATCCTCCCGGAATTTCGCTGGGTTTTCGAGGGCGCCGAACACGCCGATTCCCTGGTCTTGAACCCCCACAAGTGGCTGCTGACCAACTTCGATTGTTCGGTCTATTTCGTGCGCGATCCGGACCACCTGGAGCGCACCCTGTCGGTCCACCCCGAATACCTGAAAACCGGGCGCGACCGCGAGGTGAACAATTTCATGGACTGGGGCATCCCGCTGGGCCGCCGCTTCCGCGCCCTGAAGCTATGGTTTGTCCTTCGCAACTACGGGACCCGTCGCTTGCAGGAAATGATCGCCGGGCACATCGCCCTTGCCCGGGAATTTGCCGGCTGGATCGATGAAGCTTCCGATTGGCAGCGGCTGGCCCCGGTGCCCCTGAACTCGGTCTGTTTCCGGTGGAAACCCTCGGAAATTGATGAAAAAGCACTGAACGAGGCCAACGCCCGGCTGGTGGACCGGATCAATGCCGACGGCACCATCTACCTGACCCACACCAAGCTGGATGACGTATTCACCATCCGGCTGGCCGTGGGCCAGCGGGCCACCCGGCGCGAACACGTGGTCACCGCCTGGGAAACCCTGCAGAAAATGGCGGAAATTTAGCTCCGAAAAAACCCGCGAAAAGGCCCCCCGGGGGGCCTTTTCTGCAGGGATATTTTTTATCCCAGCACAGCGAGGCCTTGACCAACTCTGTGGGGGGAAAAAATGCGGCCCGGTTTGCCAAACCCGGGCCGCAAATCCATCGACATTATTTTGTCTACCTGAAGGACGCCTTCAGCGAACTCCAGCTGGTCTCCGCAACCGGAACTGTGCCGAGAATGCCGGCCGTACCGGTGGGGAAGGTGTCGGCAACCTGGTTACCCACCATGCCGCCGTTATCCAGGGCGTCGGTGGGAATCATGCCGGCCAAAGGCTTGAACATGAAAGGTCCCGGGCCGTTGTCGGGAACGGGCTCGATGCTGATGACCGCCGCGAAATCGCCGCTGTCCAGATCGAGGACCGGGCCACAGTGGAAGGCCGTATAGTCCTGGCCGGGGAACGGAGGGCCACCGCCGTTGCAGCCGGCTTCGTCCGAATCCAACCCTGCAGCCATGTCGAAGGTGCCGCCGGTGTAGGGCACCGGGCCGCCACCGCTGACATCCACGACCCAGCTTTCGTATTTCCAGTTGGGGCCGATGTCCGGCAGGTTGGTCAAACCGGCCACGGGGCCGGGCATGGCCAGAAACCAGATGCCCTGGTCGTCATTGGCGGGATCGACGGCATTGTCGCTGGGGGTGGCCAGGATGTAGCTGCCGCCGGAGGTCATCAGCATGTCCAGACCGGGCACGGCGGCCGTCAGCGCGGTGATTTCACTTTCCACGTCCCCACCCAGGACGATCAAACCCGAGGGGGCAGGATCGGCATCACCGACCGGTTCCAGGGAAATTTTGATAGATGAGGACATGCCGATGGAATCAGGCACCGGGAAAGAAGCGATCACGCCGCCACCACCGGGCATGACGGGCTCGCCGGCACCGTTGACATTGAACACGCCCGTGGAAACGGGCATGCCATCGACGATGGCCCAACCTTCGTAAAGTCCTTCGGTGGATTCGTTTAGGGTCGGCAGATTATTGAAAGACAAAGTCAATTCGGCGGCGGCTGCCGGCACGGCCATGGCCAACACGGCCGCCGTTATCAGCAGAGCTTTACGCAGAATCATCATGTTTATCTCCTAATTTCGTTTGAGTTGTGCCGGCGTGATGCCGGTTGCATTTCATGGGGGACTTCATTAAGGTCTACGAGGTCACCTAGGAAATCGTGACAAGTTTAGACCTCTTTATTTTTCTCGCCACCCGTCCCACTGTCGAGGTGGGTCTCGTAGAAGGATTAACGGCACTTTTATGGTCCCGGCACGATCTAGATTCAAAACACCCGACGACGGGCTCGAACCGGGCGTGCTGCGGCAGGTAGTGCGGCGCGACGGTCCGGCCATGGCGGTGTTTTTCGAATACTACTACGACCGGGTCTACGCCCACGTGGCTCAGCTGACGCGCGACCGAACCAGCGCTGAGGACCTCACCCAGGAGATCTTCATTCGGCTGCAGAAAACAATCGAACGGCTCGACCCCGACCGGGATCCCACCGGCTGGGTATTCACCGTGGCCACCAACGTGGTTCGTGACCACTGGCGCTCGGCCGGTCAGCGGCGCCGCGGTGCCGAGGTATCCCCAGAGGCCGCGGGGGCTCACCTGTTGCCCCATCCGGATCCCGATGTGGCCGCCGTGCTCGAACACGACGAAGAGCTGCGGGCGGTCTGGGCCGCCCTGGACGTGGTATCGACCGAGGACCGTGAAATCATCCTGCTGCGGGACTTCGAGGAGTTGCCCACCTCCGAAATCGCCGGCATGCTGGAACTCAATCCCGATGCGGTCAGGCAGCGGCACAGCCGAGCCGTGGCCAGGCTATCCCGTGCTTTCATGGATGCGCGAGCCAGTGAAGGAGGTGCGTCATGAGCGATCAGAACAACGAACAACTGCTGATGGCCACCTTGCACCGTCTGCCGCGGGCGGCCGCCAGTATCGAGGCCCGCGAACGGGCTCGGGCCGCCTTCATGGCCGGTGCCGTCCAGGCTGACGCAACCCAGGCTGACGCTCCCCCGAAACGCGCCGAAAAGCGGCGCTCGCGCTGGGCCGCCATGCTCATGGCCGCGGCCCTGGGTGTGCTGGCGGTTGCGTTGTACGGCTGGCAATCCGCCGATCAGTGGGTCGTGCTGGACGCGGTCGAAGCCGGCGGAATCACCGTCGAGGGCCGGTCCGTAGCCGTGGGCGAATCATTCGGCAGCGGATCTGTGGTCGTGGCAGCGGGCAGCGAACTCGAGTTGCAGCTGGGACACCACCTGCGCGTGCGCCTGCTGGCCGGCACTCAACTTGAATTGCCGTCGGGCCCCGGACGCTGGTTCGGCATTGATCGCACTTTGAAACTCGACAGCGGCGAGATCTACGGAACTTCAGGCGGCCAGAAACTCGACTATGACCTGGCGTTTGTCACCGACGAATTGTCCGCCCGCATGACCGGCACCACGTTTGCCGTCTTCCGGACCGATGAAGCTTCCTGCGTATGCCTGTGGGTTGGTGGGATCGATGTGACGTCTTCCGCCGGCGGCGAAGTGGTGACCCTGGAGCCCCGCAGCCGGGTCTGGATCTACCGCGACGGCCGCGCCCCCGAGGTGCTCCCATTGAGCGATATGGAAACCATGAAGCT
>CBDUDB010000132.1:0-7372 GCA_965365795.1 uncultured bacterium | reverse complement strand
TCAACACCATCATGCTGACGGTTTCGCGTTTCGGGCTCGGCGTGCTGCTGACCCGGGAGATAACGCGCGCCAAAGTTTTGACCCTTCCGCTGTTCTGGGCGACCCTGCGAATTCGCTGGCTGATCAGCGCCGTCAGTTATCTGTTCATCTTCGGTTTTGTCAGCGTGTCCGGTTACGAGGCCCTGCCCCGCGAGGCCATCCTGATCATGACCCTGGGCATTTTCATCGAGTCTATCGGCATGGCCTGCGACTCGGTGCTGCAGGCGCACGAAAAGGTCCAGTACCAGACCGCGGGCCAGATTGCTTCGGCACTGGTCTACTTTGTGCTGGGCTGGTTGTGGCTGGAGGCGGGCTACGGCGTGATGGGCGTGATCTGGGCCAACCTCGCCAGCCAGGTGGTGCGGCTGGCCGTCATGGCGCCCTTGATGTTCGCCAATACCGGACCCTGGACCTGGAAGGACCCGGGAGGCCGCCCCATGCCGGGTCTGTGGGACATGGCCAAGCTGGGTTTCCCCTTGTTCCTGGCCACGACCTTCGGGGTGATCTACACCAAGATCGACATCGTCATGCTGGAACGGATGGTGGGCGAGTCCGCGGCCGGCATCTACGGGCAGGGGCACCAGGGTTTCGACGTCATGCTGCTGTTGCCGGGACTGATCGGGACCGCCCTATTTCCGGCCATGGCCCGCTACGGTATGCAGACCACTGAAGATACGGTCCGCCTGGGCGAACGCGCGCTGCGTTTCATGATGATCGCCATCCTGCCCTTGACGCTTCTGATCACCTTCACGGCCGATCCCATCATCCACTGGTTCGAAAAGGGCTCGCGCTGGGACGATTCGGTTCCGGTGATGCAGATCGTGATCTGGGGACTGCCGTTGATGGCGGCGTCCACGGTTTTCAACCGGCTGCTGATCACCGCGGACAAGGAAAAGGTATTTGTCACCATTGGCCTGGTGTCGATGCTGGTGAACATCGCCCTGAACTGGTTCTTTATTCCGATCTACTCGTACTTCGGGGCTTCCTGGGCCACCATCGTCAGCATGTCGGTCAGCTTCGGGCTGCACGTTTATTTCCTGAAACGAACGGACTACATGACGCCTCTGAGTCGTGCTCTGTTCGGGCCGCCGCTGGCTCTGGCGGCCGCCTGGGCGATGACCCTTTTGTTGGTCGGGGTGGTTTTTCCCGGCTGGGGTATCGCCTGGAACCAGCTCCCGTTGGAGGCGGGGTGGGGGGCCTTCCTGGTGTCGGTCCTGGTAACGACCGCCATGTATCCCGTCGCGCTCTTTGGCTTGCGGGTTCTGAAGACCGACGACCTGAACCTCTTGAAGCAACTCATTCGGCATGGTGAGTAGCTGGAAAAAAATTCAACCTCCGGTCCGAGAGAACCACCCAGAACCGGATACTCTACTTGGCCAGCGTCATCCGCAGGCTTTCAGTTTTTCCCAGGGCATTCACGGTTGCCAGATAAACGGCGCTTGGGCAAATGGACCCATCGTTGGAGCGACCGTTCCAGGTCAACTCATGAGGACCGGCCGCCAAATCCCCCGAGTGCAGACGGAGAATGCGTCGACCCGCCAGATCGAAAATATCGACCTGCGTCATACCGGCTTTTTCGAGATTGAATCGTATCGTGGTGCTGGGGTTGAACGGATTGGGGTGATTGGCCAGGGAAAAAGCCGAGAGCGCGGGAGCAATATCCTCGGTGGCCGACACCGGTGGGGTAACATCATAATCCCAAATCCCCCGCCCGTAAGTGCCGAAACGCACCAGATGGTCGGCGGGCACACTCTCCACGCTCCAATAGGTTGTCAACGGTGCCCCGGAACCGATGTATTCCCACTGTCCGAGAATTTCATCGTAACGGAAGGGTCCGGCTTCGGTGGCTGCGAACAGCACTTCGTTTTCCGGGCTTTCCAGGGCGAGGTCGAAGACCAGGGTCTGCGGCAGGCGATTGCTCAGGCGAGACCAGTTGACCCCGCCATCCCGCGTCATGTATACCGCGGGTCCACTGTATCCGGCTCCCCCAACCCAGGCGGTCAACGGATCGGTGTAGGAATGAACGATGGCCGTGCCATAAAAATAGTGGGCGTCCGGCCCTGAATAACCGGAGTCGGTCCAGTTCTCTCCGCCATCAAATGAATACCACAACCGCCCGATGTCGGTGACGGCCAAACGCCGGTCATGATCCACCGGAGAAATGGAAAAGGCGGTCAGGTAGTTGCTGCCGCCGATGGCAAAATTCTGGCCTGAAGGAACATAATTCACATTCGAACCGTTGGTCCAGGTACCCTTGTAAAGGTGGGTGGCGCAGAGATAGAATTCGCGGCTGTTGTCCGGGTTGGCCCGGGTAAATGGTATCCAGGAATGGGTTTCACCGGCGGGAAAATCGAGATGGCCGGGCAGAGTGGGGTTGAGGGCTCCGGACTGGACCAGCACAAAGCCGGGGTAGACGGAGAAGACAATATTGTGGCTCCCATCCGCGCTGGAGATGTGCCCGTAATCGCCGCTGATCAGTTGTTCGAAATTTCGGCTGAGATCGCCGCTGGCCCGGTCGCTGCGCTGATAACCCTGATCCTGGGCGCCGGCCAGGATCAAGTCCGGATCGTTGATGCTCGTGTAGGTGTCGTAGTACTGGCTGACGCCGAGCCCGGTGAGGGAAATGTTCGTGACCGTGGCCAGACCATCGTCACTGCGGAACAGCCCGCCATCGGTGGCGATGAAGAAGGTCTCACCGGTATCGGTCATGACGCAATCGAGACCCGGCAGGTCGGCGTGAAGTTTGTTCACCGGATCGTCGTAGTATTCCCACCAGTTGTTGATCTTGGAAAAATTTGTTCCCCCATCGGCGGATCGCCACAGCTCAACCCCGCCGAAGAGAACCAGATTTCTGTTGGTGATGGAGGCGCAAAGGGTGTTCCAGAAATCATTGATGTCGTACTTGTATTGCCAATCGAGGCCACCGTTGACCGAACTGTGAAGCTGCCACTGGCCGCCGGTTTTAAAAGCTGCGTAAAAACAGGGCTCCCCGGCCTCGCTGGCGGTCAGAACCACCTGGGAGATGGAGGACAGGGCGACCACGCCGACGAGGGTCCAATCGGCGCCCTGATTGTGACTGACCAGAAGCTGATTGCTCCTCAAAAGGTAGACATCCCCGCCGCTGACCCGGTCGATCCAGAAATCACCGGCTGACGTGTTGAGTGAATAAATATCAGTGTAAGACCGTCCCGCGTCGGTGGAGATATAGAAGACCATGCCGCTTGGGATACGAAGTAACAGGTAGACCCGGTCGGGATCCGCGGGATCCCGGGCCACCCGCTTGGCTTCATTGATGGCCGCCGGCAAGCCCGAGGGGAAATGCCAGGTCAGTCCATCGTCTTCCGAATAGTTAACCAATCCGTTGTCGGTGACCGAGGTAATGACCTCGGGGTTGCCGCCAACACCGCCGGCCACGGCCAGTCCATGAGAACCTCCGTAAAGATTGTCCGAAACCGGCCGCCAACTGTCACCCCAAAGGGATCCCTTCCAGACTCCGCCGAGGGAACTTCCGCCGTATAGACTGTCACCGGCTGCTGAAAGAGCCACCGCATGCATCCGGCCCGCCTGATTGCGGCTTCCGGTTTCGGTCCACGCAGAGGTCCTCTCACCTGATTTGTTGGTTTGGGCCTCGCGGTGCCATTGCTGGCGTTGCTTGCCGTTGCCCTGTTCAATGGCCCGCCAGTCGACGCCGGGAGCGGTGCGGTGCATCTGCTCAATCCACTGCCGGCGTTCCAGTTTGTGACGTTTTTCCGCGTCTGGGTTTTGACGGTGTTCGGTGGGTGAAGGAATCGAAGGGGCGGGTTTGGTTTTTTGCTGAGAGGAATGAAGAGCAAAGAGGCCAAATACAATAACACAGAAAATAATGGCCATCCTGGGGGGCGAAAACATCTTCATGCCTTTCAGGGGATACCGGGCTGGGACAGATCAGGTGTTGATAATAACATGTTTCACAAACCCATTGGGGGCCATAAATAATGTGGGGATTCCCAAAAACCCGGTTGATTTCCCCCCCCCGTTTCGTGTATTCGTAGATCCAGCCACGATTCGTCGCATTGTTCCCCCGAAAGGTATCCATGGATTTTCTGAACGAATTTTCCGCCGATCTGTCCGGTGCTGTCTGGGGCTGGCCCGATGTTTTTCCGGTGATGGTCGGTCTGCTGCTGGTGACCGGATTGATCATGACCGCGACGCTGCGCTTCATCCAGATGCGCAAGCTCAAGCACAGCTTCGAGGTCCTCCGCGGCAAATACGACGACCCCAGCCATGACGGCGACCTCAGCCACTTCCAGGCCTTGACCACGGCTTTGTCCGCGACGGTCGGCATCGGGAATATCGCCGGCGTGGCCACGGCCCTGCACTACGGCGGCCCGGGGGCCCTGTTCTGGATGTGGGTGACGGCGGTCTTCGGCATGGCGCTGAAATACGCGGAGTGCACGCTGGCCATAAATTACCGGGTCATCCTGCCCAACGGCCACGCCTCGGGCGGGCCCATGTACTACATCGAAAAAGGGCTGGGCCGTTCCTGGAAACCGCTGGCCGTGATGTTCGCGGTGTGCGCCATCATTTCCAGCTTCGGGTCGGGCAACAGCATTCAGGCCTTCACCGTGGCCGATCAGATCCGCGCCGACCTGGGCGTGCCGACCTGGATCACCGGACTGGTCACCGCGGGCATAGTCGCCGCCGTCATCCTGGGCGGTATCAAGCGCATCGGCACGGTGACCAGCAAGCTGGTTCCCTACATGGCCGTTATCTACGTGGCCGGCGGTCTGGTGGTGCTGGTCATGAACGTGGGCACCATACCAGGTGTGCTGAACGAAATCTTTTCCTCGGCCTTCAAACCCGCCGCCCAGATCGGCGGCTTCGCCGGCGGAAGTTTTATTTTCATGCTCACCTGGGGCGTGAAAAGAGGCCTGTTCTCCAATGAATCGGGTCAGGGATCGGCGCCCATCGCCCACGCCGCGGCCAAGACCGACGAACCGGTGCGCGAAGGCGTGGTCGCCATGATGGGGCCCATGATCGACACGCTGATCATCTGCAGCATCACCGGCCTGGTCATTCTTTCCACGGGCGTCTGGCACCAGCACAAGGCCGACGCGATCCCGGTCAACACCCAGTCGGCCATCACCGTGATCAACGAAAGCGCCGAGGTTTTGACCGACGGGATCGTGATGGACTCGGACAAGTTCACCGGCACGGTGGAGTGTCTCGACGGTCGCCCGCAGGATGTGTTCCTGGTGCGCAACCATTCGCTGGTGGAGTTGCCGGTCATTGTCGAAAACGACGGCACCCACTTTTCGGGCAGCCTGGTCGTTGCCGACGGTGACATCAATACCGAAGGACTTCCGGACCTGACCCTGACCGGGGACATGGTCCAGAACGGCTCGCCCTTGACGGCCTGGGCCTTCCAGGAAGGTTTGCGGCCGCTCATGGGTGACTGGGGCTTTTTGATCATCACCCTGGGGGTGGTTTTGTTCGGGGTTTCGACCGCCATAAGCTGGAGTTATTATGGCGATCGCGCGGTGGTGTACCTGTTCGGAACGGGCTACATTCTGCCCTACAAAATAATCTTTGTGGTGATGCACTTTTTGGGTGCTATTTTCACGCTGGAAGTGGTATGGAATTTCGGGGACAGCGCCCTGGGCCTGATGTCCCTGCCGAATCTGATCGCCCTGATCTTCCTGGCCGGCCAGGTCAAGAAGATGACCAAAGAGTACTTTGACCGGGAACACAAACCGCTGCGTTAATGGAGATGGACAACATGTCGCCAAACACCGAATTGAAAACCATGAAGAAAAAACCAAAGGCTTCCGATGTGGGGCCCGTTGGCCCGCGCATGGAAAAGCTGGCCGCCAAGGGCAAGCTGACCTCCAAAAACGCGGACATGCACTGGCTGTACGAGCAGTCGGTTCAGACCGCCGAAGTTGAAGTTGAGTTCATCGAGCGGGTCTTCAAGAAGGAATACGACCGCAAGCCGTCTTTCCTGCGCGAAGATTTTTGCGGCACCGCCCTGCTGTGTAGCGAGTGGGTCAAGGCCAATGGTGGTCACACCGCGCTGGGTGTCGACCTGGATGGGCCGACCCTGGCCTGGGGAAAGGTAAACAACATCACCCCCCTGGGCGATCGTGCCGCGGCCGTCTCTCTCATCCAGGACGACGTGCGCCGCGTCACGGCGCCGCGGGCCGATGTCCTGGCCGCCACCAACTTCAGCTGGTGGGGCTTCAAGACCCGGGCCGAACTTATGGAATACCTGCGTTTGGCCTATGCCAACCTCAAGGATGAAGGCATGCTGATGATGGACTGCTACGGCGGTCCCGAGGCCCAGGTGCCCCAGCTGGAGGAACGCGAGCAGGATGGATTCGATTACATCTGGGATCAGGACACGTTCAACCCCATCACGAACGAGGTCGTCTGCAAGATCCATTTCAAGTTCCCCAACGGCAGCAAACGGAAGAACGTGTTCCGGTACGATTGGCGCCTGTGGTCGCTCCCGGAAACCTGCGATATGCTGGAAGAGGTTGGATTTCGGAAAACGGTAATATATTGGGAGGGAACCGATAAGGACGGCGAGCCCAACGGCGAGTTCAATCCCAGCCGCACGGGAGATTTGGCTCCAGCCTGGGTTGCGTATATATTGGCTTTCCGTTGATAATTTTTTTGGATTAATTTTGGTTTTTCACCGTCGATTTCGAGTAGAATTCCCCAGTAGGGGATTGCTCAGGTGAGTTGTTGGAGGCTGCGGTTGACAGCCCGATCACGAGGAGAATTCGGGGCCATGGATTTCAGTATTTGTGCCCAGTGCGGAGTGGAGATCCAAAACAAGGGGATCCACTTCCGCAATCGTGTTTTCTGCAGCGATGAATGCTGTGAGGCTTTCGAGTCTGCCTTTGCCGACAAGGTGGAACCGGTCATCGATGATTTGCTGGACGATGGCCTGGTGCCCGATGAAATCGATGAGGATGTTCTCGTGTTCCGCGAGGACGACATCGACGAAACCCTGGACGACGATTTCGACTTCAAACTCGAAGAATACTGAGCCGGGGCCATTTGGGATGGAAAAGAAAAGGAGCCTCAGGTCGAGGCTCCTTTTTTATAAATTGCGAAAGAGGGTCGAGATCAACCGCAGCCGTCGCAACCTTCTGAGCTGCAGTCGTCTGCAGTCGAGCCCAGCTTGAGCATGTAACCGCGACGGGTGGCTTCGTCGACGTAATCGATGGTCAGGCCACCGCTCTGACGCAGCACGTCGGTCGTCTGCGTGTCCATGACGAACTTGATTCCGCTGTTTTCGACGACCGCGTCGTCATCCTTAGGCTCATCCAGAGCCATGCCGATTGAC
>CBDUDB010000131.1:0-7414 GCA_965365795.1 uncultured bacterium | reverse complement strand
CGTGACGGGGGAGCAGCGATTGCTGTTTTGCCTCGGACCGAAATGGGCAGCCTTCAGGACCGGGGCCTTGACGCTTTGAATGCCGGAGTCGAAGCGGTAATCGACAAAGGCCTGGATCTTGGCCGGCTCCCAGGTTCGTCCTACCTGGTGGCCAAACGTTTCTTCGACATTGTGGTTTCGCTCTTTGCCCTGGCCATTTTTGGTTTGATTCTTCCTTTGCTGACTTTGATCATCAAGCTGGACTCTCCGGGTCCGGTGTTCTATTCCCAGGAGAGGGTCGGGCTCAACCGGCGTCGTCCCCGGTATGCTTTTTCCGGAGAGGATCGCCGCAAGGTGCTTCAGCCCGGACGTCCCTTCAAGGTTTTTAAGCTCCGCAGCATGGGCACCAATGCCGAGGCTGCCGGTCCGCAGCTGGCCAAGGTGAACGATGTGAGGATCACCCGGTTCGGCAAGTTCCTGCGCCGGAGCCGCCTTGATGAAGTGCCCCAGTTCCTGAACGTGTTGCGCGGGGAAATGAGCCTCATCGGGCCAAGGCCTGAACGCATGGTCTTTGTGCGGCAGTGGGAAAAGGAAATCCCCAACTACAAGGACCGGCTGCTGGTCCTGCCCGGTATCACCGGTTTGGCGCAGGTCATCAATGGCTACGATGACGGGCTCAATTCGGTGCGGCGCAAGGTCGAACTCGACCGTGAATACATCAAGAAGGCGGGCTTCCGGCAGGATGGCAATATCCTGCTGTCGACCGTGTCGGTTGTGCTGAAGGGTGATGGGGCCCGTTAATAGACCTTATTTGGTTTCAATAGCCCATGAGGCTAAGTTCCATTCTGCAAGGCCGCTCCTAGGAGCGGCCTTGTTGTGTCCGGCCCAGTTCGGTCAATCCCCTCTTGCCTCGGTTCCGGGGCCCGTGCATAATTCCGCCAGGAGCCCCGCCTTGCCGGCCGGAATCTTCGCAACAAGTCTGACAAACCCAGGAACCCAGGGCCTTCATGAAACCCGTAATCCTAATTATCGATGACGAAGAGTCCATTCGCCTTTTCCTTGAGGCCACCTTTAAAGACGAGGGCTACGAGGTCTTGACCGCCGCCACCGGAGCCGAAGGTCTCGAACTTGCCATCGGAAAGGTGCCGGATCTGGTGCTGCTTGACCTCATGCTCCCGGACATGAGTGGGATCCAGGTCCTGGGCGGCCTGAAAAGCGCCCTGCCGCATCTTTGCGTGGTCATTCTCACGGCTTACCGGGAAACCGACATCGCTGTCCAGGCCATGAAGCTGGACGCCTTTGACTACATCAACAAGCCCATCAATCTGGACAAGCTCCTGAAAGTGGTGGCCAAAGCGTTGGCCAGCAATTCCGAGGTCCGCCTCCGATATCGAAATCAGCAGCAGAATGATCTTTTCGGGGGTATTGACGACGTGGTGCCGAGTCAGGCGCCGGCCATGCTGGAGATCTACGAAATCGTACGCAAGATTGCCGGTGGGGAATCGACCACCGTGTTGATCGAGGGAGAGTCGGGGGCGGGAAAGGATGTGGTGGCCAATCTGATCCATCGCACCTCCTTGCGCAAGGACAGCCCCATGCTGGAAATCAATTGCGCAGCCCTTCCGGAGCAGTTGCTCGAAAGCGAATTGTTCGGGCACGAAAAGGGAGCCTTTACCGGGGCCGCCACCTCGAAAACGGGCCTGTTGGAAGTGGCTCATTCGGGCACCTTGTTCCTGGATGAGATCGGCGAGATGACCCTGCCCATCCAGGTCAAGCTTTTACGGGTCCTGGAGAAGATGACCTTCCGCCGGGTAGGGGGCGTCGAAGACATTTCCGTGGACGCCCGGATCGTTGCCGCGACCAACCGGAACCTGGAGGCCCAGGTCAGGGAAGGGTCTTTCCGGGAAGATCTTTTTTTCCGGTTGAACGTCGTCAATATCCTGGTGCCGCCTTTGCGCGAACGGGCGGAGGACATTCTGCCGCTGGCGGAGTATTTCCTGGGCCAATTCAACCTGAAATTCGGCAAGTCCTTCACCGGGGTCAGCGAGAATGGAAGGCAGGCTCTGCTGAACTACCGCTGGCCGGGCAATATAAGGGAACTCAAGAACACCCTTGAACGAAGCGTGTTGCTGGGGAGCGGAAAAATGTTGGAACAGAGCCACTTCCAATTCCAATCCGGATCCCGGCCCGGCGAAGATCTGCCGGAACTGCTGCCGGGTATTTTGCGGAACCCCTTGCCGGCCACGGGAGTTGACCTGGAGGGTCTGGTGAACGAGTTTGAGGAATCGCTGGTCCGCAAGGCATACGAGAGTGCCAAAGGAAACCAGACCGAAGCCGCCCGTCTGCTTGGTCTCAATCGCGACAAGTTCCGTTACCGGCTCAAACAATACGGCATCAGGGAAAAATGAAACCGTCCACTTCGCAGTTCATGGGTAATATGATTGGCCGCCGAACGGTTCTGATCCTGGTCGGATTGGTTTTGATCTGCGGTCTGTTCGCAGGTTGCGGTCCGTATTCCGCCAGCAGTGGACGTGTGGATGAAAACCTGAAAAAAGTGGCGGTCCAGTATCTGGAAAACCTGACCCCGGAGCCGAACCTGGGGGTTGAACTTTCCGATGTCATCATCTTCGCCCTGCAAACCGACAACACGCTCAAGGTTGTCGATGAGGCCGGTGCGGACAGCATCATTAGCGGCCGGGTCGTCAGGTACGCTCTGAGGGAGGTGTCCACGACCCAGGAACTGACGGTCAATGAGTACCAGGTACAGATTGCCGTCGTGTTGACTTTCACCGTGCGGTCAACAGGTGAACAGATTTTTGAAAATCGCAGATTCACCGGGACCGGCAACTATGTTCTCAACGATCCGCAGGGGACCGACGAAGATTCCGCGCGGAATGAAGCGGTAGAAGAAATCGTACGGGACATTCTGGCCCAAGTCGTAGAAGACTGGTAACCGTCAAGGGGATTCGTGGGTTATTCGCGAGGCAAAAATGGACCGGCCGTTCCGGGTTTTCAAGATCTTGTCGATCAAGACCTCAAGACGGGAAAGTTCCGGCCGGTATACCTTCTTGCCGGAGAGGACACGCTTCGCATCGAAGGCGTGGTGGACAAGATCCGCAAGGACGTACTGGGCGAAAGCGGCTCGGCTTTCAATTTCCACGTGTTCCAGGGGGATCAGGCCCCGGTGGAAAAAATTCTTCAGCAGGCTTTGAGTTTGCCCATGCTGGGGAACCTTCAGGTCATCTGGGTCAAAAACGCAGACCGTTGTGTCGGCACCCAGGACAACCAAGCGGATCTGGAAAAATATTTGAGCCGGCCGGTACCCGAAACCATTCTCCTGCTGTCGGCCGACAAGGCCGACAAGCGCAAGAAGTGGGTCAAGGCCTGTCTGGAAAGTGGCTTTTTCTTCGACTTCACGCCGCCGTCCGGAGAAGCGCTGGTGCAATGGGTTCTCAAGGCGGCGCGGCGCGAGAAGCTGCCCCTGGAAGCCGATCAGGCACGGATACTCTGTGACCTGGTGGGTAATGATCTGTTGAGCCTCAAGAGTGAAATCGACAAATTGGCCCTGCTGGCCGAAGACCGCGGTGAACCTTTGACCCGCGAGGAATTCGAAAAGATCATCATGGATCAGGCGGCCCTGGAAGGGTATGAAATCACCGCCAATCTCGAACCCGGCAAAACGGCCGAAGTTCTCCGGACCTGGTTCCGGCTTTCGGAATGGGGGAGATCCCCCTTTGAAATTGCTCCCCTGTTGATTTCCAGGGTGAGGAAGGGGGCCATCCTTTCGGCCGGACGGGCCCAGAACATGGCGGACAAGGAAATCGGCGCCTTGTCCGGGCAGAATCCCTGGAGTTTCCGGTATCTGGAGCCGATGGTGCGTGGGATGGGTCAGATGGGCTTGGGAACCGCTCTTCAGGCAGCACTGGATTGTGACCGACGCTTGAAGGGCTCGCCAATGAAACCGGATATCATAATTGAAAAGCTCATCATGGACCTGTGCCGGTCTGATGACGACTAACCCGGCCACTTGCAGTGATTGGTCGGCCTGAACCCTCGGAAAGGACTGAAAATGTCAGACATTCTCATGGAATTCACGGACGCCGAATTCGATAGCCAGATATCCGCCAGTGATAAGCCGGTTTTGATAGATTTCTGGGCGCCCTGGTGTGGACCATGCAAGGCCATGACTCCGACGATCGAAAAATTGGCCGGTGAATATGATGGCCGGGTGCTGGTCGGTAAGATGGATATACAGGCTCATCCACTGGCGGCCGGCAAATTGGGAATAAAAAGTATCCCGACGTTGCTTTTTTTCAAAGATGGGCAAATTGTGGATTCGTTGATCGGCGCGGCCAACGAGGACAAAATTCGCGATAAAATGGATTTGGTCCTCGGATGATTTGATCCCGACCGGCCCGCAGGACATTTCGGGCCGGTCGTGGATTTTGGCCTAGTTTTGGGCAAATATGCCTTACTTAACATAATATACATTATGCGCAATTTATGAAGCGGCCGGTGCAGGTCACTGAAGAATAGTAAGTTGGGAAATATGAAATGATCGGGAAATCTAGTGGATGGGCATTTTGTCCGCGAGGTCGTCCATGTAGGGCAGCCGCCAGCTTTCGCCGAAGATCGCCTTGGTGAAGCCCAGAACGGACACTGAAAGGACCAACAGGAAAAACACCAGCCGTAGGGAGATCACCAGCAGGAAGCCCAGCAGGGGCAACTGGCCCAGGGTGGTGTCGATGATCCAGATGAAAAAGACCCCCACCACTTCGAGAAACAGCAGGGTGAATCCCTGGCGGCAGTGTCGGGACAGGAAGGCCGATTTCGGGGTCGAAAGCATGGGGATGAAAACCAGAATGGACAGGTAGCACAAGGCCCCCAGCCAGCGATCGCGAACGGAAATATGGTTTTCCATGGTGCTTCCTTCCCTGGCCGGGTCACCAACAGATTTTGGGTCCCGAGGTCGACAGTCTACTGTGTTTAACGACACCTGGGAAACATTGTTTAGCACGGATTTCTTCTGACGAAAAGGCCTCCTTTCAGTGAACCTGTTCCGCAAGACATCCCGAAAATGGCGCGGCGTGGACTTCATGGGCCTGGTGCCGGAACACTCCTGTGGTTGGGAGCCCGGCGGTAAGCCTGGGCAGGTGGTGGTCTTGCAGCCAAGGTTCCTCAAGGGGATCATGGGGCGATTCCTTCAGCCCAGGCTCAAGGAAAATAAGAAATATCTGCGGATTCCCCTTGAGGAACGCGGCTCCTTCCTGTGGCATCTGATTGACGGGCGGCGGACCGTCGGTGCCATGGCCGAAGCCTTCCGCGGTGAATTCCCCGGTGAGGCGGATCAGGTGCCTCAGCGGGTGGCAACGTACATCTATCAGATGGCTGACAACCAACTTATTCGCTTCAGTAATTTCAATATTTAAAACCAATTGGAGAGTTTTGATGAGAATATTGATGATGTTTTTGCTTAGTTGTGGAAAAAATTCCTGAATCTGTCATAATCACAGTAGTGTTTTTGACAGGAATGCGGACCAGCTCTTGCTTGTCTGCCGTAGCTTTCGCCTTTTTGCGTGGTTTTGGATCCCTAACCGAGAATTGACCATGGGCCGCCCGATACTGGATTTTTTCATCTTCTTTGCTCGCCATATGGTACTGGCTTTCGGGGGTTTTCTTGCCCTGTGGTTGCTACTGGATCGCTGGGGTCCGATCCGCGGCAAACTGACCGGGTTCTCCCCCCTGGTCCGGCGGCGGGTGGCGGTCGCAAGCAGCCTGGCCCTCCTGGTCGTTTTTGTAACCATCGGTGTCTGGTATCTCAACCTGGATGGTTTCGCCGGCGAAGTCGAACCGGTGGTTTCGAGCCTTTCTTGGCTGGTGCAGCACGGGCAACCCCTCTACCATGAATTCGAAGCGCCCCAGCGGTACAGCGTGCTGTACGGCCCCTCGGTTTTTCTGGTCAACGGACTGTTTCTGCAAATCCTCGGTCCCTCCTTGTTCTCGGCCAAGCTGGCCTCTTTCCTTGGTGTCCTCGGGTGCCTGGTTTTTCTCTACCGTTCGTTGGCCAGGTCCCGGTACGACTGGGTTGCCCTGGTTATCACCGGCCTGGCGGTTCTCTATTTCTGGAGCCAGGGATTTGCCGTTTATCTGGTCCGGCCCGACGCGCTGTTGCTGTTCGCGCTGGGGCTGGCCTTGTACGCCTCCGTCAAGGCCAAGCAGTTGACCGCCCTGCTGTCCCTCGCTGTGATGATGGGATTCGCGATCAATCTCAAGGTCCACGCGGTTTTATATTTCATTCCCGTATTGGCTATTCTGGGTGGTCGATTCGGTTGGCTGCGGACCCTTCTTGCGGCGGCGGGTTCCTCCCTGGTCGTCGCGGCTCCATTTGTCTTTCATCCCCAGGTATCAGCCGCCAACTATATTGAGTGGCTGCGCAACGCCCTCCATCATGGACTGATCACCGAAACCGTGTCTGCCACTTTCCAATTCACCGCCTTCTTGCTTCTTCCCTTGGCCGCCCTGCTGGTGGTATCACCGCTCCGAAGTCAGCACTTGAGGCGCCACAAAGTGACCCTGGTCAGTCTGGCCCCGGCCTATGCCCTGACCTTGGTCCTGGCGGCCAAACCCGGTGCGGGGCTGGTGCACCTGTTGCCCCTGGTCCCAACGACCCTGTATCTGGTGGGGATGATCTTGCATGAAATGGTTGATTTACATCCCTGGCTTCCTGTCGCCAAGGCGCGGGTTTCCCGTCAAGGTATTTTGGCGGCCGTTTGCCTGACGATCCTTCTGGCGGGATCGGTCAATATCTACCGGGCGGTCCGTCTGGTGAACTGGCAGGTTGCTCAGACTCCCGATCTGATCACCGATGTCCGCGCCATCATGGAAAGGTATCCCGACATTTCCATCGGCATGGCTTGTGGCGGGGAAAACAAGAGCTTTCGCAACACCTGGCTCCGGCCCCTGCTGGTGTTTGCGAACCATCCCCTGCTGGTGGATCCCATCGCGGTCATGGAATGCCGGTTGACGGGCCATGAGATGCCCCAGGGAACCTACAGGGCCCTGGAAAAGGGCGTGGTGACCATGTGGCTGGTGCCGCGGAACCAGCGGCCCTTCGACAAGCTGAACTGGTATGCCCCCCACGATCCGATTTTTTCGCCTCGCTTCATCGAGCATTTCGAATCGCTGTATTCCCGGCATGGGCATTCTCGGTATTTCGATTTGTGGTTCTGGAACGGAGGGGTGCTGGATGGAAGCGAAACGCCCATCTTCACGGGCGGTGAATCGGGTCAGCGGGAGTTGATGGCGCCCTGATATTCGGTGGGGAAAAGGACCAGAAAAAGCGGCTCCGTAGCCGCTTTTTTTGGGTGGTACCCCCGACTGGATTCGAACCAGCGGCCCCCAGATTAGGAATCCGACGGTAAGTCGACCTAACTTA
>CBDUDB010000130.1:0-7533 GCA_965365795.1 uncultured bacterium | reverse complement strand
TTCTGGGAGAATTTTCCTTCACCGGAACACGGTGGGAAATGACGGGGCTTGACCACCTCGTACCTGAAACTCAACTGCGGCTTTTCGTCACCGTTGATATCGCTTCTTCGGGCACCCCCGGTCGAACGATTCGACTGGGTCTGCCCAGCCAGCCAGACCTGGGCATTGGGTTGGCCAGTGGCCGTGGCGGTCCCATTGATCAGGGTGTCTTTAATCCGAACTTCCAGTATCTCAGTACAGCCGACCGGGTGATCCTCAGTACCGGGACCATTGCTCCTGGAACGGTGGCCCCGGGCCAGACCGATGTGCCGCTCCTGCACCTGGTGACGCTGAATTCCTACCTGGACGACCGACAACTGATCGGGTTGACCATCACCAACGGAACGTCGGGGCCCGGATCACCGACCCCCACGCAAGGGGACGGAGAACTGGGGCAGTTGTATCTGCGCCGAGACGGTGACGGTGACGGGGAATTGGATGATCTGGCGGTCGATCCGGTCATGGCCACCGGGTACTTCATAGGCGGGGTGGTTTCATTCGCGGGACTTACCTGGGACCTGGCGGCTGGATCGGTCAATCATCTTTTCCTGACCGCGAGTGTCGCATTGACCGGTGCGGCTGATAAGGACGTGCTGGCCGCCTATGTCGCCGGTGGGATCGACCTGGAATTTGCCACGGCAATTGAATTGACGGCCACCTGGCCGCTGGATTCAGGTGCGGCTTGGACGGTGGATGGAATGGTCAGCGCCCAGGTCGGCAACACCCCGGTACCGCCGGTTTCCTTGGCGGCAGGGGAGGGACCCGCTCTGGCCATGGATTTCGTGGTCCCGGCCAACGGATACCTGAACGACACCTTGATCGGCTTGCATTTTCACAACCTCGGGACGGCAACCCCAAGTGACCTGGCCGATCTACGCCTTTGGCACGATGGTGGTGACGGAGTGTTTTCGGCGGGTTCCGGGGACGATATCGAGCTGGGTCCCTGCACCTGGGTGGACGACGCCTGGCATTCGCCGGTGCTCAGCGCGGCGGTTCCGCCAGGTGGAATTCGAATTTTCGCCGGCGCCACCGTGGCCACAGTTCCCACCGATGGCGCCACCGTTCGTCTGGGCATTCCAGTGGACGGGATCATCGTCGATTCGGAAAACAACGGTCCCCTCGATCAGGGCGTTGCCAGTCCCGTCGCGATTCTTCTCAGTACGGCTCCCCTGCTGGCGGAGGTTCATTTCCCCGAACCCGCCAGCACAATTGGGCAAACGGTGACCGTACGCATGGGTGTGCGGAATGTGGGCGGCGAAGATCTGCTCGGGGTAACGCCACTGGATCTGGTTTCGGCGGGGGATGGTTCCCTGGTCCCGATCGACGGTCCCGTTCCAGGATCGTTGGATCTGGCCGCTGGTGCGGTTGACAGCTTTTCCTGGACCTTCACCGCAACCTCCAGCGGAGGGGTTGTCCTGTCCGGCGGGGCCGAAGGAATCGGAGCCGTAGGCGGGCAAAACCGCGCTTCGGTTCCGTCGTCGTCGACCGAGCACCGGGTATTCGAGCCCGCCACCGGTTTGGATTTGTTCGCCGTCGCCAATATGCCCTTCACCATCAACCGGGGCCAGAGTGACGTCGTTCCCATGTCGTTGACCTTCATCAACCCCGGCGGCGCCAACGGTGCCGATGGTCTGGTCCGGGGCCTGCGAATCAGTCTGAAAGACGGCGACGGGGTCGGTATTGTACCGTCGGACCTGCTTTCGCGAGTGGTGGTCAATGAAGGTGGCATTACCTATCTCGACAAGACGGTCCTGGAAACCACAGGCGACCAGGTCGATCTGACCCTGACCCAACCGGTCCGGGTGACCCCTCTCGAACCGGTGACTCTGAGTCTGCGGCTGGACATCCGCACCGATACCACGGTGCCGGCCTACCTGGTGGAAATCACCAGCGATACCTGGATCGAATCCATTGATGCGGTCAGCGCCGCTTCCATTCCTGTCGCCCTTCAGGGTGGGTCTTTCCCCATCCGCTCGGGTCTGGGGACAATTCTGGTCGAAGCGGCCGGCCTGGAGGTGGCCACCGAGGTCGTGGCGCCCAGGAACGTGGGGGTGGGACAACCGAACATCACCTTGTTGAGGCTCGACCTGTGGAATCCCGGAACGGCTGGGTTGGGATCCGAAATCAGGGTCGGCTCCCTGTCTTTCAGCCTGACCGACACCCTGGGGATGCCCCTGGCGAACCCCAGCCAGGTGCTGGAGAGCCTTCGGGTCGAAAGTCCTTTGCAGAACCTCCTCGACATCTCGATGGCCGGTCGGGACAGCACCACGGTGGTCCTGAATCTGGCGTCGCCGGTCAACATTCCGGTGGACACACCTATGCACCTGACCCTCATGACGGATATCAGTGAATCGGCTCAAGCGGGGGCGGTACAGGTTCGCCTGGCCCCGGCCGCAACTTTCCTGGCCCGGGACGGAAGCTCGGGCGAGCTGGTGCCGGTGATCTATGAAACCGATCCGATGGTTGGGGGAACCATCGTCGTCCAGCAAGAAGCGGAAATAGTCATGGCTCAAGGCGATCCCCTCCTACCGGACAACCTGGTGATCGGAGCCCGGGCCGTGTCTGCTCTGGAAATATCTTTGCGGCATCCCGGCCTGCCGGGCGAAGCGGCGGTTCTGGTGGAATCACTGCAGGTGCAAAGCCGCGGCGAAAACCGTGATTTGATTTCACCAGCAGCCTTGATTGATGGCCTGGTTGTCATGCATGAAGGAATTCCCGTCGGGGAGATCAGCAATCCCACCGGCGACGGCATTATGACCATCCCCTTGACCGGTATTAGCCTGCAACCAGGCCATACCGTGGTTTTGAACCTGGGCCTCGACCTCGAAGCATCCGCCCCAACCGGAATCCTGGAACTTGTGATTCCCGCTGAAGGCATGAGTGTCTGGGACGCTAATCTGGCTTTGGCCGTTCCGGTTCAACCGGAGGCCGGTGCCAGTTTCCCCTTCACCTCGGGGGTTACCCGGCTCCAGGAATCGGCCGACGAACTTCGGGTGGGATTCAGCAGCCTCATGCCGGCGGTTTTGCTGGACACCGGGATGGAATTTCCCGCGGCGAGGGTCTCTCTACGCAATCCCCAGCAAAGCGGAACCAGTGGCATCGACCTGGTATCGGTGACAATCCGGGCGACGGACGATCGGCTCATGAGCCTGCCGGTGGGAAATGCGATCGAAGAGATATTCCTCAGGGACGGGGATGAGATCTGGGCTTCGAGCGGGACCCTGTCTCCGGAAGAGGCGGTGTGTTCCCTGGCGCCTGCCGGCAACATTTTCATCGGGCCGAACCAGACCCTGGATCTGGTCCTGATGGTCAGGTTCCGTTCGCCCCCGACGGTCCCCGGCTTGCGCCTAGGGATTGCGGGAGACGACGTCCTGGTCAACCAACCAGAAGGTGCACCGGCCACTGTGAGGATCGAACCGGAGGCCGGCCATCAATTCCCCTATTGGACCGAAATCGGCTCCTTCACCGGAGCCAGCCTGGCCTCCAGTTATGCCAACTTTCCCAACCCCTTCGGCGCGGGAAGGGAAACGACAACCTTCGTCTTTTCCCTGGAACGTGCGGCAACGGTATCCCTCAAGTTATTGACGGCCCACAGCCGGCCAGTGATTTCCCTGATTGAAAACGAATCCCGACCCGCCGGTTTGTACCAGGACGACACCTGGGACGGCCGTAACGGGCGTGGCGTCCTGGTGCATAACGGTGTGTATATCGCTGAACTTGTTGCGGTATATCCCGACGGCAGTCAGGAAAGACAACTGAGAAAAGTGGCGGTGGTACGATGAAGCGACGGAACGCAATCCCCATTTTCTGCGCCATTATCCCCTTGTTGGTGATTAGTTTCATGGCGACGGTGGCTCTGGCCCAGGATGACGGCGGTGGCCGTTCCATTCTGGCCGACGGAGCAGGGAACCGCGCCCTGAGCATGGGTGGGGCCTATGTGGGGTTGGCGAACGACGCCAGTGCCGCGATCTGGAATCCAGGCGGCCTGGGTTTAGTTCCGCGGCAGGAGTTTCAGGCCACTCATACCGATCTTTTGGGATTGGGTTTCAATGAACAGTACGCTTCATACGTCCTGCCCGACTGGCGCTGGGGCGTGGCTTCATTGACTTTCCGGCGCTTTGCCGTTGGGGGTATTGAAGGGCGTGACGACCGCAATATCCTGACCGATACCGATTTGAAAGACAGCGAAACGGAATTGACCCTTGGTTATGGCCATGCCATCGGCGAGGCCTGGTCCGTGGGCGTGGGTCTGAAGATGCGCAAACAGAGCCTGGCCGGATTCTCGGATTCGGGATTGGGCGTCGATCTCGGACTATTGGTCCGGCCTTTGACGGCCTTTGGGGTCTCGAGTCAAGCGGCCAGAAATCTATCCCTGGGTGTTGCGGTGCGCAACGCCGTGGAACCATCCCTGAAGTTGAATGCCGACCCCGTCCCCGACCCGACCGGAATCCGGGCCGGCGGTGCCTATCGTTACCCCATCGGAGGCCAAAGTGAAATCACCTTGGCCATGGACGTCGAAAAGACCGGTGACATGGACGCTCACTTCCACGGCGGCCTCGAGTTCATCGTGGTTCCGGCTCTGGCCTTGCGTGTCGGCACCAACCAAAGCCGTTTGGTGGCCGGCGCCGGGCTTGAATGGCGTGATATCGGTATCGACTACCAATTTGAAGACAGTCCGCTAGAGGCCCTTCATCGATTCGGTCTTTCCCTGAAGTTCGGCAAGACTACCGAGGAAGCTCGTCAATTCGCTTTGGCCAAAGAGGAGAAAGACCTCAAACAACGCCTCGACGACGCCTATGCCCGGAAACAGAACCAGAGAAAGTCCGAGCTGTTGTCCAAGGCGGATACGGCCCTGCAGGATGGGGATGTCAAAGCAGCCGCCAATCATATCGCCATGATAAAGGTCATGGATCCGGAAGCACCGGAATTGCCGGTCCGGGAAAAAGAGATCCTGATGATGCAGGCGACTGAATTCGAAGCAAGTGGCAACTATGCCGAAGCCATGGTGGCGCTGACAAAAGTGCGCGACCTGGACCCGTCCGATGGCGCCGCCCAAGCAATGCTCGATCGGGTTCGCACCGCGAGTGACACCCAGACCAGGCGAACAACGGAAATCCGAACTCTACTTGACGCTGGCATGGATGCTTTGGCCGCCGGTGATCTTTCCGAAGCCCGTGGCAGGTTCCAGCGGGTTCAGAAACTTGCTCCGGACGACAGGGAAGCCCAGGGGTTATTGGCCCAGACGAATCTGGCTTTGAAGACCAGGTTGGAGGGCCACCTGGCCCAGGTCAGGATCCTGACCAACGCCGGCCAATTCGACCGTGCCAAGGAGGAACTGGGGGCCGCCCGGCGTCTGGATCCGGATTTCCCAGGAATTGAAGTGGCGGCCCAATTCATGACCGACCGGAAGGTATTGGCCATGAGGCCAGCGCCCGAAGTTTCCAATCCTGTCAACGGCGAGGCCGGCACTCCCGAGGTGGTAATGGCCAGTGCCCGGACCGCCCAGGAAGAACGGGATATGGACGACCTTTACCGGCGTGGCATGGCTGCCATGGAAACGGGCCAAAAGGAACAGGCATCCCATTTCTGGGAACTGGTCTGGTCCATGGATCCGAACTACCAGAACGTGACCGAATACCTGGCCCAGAACTATCTGGCCAAGGGAATGGAATTTTTCGTGGCCGGCGATTTACCTGAAGCGGTGACTAACTGGGAGGCCGCTGTTCGGGTCGACCCGGCGGATCCCAAGGCCCTCGGTTATTTGGAGCGGGCCAGGGAGCAGACCGACCGCATGAGGATGCTGGACGACTAGGTAGCCCCGGAGTAGGTCGCTGTCCGGTCGTCAGCCGACAGCCAACCCTCCGGACCACAGAATGAAGGTGTTATGTCGCAGGTGAAAAAACGGGGAGAATTGGAAGGGGCCCACGGTCCCGGCGCGGCAGTGCAGCCCAACCGCCGTTTCATCAGCATGCGCTTGATTATCAGTGCGGTTTCCGTCCTGCTCATTGCGGTGTCGGTCATCGGGTTGGCCAATCTGGCCGAGCGTAACATGCGGCAGACCCTGAGTGAAGAAATCGAGAATCGCCTGCTTCTGGAGGCGCGCAACCTGGCCTCGCTGAGCGTCGACGCCTTGTTGAGCGATTTTCCAGAATTGACTCTCTGTCCCCTGGTCAGCGAGATGCAACAGGACAGAAAGGACCTTGCCTTTGCCGCAGTCCTGGATCACGAAGGCAAGGTCCAGGGCCATCTTGATCTTTCGATGCTCGGCACCCATTTGAAGATGGTGGAGAACATGGCCCCCCGGATGACGGATCACGTTCTTCTTCCGGGCGAACAGGTCCTGGCCAATTCGAAAATGATTCTGGCCTCGGTGCCGGCTCGGCACCCGAACGGACGCCAGGTGGGGACCTCAATAGTGGGACTCAATCAATCCTACCTGGACGAAATGGTGGCACGGCCGCGTCGTTCCTTCCTCATGCTGACCGGTGGCCTTCTGGTCGTCGGTATTGTGGTCACCTTGATCATCATGTCCATTCTTTTGCGCCCCATCGATGCTTTGCGCAAGGGTCTGGAAAGGATTGGGCAGGGCAAACTGGATTCACCTATTAAGCTCAAGGACATAACGGAGCTGGGACTGCTGGCCGAAACCGTCAATGGGATGGCAGGGCAGCTCCTGGCTTCCCGGGACCAGATGCTTGAAAAAGAACGTCTGGGAGCGGAAATGTCGCTGGCGCACCAGATGCAACATGCCTTGTTGCCCGACGACGAGGTCCGCAAGGGCGACTTCGTGTGCCAGGGTACCTACAAAGCGGCTGCCGAGGTGGGTGGCGATTACTACGACATTTTTGAACTGGAGGGCGGGAAACTCGGCCTGGTCATAGCGGACGTGTCAGGTAAGGGGCTGGCCGGTTGTCTGGTGACTTCCATGTTGGCGGTGTTGATCCGGTCGTTGCGGGACCGGTACACTTCCCCGCGGGACTTGCTGGTCAATCTGGAAAAGGGGCTGCTGTCCTCGCTGACTCCCGGCACTTTCATCACTGTTTTCTACGGAATACTGGATCCGGAAACGGGGAAGCTGACCTTTGCCTCGGCGGGGCACAGTCCCCTGGCGGTTTTCCGCGCCGCCCAAGGACAGGTTGAATGGTTCTATACCAAAGGCATTCCGGTCGGGGCGTTGCGCAACGGGGTGCTGGCGGGAACGCTCAAGGATCACACCACCCGGATATTTCCCGGGGACGTGGCCCTGCAGTTCACCGACGGGTTAAACGAGGCCTGGAATCCGACCAAGAAGGAACAATTCGATTTCGATCGTATCGGGAGTTTCCTGGTTGAAAATGGTCTTCGTGGCGGGCGTGCGGTGCAAGAGGAGCTTTTGCCGTTGATCGAGGCCTGGACCAACCCCGATCCCTTGGGGGACGACTTCACCCTGCTGGCGATCGAATGTGCGGCGGCGCCTTCTGCCGCCCTGTTGGACCAGGGCCAGCACCTGGCCTC
>CBDUDB010000129.1:0-7649 GCA_965365795.1 uncultured bacterium | reverse complement strand
TCGCCGACTACGTGATGATGGGTTACGGCACCGGCGCCATCATGGCCGTGCCCGGCCAGGACGAACGCGACTGGGAATTCGCAGAAAAATTCGACCTGCCCATCATCCGCACCGTTCAAGTCCCCGAAGGGTGGGACGGCAAGGCCTACAGCGGCGAAGGTGTGGCCATCAACAGCAGGTTTTTGGATGGTCTGGGTGTGGCCGAAGCCAAGGCCAAGATGACGGCTTGGCTGGTGGCCGAGGGGCTGGGCGAAGCCAAGATCCATTTCAAGCTGCGGGACTGGCTGTTCAGTCGTCAGCGCTACTGGGGAGAGCCGTTTCCGCTACTGAAACTGGACGACGGCTCGGTGCGCGTTCTGGAACCCGACGAACTGCCCTTGACCCTTCCGGAGGTGGACCGATACGAACCGGCCGGAACCGGCGAGGGTCCGCTGGCCACCATCAAGGAGTGGATCAGGGTCGAAGATCCGGTGACCGGCCAGATGGCCACCCGCGAGAGCAACACCATGCCCCAGTGGGCCGGCAGCTGCTGGTACTACTTGCGGTTCATGGATCCGCACAACATGGAAGCGGCCTGGGACCCGGAACTCGAAAAATACTGGGGGCCGGTGGATCTTTATCTGGGCGGCACCGAGCACGCCGTGCTGCATCTGCTTTACGCCCGCTTCTGGCACAAGGTTCTTTTCGACCTGGGCCTGGTCTCCACCAGCGAACCGTTCAAGAAGTTGCGTAACCAGGGCATGATCCTGGGGGAAAACGGCGAGAAGATGAGCAAGAGCCGTGGCAATGTGGTCAACCCGGATGACGTGATCGCCGCCCAGGGCGCCGACAGCCTGAGGCTTTACCTGATGTTCCTCGGACCGCTGGAGCGGGACAAGCCATGGAACACCAAGGGCATCGAGGGTGTGCGCCGATTCCTGGAACGGGCCTGGCGGCTGTTTGTCGACGACGAGGACATGCTGGATGCGGGACTCCGGGACGTCGAACCCGGTGAAGATTCCCTGCGCGTTCTGCACAAGACCATCGACGCGGTCACCACCATGACCGAGGATCTGCGCTTCAATACGGCCATCAGCCAGATGATGGTCTTCGTCAACGAGATGACCCAGCTCGAGGTGCGGCCCCGCGCCGTTCTCGAAAAATTCGTACTGCTGCTGGGACCCTACGCGCCCCACCTGGCCGAAGAGCTGTGGTCGCGTCTGGGCCACACCGAAACGATGGCCTACGAAGCCTGGCCCGTGGCCGACCCGGCCTACCTGGTGCAGGACCTGATCACGGTCGTGGTTCAGGTGAACGGCAAGGTGCGCGACCAGCTGGAAATTCCCGCCGATGCGGCCGAACAGGATGTGAAGGATGCCGCGCTGGGCAGCGCCAAGGTCGCGCAGTGGACCGAGGGGAAGAAGATCGTCAAGACCATCTATGTACCGGGCAAGCTGGTCAGCGTGGTGGTCAAGTAGGAGAGCGACGTGAACGGTCCTTCGCCACGTTCGAGCGGCCGTCTGTCGGGCCTTCTGGCCGGCTTGGCCGACGAGCACCCCTCGCGCACCGTGCGGATCGATGATTTCATGGCCGCGGCCCTGTATGACCCGGACGCCGGTTATTATTCTCGAGCTGAAGCCATCGGCGGGGTTCGCCGCGATTTTTCCACCATCCCTTCCTTATCCCCGCTGCTGGGCCAGGCGGTCGCCCGCTGGGTTTTTTCCTTGCCGAAAACCGGGCGCGGGCCTCTGGACATTATCGAAGTGGGGGCCGGGGGCGGGCACCTGGCGGCGGCGATTCTCAAGGCGGCCGGTTGGTGGTCCAGGCGCCGGATACGATACCGTATCGTCGAAATCTCGCCCCGACTTCGCCAAGCCCAGCAGGAATACCTGACCGGCCGTCGCGTTACCTGGCATACCACCGTGGCCGATGCCGTGGCCCAGGCCCAGCGGCCCGTGGTTGTTTCCAACGAACTGGTGGACGCTTTTCCCTGCCGGTTATTCCGTTTCGAAGACGCCACCTGGCGGGAACTGCGTCTGCCCTGGCCGCCGCCGGTCGACGGATCCCTGCCTTCGTTTCCAGTCGAGGACCTGGATCCCGCTTGCTTCAGCGCTCTGAGGTCGGAAAACTGGCCCGGCGAAGAAATTCCGGCCGGGCAGGTCGTGGAAATCCATGTCTCGTACCGGGACTGGCTGGCTCAGTGGGTCCCCGCAGCGCGCGGGTTGCATCACCTGACCATTGACTACGGCGATGTCATGCCCGGACTGTACCGTGGCCGAACCGCGGGCTCGTTCCGGGGTTACCTGGCCCACCAGAGGCTGATCGGGCCGCGGGTTTGGCGTGCGCCGGGAACCATCGATCTGACCTGCGACGTGAACTTCACAGATCTGGAATCCTGGGGAAACGAATGCGGTCTGAGCACCAGGGAGTATACCGATCAGGCGCGTTTTCTTGAGCGATGGCTGCCGGACAAACTCACCGCAAATCCCGGCGGAGAACTGGCGGCAATCATGAATCCCGACGGGGCCGGCGGAGCGTTCAAGGTCCTGTGGCAGGCCGGGTAGCCCGTTGTCAGGACTTGCCCATCCTCAAGGCCCGGCGGGCCACCTTCTTCATCTTGTAGGGCAGACTCCGGCGCCAGCGCAACAGACGTAGCAGATCGGGCACGGCGGCGCATCCCGCTTCGTAACCCCGCTGGCGGCAGGCCTCGCCGGCGCTGAAATCAGCCCAGTGGAATTCCGTCACGGCCGGTCGGATGACAAAATCGGCCCGGGCGCAAATGAAACGGTTCAGACGCTGGCGCGCGACGGTGTTGCTGCGCAGGATCATGTCCAGCCCGGTGGAAAAAGAGGTTTCTTCGTAGGCGGGAATGTCCACGGCGATCACGATGTCCGCACCCAGATCCCGGCAGGCCTCGACCGGGACACGGAAGGGTCCGCCGCCGTCGCAGATCATCCGGCCGTCGGTGGTGACCGGGGGGAAAACCGAGGGGATGGCGCTGCTGGCATAGATCCCATCGATAACCGGGCCTTTGGTGTAGACGACCATGTTCCCGGAAACCAGGTCCAGGGCCACCGCCGCCAAAGGAATGGTCAATTCCTCGAACCCCACCGGACCGAAGAGTTCGGCCAGGGGGCCCCGCAGGCTATTGGCGTCGTGCGTGGCGGCCAGGGTCACGGTCTTGACGGCGATCATCTTGCGCTGCATGAAGTCGAAGACGCCGGTCAGCCGACTCTGGGGGTCCTTGGCCTCGTCCTCGCTACGGGGTACGAACGGGGCCCAGTAGGAGGCGAACTCCTCGTTACTGACGTAGGCTTCCAGACGCCGCCAGACCTTGGCCGGATCCGGATCCTGGGCATAAAGACCGCCCACGATGGAACCCATGCTGGTGCCGGCCACCAAATGGGGGCGGATACCGGCCTCTTCCAGGGCCTGGAGAACACCCGCGTGGGCGAGGCCGCGAGCGCCGCCACTGCCCAGAGCGAGCCCGATGGTCTGGGATCCGATCATGGTCACAAATCCTTTTAAATGGCTGTTGGCCAAACTCCCTACCCGGAACAATAACACCCGTCAGGTCGGATGTGAATGCCGGGATGCAAAACCCGCACCGGAGGCCATATCGTTCCCCTTGTTTTTTTGGTATAATAAGAGATCAGTTTGGTTTTCAACCGTCCCCAACCAGGATCAAGCCTCCCATGTTCTGGAAATTCCTTCTTCTGCCCATTCTTGGTTTCGTCTTGTTGATGGCCCTGTTCTCGGGGCTGGACACCGGATCGGATGCCCAATCCGTGATGTCGGCCCGGCTTGAAAAAGCTCTCGACGGCGAAGGACCCTGGGTGGTCTGGGTGTTTTTCCGGGACAAGGGGGTCAGCGATGCCGATCTGGAAAGCGCTCTGGCCGCTGCCGAAGCTGATCTGACGCCCCGCGCCGCTCGTCGCCGCACCAAAACCTTTGGGCAGGACGGACCGCTGGTGGACGCCGCGGATCTGGCGGTTCATCCGGACTACCTGGCCCGTGCTCGTGGCACCGGAGCCCATCAGCGGCAGATCAGCCGCTGGTTGAATGCCGCCAGCTTCACCGTTTCCCGCGTCCAGGCCCAGGATCTTTCCCAGCTGGCTTGCGTGGCCCGCATGGATCTGGTGAATCGTTCCCGACGGTCGGCAATTCCCACACCCGTGGGTGAACCCGTACCGGTCATTCCGAGGTCGGGAAAAAACGCCGCCGCAGGGACCGTGGATTATGGCGGCAATACGGACGCCATGCTTCAGGTCAACGTTCCCCCGCTGCATGACGTGGGGCTATCCGGCGCAGGAGTCCTGGTCGGTATGCTCGATACGGGATTCCGCACCACCCATGAAGCCCTGGACCACATTCCGGTTCTGGCCACCTGGGATTTCATCAACAATCACCCCGATGTCGACACCCTACCGGAGGGATCGCGCAACCACGGCACCCAGACACTGTCCACCCTGGCCGGCAACATGCCCGGAAGTTTGGTGGGGCCGGCGTTCGGTGTTTCGGTGGTGCTGGCCAAGACCGAGGATATTTCCCAGGAAGTGCCTTTGGAGGAAGATTTCTGGGTGGCAGGCCTGGAGTGGATTGAATCCTTCGGCGCGGATCTGGCATCGTCATCTCTGAGTTATTTCGATTGGTATGAATATTCGGATCTGGACGGCAACACGGCCGTGACCACGATCGCCGGCGATCTGGCCGCGGGCCGGGGGCTGCTCGTGGTCAACTCCGCGGGGAATTCGCGCAATTCGACCGGGGCGGTCGGAGCCCCGGCCGACGGCGACAGCATCTTGTCCGTGGGTGCGGTTAACCCTGACGGGACGGTGACTTCTTTTTCCTCACCCGGTCCCACGGCCGACGGACGGATCAAACCCGAAGTGGCCGCCCTGGGGTATGCCAACCTCACGGCCAGTCCCAACGATGATCATACCTACTATTCGGCCTCGGGAACCTCCTTCAGCTGTCCGCTGACTGCGGGAGTCGTCGCCTTGATGCTGGAGCGTGTTCCCCAGTTGACACCCATGCAGATCATCGAAGCCCTCCAGCAGACCGGTAGCCAGTCTTCAAATCCCGATAACGATCTGGGTTGGGGCATTGTTGACGCCTGGGCCGCGGCCACCTGGTTCGGCCCGGTTATTGAACATGAACCGGTGCCGCATACCGAAGACAACACCGGTCCTTTTGAAGTGACGGCGTATATCACCGATCGGGTTGGGGTCAATCCCGCGGGGCTGTGGTTGTACTACCGGGCCAACCGCGGCCCCTGGAACCCCTTGCCCCTGACAGCCACAGGGCCACAGGACTACTATCACGCCCTCATTCCGGGGCAGCCGGTGCATTCACTGGTGGAGTACTATCTGTCCGCCACCGGTACCAACGGTTTCTACACCGCTCTGCCTTACCGGGGCGAGGTCGCGCCCTTTTCCTTTTCCGTGGGGCCCTGGCGGCGGATCGACTATTCGAAGACGGACATGGCCGGCATCCCCGACGGCTCAGGCGGGGGCACGACCAGCGTGATCAACGTTCCGGTCGAGGAATCGGGCTTTGTTCTGGAAGTAACGGTGGACATCGTCGTTTCCCATCTTGATCAGGGGGAGCTGGTGGTCTTGCTGACGGGTCCGGACGGGACCGAAGTAACTCTTCACGACAACACCGGTAGTGGGACGGCGAATCTGGTAGGCAACTGGCCGGCCGACCTGACGGTGGACGGACCGGGAAGCCTGGATGGCTACCTGGACAAAAACAACAAGGGTGACTGGACCTTGCAGGTCGTGGACAACATCCCGGGCAACGAGGGCATGCTGATTTCCTGGGGCCTGCACTTCACTCTGGCCCAGTATGTGACCGCAGTTGAAGACGGGACGGTTCCTGGCCTGATGCGGTTGGGTCCCAACGTACCGAATCCCTTCAACCCCCGGACCGAAATTTCCTTCGACCTGGCGGGCGAGGGGCAGACCCGGCTGGCCATTTTTGATGTGCGTGGTATGCTGGTCCGACAGCTGGTGAACGAGGACCTGCCTGCCGGCCTTCACACCGCGGTCTGGGACGGTAAAAACGATTCGGGTCGCGCCGTCAGCAGCGGGACCTATCTCTACCGGCTGGAAAGCGGTCCGCAGGTTCTGTCGCGCAAGATGCAGCTGGTCCGCTGACCTGGGACATCAGACTTCGGCCCGGGGCCTGGCAGACGGGTTTCGGGCCTTTTTCCGGATATGAAAAGGAATCATGGCGAAAAAATCGACGCGTTTCTATTGCAAGAGCTGCGGTCACGAGGAAATTCGCTGGCTGGGGCAGTGTCCCGGGTGCAAGGAATGGAACACCTTCACCGAGGTCCAGTTGAAAACCGCTTCGGGTAACAAGGGGGCGCGAGGATTCAGCGCCGCGGGCAAGGGATCGGTGGGGTTCGGGGCCGGATCGTCGGCCGCCGCCTGGCCCGAGGCCGTGGGCCCGGACGGCAAGCTGCGGCCCGTGCCTTTGGCCAAGGTGTCGTCGGCCGACACCCGCCGCCTGCCGGTCGAACCGGCCGAGGTGGCCCGGGTTCTCGGGGGTGGCCTGGTCGAAGGATCGGTGGTCCTTCTGGGCGGCGAACCGGGTGTGGGCAAATCCACCCTGCTGACGGGACTGGCCCTGTGGTGGGTTCGCCAGGGTCTGAGAGTCATCTATGTCGCCGGCGAGGAATCGCCCGCCCAGATCAGGATGCGGGCCGAACGCCTCGGCTTTTCGCCGGCCAAGGAGGAGGGGTTCCATATCCTTCCCGAGGTTCAGCTGGAAAGCCTGATGGAGGCCCTCAACCAGGAGACCGACGGTGGCAGCGAAGTCGGTTCCACGGTGATCATCGCCGATTCAGTGCAGACATTGCACAGCGAACACATCGATTCCTTCCCCGGCAGTCCGACCCAGATCCGCTACTGCGGAGGTGTGCTGGCCGACTTTGCGCGCCGGTCGGGCTATCCGGTTTTTCTGGTGGGCCACGTGACCAAGAGTGGCGACCTGGCCGGTCCCAAGCTGCTGGAACACATGGTGGACACCGTCCTGTATTTCGAGGGCAGCGGGGGTGGGGCCATCCGCATGGTGCGCGCGGTGAAAAACCGCTTCGGCACCACGGGCGAGCTGGCCGTGCTGGAGATGCGCGCCGAAGGTCTGGTCCCGGTGGATCAAGCAGGGGTGCTTTTTCTCAGCGGCCGCAGGGGCGTCGAACCCGGTTCGGCGGTGTGTGCGGTCAAAAATGGGTCGCGGGTTTTCCTGGTTGAGGTCCAGGCTCTGGTTTCGACCTCCCGTTACGGCACGCCTCAGCGGGTCGTGCAGGGGGTGGACAACAAACGGGTGGCGCTCCTGGCCGCGATCCTCGAAAAACGGGCCGGCATGGATCTGGCCGGTTGCGACATCTTCGTCAAGGTGGCAGGTGGTGGCCGGATCGATGACCCGGGTGCCGACCTGGCGATCCTGGCGGCCCTGGCTTCATCGTTGCGTGAACGCCCGATTCCCCTGGATACCCTCGTGGTCGGAGAAGTGGGGCTGACGGGGGAGATCCGCCAGGTCACCGACCTGGAAAGCCGTTTGCGGGAAGCGTCCCGGCACGGATTCGCCCGGGCGGTACTGGCCCGAAGCGAGGGATCAAAATCTCGTCGCCGGAAAATCGAGGGGTTGGAATTGATGACCGT
>CBDUDB010000128.1:0-7651 GCA_965365795.1 uncultured bacterium | reverse complement strand
CGCGGCGTCTTTTTCTCGGCCACCAACACCGGAACCGTGGTCGGCGCCGACGGCATCATATTGCGCACGACAAACTTCGGGGGGAGTTGGAGTTCTCAGACCAGCGGTACGATCCAGTGGCTCGAGGGCGTCCATTTCACCGACAACAACACCGGCACGGCGGTCGGCAGCAACGGCGTGATTCTCCGCACAGCCGACGGTGGCGCCACCTGGACGCCCCAAATCAGCGACACCACCGAGTGGCTCACGAGTGTCTATTTTTCCGATGTGAATACCGGTACGGTTGTTGGCGGCGGCGGGACCATTTTGCGCACCACCGACGGCGGCGCCACCTGGACGGCTCAAGACAGCGGCACGACGGACAATCTTTCCGGGGTCGGATTTGCCGACGCAAACACGGGATTCGTGGCGGGGGATTTTGGAACCGTTCTTCATACTACTGACGGGGGCGCCACCTGGACGCCCCAATTCAGCGGTACTTCAAAGCACCTGAGTGGAATTTCGATCACTGGCGAGTTGACCGGAACGATTGTCGGTCCGGAGGGCACCATCCTTCACACCAGTGACGGCGGCGGTACCTGATCCGGACCGAATGAACTCTACTTCATGACTTAATTCATGACTTACTTGGCCAGCGTAATCTTACCCATGCCGGCCGAAAGCCCCGTATCCACACGATACAGGTATGTCCCCGAAGGCATGTCGCGGCCGGTCCGGTCGGTGCCGTTCCAGGTGACCAGCTGCTCGCCGACTCCCTGGGGACCGTTGAAAATCGTCCGCACCATCCGGCCCTGAATGTCGTAGATTGCCACCCGCACTTGAGAGTCGCGATCCAGGGCGTAGCGGATCTCGACCATCGGATTGAACGGGTTGGGCGAGGCGGCGGTCATCAGTTCGACCCGCGCCGGCAAGCTGCCATTTCCAGGAGTCGCCGTAACTACCAGATCCAGGTTGGTGATCGAAACATTACTGCCGGGAAAGTGGAGGAAGTCGTACAGGTGTACGATTTCCATAGCATGGGGATCGATCTCCACCACGGTCGCCGGCAAGTCCGGCGCCCGGCTGACCACATACAGATTGTCGTGCGGCCCGTCGGTGATGCCGGCCGGGCTGTCGGTGTGGGGCACGTCCACCATCCCGAAAGTTGAGATGGTCCCCAGCACCGGATTGAAGATGTCGATGGTGTGCACGCCGCCGGAAAGTTCCCGCAACACATAAACCAGGTCACCGCGCCGTGTCGCATCCACCCAGTTGCCGTCGGGCAGGGTCACGCTGCCGGTGACGACCGCCTGTGTGGCCACATTCATGGTGGCGAATCCGCCGTTCGCGTCGGCCACGAATAGCATGCCGTCGGGGAAGTCCGTGATGGCCACCGGCTGGGTCACGTCCGCCCCGGTCACCGCCACGTTCTGGGTGAAGGTGTTGCCGGTCAGTTCTAGTCGGTCGATGTAAGTGTCGCCGGCGGCCTGGTCGCGCACCAGGAACAGGTCGCCCGTGCCCGGACTGTTGGTGATGTCGACGCAGGTGCCGTCGAGATCCTCGAGGGAAACCTCAACCGAGCCGCTGATGCCGGGCGTGCTGCTGGCCAGTCCGAAATCCTTGCTGACCGAGTAGATCTTGCCGTCAGCGGCGTCGGTGATCCCGGCAGCCAGATTCATGGCGGCCGAGGGATAGGAGTGCAGGTCCGGGGCGGGCAGGGCCAGGTCAACATCGAAGCCGTCCACCAGCGTGGGTTCGCTCTCGGTCAGGTCGCGCAGGATGTAGATGTTCGCATAGGGGTCGAAGGGTAGAGACCCGTCGGTGGTAGGTTCGGTCGCTGAGGTCAAGGGGACGCCCAGCACGCTGCCCGCCTCGCCGAAGTCGCCGCTGCCGAGAATGATGGCGTTGAAATCGTCACCGATCCGTATGCCACGCTCGGGCACCGCTCCACCCAGCTGGCCAATGCGATAGCTCTTAATGTCAAAGGAAAGATCGGCGCCGAAAGCTGAGCCGTAATCGATAATGACCCGGAAATCATCCATGCCCTCTTCGATGTTCAATCCAAAAACAATGGCGTTGCTGCCGTTGGCCAAGGCCACGAACTCCGAGGTGCCATCGCCACCGAGTTGCTCGAACCCCCGGTTCCGCTCCGAATAGTCGTCAGGGTCGGGCGCGATGCCAAAAATGGCGTCCAATTCCGTGTTCACCCCGTCGTCGATCGAACCGCCCAGATCGTCACCGTCGGTGATGATTCCCAGAATCGTAACGTCGTCGGGAAAAACCACCCGGGCGACGAACGAGTCGTACGACCCCGGATTGTTGTCCACAAAAAAGCGGAAGTAGATCGATTGCACAAAGTCCACCGGTTCGGTGCCGATGCCGTAAGCGGTCAGGTCGACACCTTCGGCCCCGTAGGATTTTTCTCGCACGACGACCAGGTCGGGATCGGGCCGGGGAGTAGCGATGCTGAAGCCGACATCTTCCCAGGGCATCTGGGCCTGGGCCCCTGTGGCCGGAAATATGGCCGGCAATACCGCGGCCAGAACCAGAAAAAGAAAGGCGGTGATTTTGGAAAACGAATACAAGGTCGAATTCATGACTATCTCCCGGTGGGGACTTGGGGTCCAACGGTAAAGGGCGTACAAAAAATGGGGGGGGCGAGAACTCCCCCATAATTATAACATTAAATTTCAATTTTTGGGCCGTTTTCTTTTGTTATAATTAACAGGGCATCGTCAAATATTGATCAGATATCGTCGAAATAAGCCGGATCCGACCTTCCCAGCTCATCCCCGGCGCGCAAGGCGATAATCCGGCAAAAAGCCGCGCCCGCGGGCGGCTTCAGTTCATAAGTGGTTACCGGCCCGACATCAAACCCCGCCAGTTCCTGTAAATCCTCACCGTAGACCACCACCCGGTACCCCGTGGCTTCGGCAATTCCCGGCCAGTTGACCTGGAAGGCGCCTTTTTCCAGCATCACCATCTGGCTGCTAAACGGGGCGGCCGGGGCGCCGATTCCGCGCAGCACCGGTTCCTGCGGGGGGCCGACGGGCCCGGTCCGCACCAGCGACAACCCCACGGCCACAACCACCACGGCTGCCGCCGCGGCAATGGTCCTCACGCGAAAGGGGGTCCAAAACGATGGGGCCGGGCGCACCACTTTTCCGGCCGGCCCGATTTCCCGGTCCAAGGCGGCTGCCAAACGAGAGTCGGCATCGGTCAGATCGGCCTCTTCGGGAAAATCCCCCGGATCCAGGAAAGCCGCCAGGGATTTGGCGACCGCCTGGCAAGCCGGACAGTTTTCCACGTGGGCCGACCGCGGGTCATCAGGCGACAGGTCGGCCAGTTCTTCGGGGTTCAGGCATCGATCACTCATGGTTCACCTTCCGCGTCCTTTTCTGTATCCCGCAACGCCGCCCTCAGTTTCCGCCGGGCCCGCTGCAACACGGCGCGCGCGCCCGAGGCCTCCTCGATCCCCAGCAACGTGGTGATCTCATCCACCGGCATCTTCTCGAAACAGCGCAGCCACAGGGCCTGCTGCTCGACTTCGTCCAGACTCACCCGAATCAACGCCAAGAGTTCCTCCTCGGCCAGCCGGTTTTCCAGGTCCTGATCCGGTAGTACCTGCCCGGAAGCGCGGTCGTCCGGATCGAACTGGTCATCCACCAGCAGGGCCGGCCGCCGCAATTCGCTGAGACACCGGTTCCGCGCAATCGAGAAAATCCAGGAACCGAACTGCGACCGCCCCGTGAAAGACCCCAGGTTCCGGTACGCGCTGACCAGGACTTCCTGCGCCATGTCCAGGGCCTGTTCGTGATCCCGCACGAATCGCCGGCACCAGATGTAGACCCTCTGCTGATACCGACCCAACAGCATCGAGGCGGCCTGCCTGCCTTCGGGGCTGTCCGGGTTGTCCCGTGCCTGCTTCAGCAGATCCAGGTCACCGGGTTCGTGGTCGATGATGGCATCCATGTTATTAGACGTAGGTTGGGGGCAAAAATCACAGTCGCTTGAATTTTCTTCAGGATTATATCAGAGGTGGACATAAAACAGGAGGCGCCAATCCCCCGGGCGCCTCCCATCATGCCCATCACGTGGATGGGGGGAAAATGTACCGACCGTTATTTCACCATCACGACCTTCTTGACTTGGTGGTGATCGCCCGCCGTGAACCGCGCCAGGTAGACCCCGCTGGCCACACGCTGACCCGTGTCGTCCTCACCGTTCCAGACGACTTGGTGGCGACCGGCCGGCATCGGTTCGCTGACCAGACGGCGCACCCGCGCACCCTTCAGGTCGTAGATCGCAAGTTCGACCGTGGCGGCTGTCGCCAGCTCAAAGGAAATCTCCGTCCGGGGGTTGAACGGGTTGGGGTGAATTCCCGCCAGGGCGGTTGCTTTCGGTAAGTCCGGTAAGTCCGTCACGTCCGGAACATCACTGATGCCCTGCATGATCGTCAGCCGATAGGTGCCGTCCTTGTCGAACTCGAAGGGACCGGTCTTGAACACCGCCAGGCCGTACCAGCCGGCGACCGGGATATCCATGGTGAAAAACTCGGCGTCGCCGGGTCCGTTCAGGTAGGCCGAACCGCCCGGTTCGGAATCGTGTCTGCTCTGGTAGAAAATATCGTGGGAATGAAGTGCCATGCCCCAGTCGACCATGCCGGCCAGGTTATCCAGGCGGAACGCATAGAGGTCCTGCTCCAGATACACGTTGTACAGATGGAGCATGTTGGCTACCGGCATGGAGTACGGGCCGTGACGGCCGGACACCGGAACCGGCAAGCTGGTCGAACCCACCGCCTCGATTGTGTAGTCTTCGCCTCCTCCGATGTTTTCCACTCCGATGTCGTAGACACCGGCCGCGAGAATGTTGTTGTTGAACAGAACGTAGTCGGTTTTTCCGGAAGAGAAATGGGAGCTGTCCAGGTAATCGTCGAACCCTTCCTTCACCCCTACCAGGGCGTGGTGAATGGAAAGGTCATAATCGCTGTTCGGCCCCTGGGTCAGGACCAGGCCTTCCCAGTCCGTGGCACCGGTGGCCAGCCGGTAACCGTCGCAGTTGGGGTAAATCGTGACATCTGAATCGATGGTAGACCATCCGCCGTAGATCCATCCTGGAGAAAATTGACTGTGTTGCCCGCCGGGAATCAGTTCAAGGGGCGACCAGCAGTACTGCTCGCCGTAGTTGTTGTTGTCCTCGTTGAACTCCTGAATGGCGTTGGTGTAATCCGCGTCCATGTACAAGACATGACGGCCGCCAGGTACCTCCCTGCCGCTAATCCCAAACATTTCCCAGGTACCATTTTCCGTCAGGGGGTCCGTAATGTATGGAGTCACCCAGGACATGCCGTCCTGAACGACGGACACGTCGACTCCTGGCGAAGCTACGGGACTGTCGTTGGCAATGGCGAAGTTGAAATAGGTTTCAGGTATGAATCCGTGCAGGGTGTCCGGGAGGACGACGGGGGATCCGAATTGTTGAACCGGAGTCGGCACCAGGGGCGCATGATGGCCAGGGGTAAGATGTGGTTTCAGGTCCGGCGTCGTCAGCTCGATGTCGATGTGAATCGTCTTGGCCAGACCGCCGTCACTGGGGTTGCGATAGACAACGAGTCCGTAGTATCCGGTCGTTGTGATATCCTTGTGCAACCACGCCTTTCCTTCCTCGTCGGTGAGTTGATAAGAGGCGCCGACTTGGAGGTTCGTCTCCGTCGCGTCCTGTTCGATTAATCCCACATAGAGGGTCTCGCTGCCCGGAGACGAGTCCGTCACCGACACGGTGATCCAACCTAAATCGCCAAAATAGGTATCCCAGATCCGCAAATATTCATTCCCCCCCAGATTGGCGACGATCGAATCCCCCACAAATGCCGGCTCGCTGATCACCTGCTCGATGACGAACTGGCCCGTGCCTTCGCTATAGTTGTAGACACCCACATCGAAGTCCTGGACCGGTACAGTGTTTCTATTGACGATGACGGCATCCAGGTGGCCCTCCGTTTCCCATGAACCTGCCGAAAAAATCCAAAATCCGTCCTCTGAGCCAGTCGAGGGCGGGAAGAGCTCCAGATCGTAATCGTCAACATCGTCTTCTGCGTACAAGACGATGGCGTTCCACCAACCGGAAGAGTTGAAACCGAAACCGTCGCAGTTGAAGTAAGCCGGAGAGCCGTCGATTATCGAGGTCATCCCTCCGTTCATCTTGGGAGGAGCTCCTCGTGTTTTCGGGACCGATTCGCTCAACACATAGGGCGTGAACACGAACTGGTGGGCCCAGGAGTTGTCGGTCTCGTCGCTTTCGACCACCTCGTCATAGAGGTCACCGATCACCTCGAAAGTGTGCCGGCCGCCGCGTACCGACCACGGGGTTCCACAACCAACCCATTCCCCTCCCTGCGGAAGAGAGTCGTGCCACTGGAGGGTGGCCGCCGCGCCATCAATTTGAATGGAAGTGAAGAAATCATAGGCCACGGCGAAGCCGTCATTGATGCCCGCATAGTTGAGATTGACACCCGAGTTTCCCGGGAGGGTTGCCGGCACGTACATGTTTCCCAGTGGACAGTAGGCTGTGGTCGGCAGGACGGGGTACTGCCAGAACATGGGAGTATGATAGGTGATATTTGGCAGCTGGGCAGCTGCGGTACCGGTCAGCCCGCCGACGATGATAAGGGCCATCCCCAGAAGGAGCGGCCGTTGAGCGCGGTGCGACATGACGGCCTCCTTTACTGGTGGTTTTCTTCGCGAATCATGGGCACGCCCTTCGCGGGCGGCGCCGTCATTTTTGTGATGACTTCTTCGAGCCGGGTAACCAGCTCGTCATTGCCGGCCAGGCGGGCGTAGCGTAGCTGGATACGCATCATCTCGACGCGGCCTTCACGTTTGGCGCTGGCGATTTCCCCCATGATCTCCATGGCCGACCGATCATCGGTGGCCGTCTCGTATTGCAGCTTGAGATCCGTCACTTCCTGGCGCATGGCTTCGATCGCCGCGTTGATTTCCGTCATCATGGGTGAGAGTTCACGCGCCGGAGCCGTGTCCGCAGCGAAAAGAACCAGAATGGCGATGAAGATGATCAGCGTTTTCATGAGTTCCCCCATCGTGGCAGGTACAGCCGGCCCCAGGTGTACGGACCGGCGCTACAAATGGTGAGACGATGGGAAAAGGTGAAAATCACAGGGGAGGGGGTATTTATTTTCAGACGGTCCGCGGCCGCAGACGTTTTCTGACAAAAACGATCAACGAGATAATCATGCCCGTGGCGATGAATAAACCGGCCAGCGGACCCGGGCGGCGCCGGATTTCCAGGTCCACCGCCACAGTACCGTCGCCCACGACCACGAAACCCGCCCAGTGGAATGGATGGGCCGTGGTCGGATCGGCGCGGACAAATTCCTGGGCCCTGGCCAGGGCGGTGGCCGGGTCCCGGCCTACCGAAAGCTCGGCGTAGAACCGTTCCATCAAACGGGTGGTCACACCGTCGTCCACCGGCCAGAGGCTGGCCACCACAGTCGGCACCCCCGCACCCAGGAAGGCGCTGGACAGTCCCAGCACTCCCTCACCCGACAGGATGCGGCCCGACCCGGTTTCGCAGGCCGACAAAACCGCCAGCCTTGCTGTCAAATCCAGATCCGCGATTTCTCCGGCCAGCAGGCGACCGGCCGGATCGCGGG
>CBDUDB010000127.1:0-7683 GCA_965365795.1 uncultured bacterium | reverse complement strand
CCGCTTGTTGTACTCGTCAACGATGTTCCCGACCACCCGTAGCCTCTCGATGTCGCCGGTCGATGATATCTCATCCGAAATCCCCAGCACAAGTCTGGGCGCAAACAGGTCAATCAGCTTCTCGGTGCATTCGATGAGGGTCTCCACAGGGTAGGTGTCATCGAAGTAGATGGCGGGGATTCCGTCCAGGAGGAAGATCTCATCGCCAAGGGCCGCTTTCACCTCCTCGAGGGTTACATCTCCCTGGGGAACAGGAGTGATCGCCTCCACACCGTCCAGCCCGGTCTCTTTCACATAGGGAAGCAGGGGTCTGGTATCACCGTCCCAGTGGGAACAGACGAACTTGCCGGCACCATGCAGCTTGTCACACCGTCGCTGGCAGTCCGGCAGGTGGTAACGCAGGAATAGATCCGGTGAAAGCGTTCCGGCGTGGATGTTCTCGCCAAAATTGATGATCTCGATGGGGGACCGGTTGATGATATCGATCAGACGGTCCTGATTCTCGGCCAGGGCGTCGAAAAAGGTCTCGATCTGTTCAGGCCATTCAAACAGGGCATACACGCTATTTTCCACGCCCATCTTCTCGATATACAGGCACTGTACGTTCATCCGCGGCATGAACATCGTCGGGGCGCCCAGGTCTCCGCACGCAGCCAAGTGGCCATCAAACTGTTCCTGGTCCCAGTACCAGGAGGCGTTCTCTTCGCGCCAGGTGGCCACCTTCAATTCCTCAAGCGTTTCCACTTCCCACTTCAGGGTGATCGCATGAGGGCTATTGAAGGATTTCCGGTGCACGGCGACCTGCTTGCCCACCGGGGTGGCCACCACGGTTTCCACATCTGTTTCGTTGATGTCGCGGCGTGTCACCGTGACCGCAGGATGCTCCTGGCGCCGGAAACAGGAATTGAACTCGTACAGACGGGCCGAACAACCGAGTGACCGGTACGCCTGGTGGGGATTCATGCCGGTGTAGGGTGGGGGCAGTCCCTCCCCGGAGAACATCTTGTCCTCGAACCAGCACCCGATACGCGGCTGCCAGATGATCTTGCCCTGCGACTGGCCGAACACCACCTGCCGGTGCAGCTCGGGGAGATCTGGCGCTGTCATATCCAATCGATCGTTTTCCACCAGGGGGCGTCAACTTTCGAGGTGTGGGAATTTTCATTGCCCGTGAACTGACAGCAGTATCGTTTGGCTCTTCACCTCGGGTCAAGCGGCGAACAATCGGTAACGGTGGCCACAGCTGGAACCATCAGCAGAAACCCTTTTTATTACTAGGAGTTAGCCTGACCCTGTTATATGGTGGACAGGTCCCTTTTCAGGAGGCTGCCCCGTGACCGATCAGAATAGTTCTCCACGCCGCAAAAAGCGTCTTCCTTCAACCTTCTACAACGCCATTTCGATGGTGGGGGCGGCCATTGCCGGGATCAGCCTGGCCTTGATCGTCTTCCTGATGGCGCTGGAGCTTTTTGCCAATACCCACAGCCCTTACGTGGGGATCATCGCCTTCCTGATTCTGCCGGCGATCCTGGTGATTGGCCTGGTGACCGCTGGGGTAGGAGTGCTGCGCCAGCAACGCCGCCGGCGGCTGGGACTATCCAGCACCCAGAAGTTGCCCCAGATCGATTTCAACAATCCGACTCACTTCCGGGCGACCGTTCTGGTGGGCGGGGGCTTCATCCTCTTTCTGGCTCTGACGGCCTTCGGCAGCTTCCAGGCTTTCGAATACACCGAGAGCGACGCCTTCTGCGGCACGGTTTGCCATGTGGAAATGAAACCCGAGTACACTGCCTATTCGGTGTCGCCCCATGCACGGGTCGGCTGCGTGAAATGTCACATCGGTTCAGGTGGCGAGTGGTTCGTGAAGGCCAAGATCTCGGGATTGTACCAGGTTTACGCAGTACTTTTCGACAAGGTGCCGAAGCCGATCCATACCCCCATCAAGAATCTGCGCCCTTCCCGCGACACCTGCGAGCAGTGCCACTGGCCGGCCCATTTCTACAATGAGAAACTGGTGGTGCACGACTACTTCGGTTACGAAGAGGACAACACCCACTGGAAGCTGCAACTGCTGATGAAGATCGGGGGCGGGGGTGAAGATGGACCCGCCAAGGGCATCCACTGGCACATGAACATCAACAACACGATCGAATACGTGGCCACGGACGAGAAACGACTCGAGATCCCCTGGGTGAAGTCCACCCGACCGGACGGCACCGAAAAGATTTTTCGCAACGTAGACGCGGACTTCACGGATGACGACGTGGCCAACCATGATATGCGCAAGATGGACTGCATCGATTGCCACAACCGGCCCACCCACCATTACAACCCGCCGGCGCGGCTGATCAATCGCGCCATGACGCTCGGTCGGGTCAAGAACGACCTGCCTGATATCAAGTGGCTGTTGGTGGAATTGATGAGTGAGGAATATGAGACGACCGAGGAGGCCCTGGCGGCCATCGAAGAAGGCGTGAACCAGCATTTCGGCGAAGACCACCCCGAGCTGGTGGCCAGCCGCGCCGAGGACATAAAGGCGGCTATCGAAACAGCCCAGCGACTTTATTCGTTTAATATCTTTCCCGAGATGAAGGTGAGCTGGCGGAATTTTCCCGACCATATCGGGCACCTGAACTCGCCGGGCTGTTTCCGTTGCCACGACGGATTGCACGAGACGGACGAGGGCGAGGTGCTGTCGCGCGATTGCAACGTGTGCCATACCATCGTGGCTCAGGAGCGGAAGTCGGGGGAGAAATTGGTTTCCCTGGAAAGCGTGGAGTACGTTCATCCCGAAGATATCGATGGGGAGTGGAAAGAGACGAACTGTTCGGAGTGCCACGGGGAGTAGGGCGCGGCATTTCGGCCACGGCAGGAACAATTGACTCCCTAAGTATTTGTTTTATTTAAGCTTATGTGGTTAATGCCCCCCGGGGGGCATTTTATTGCTTGCTGGTCCCAAACAACCCGGGTACTCGGCGGCGCCCAGGCCATTGGACCAATTAATAAGTGAGCGTATTCCTCGGAGGTTTACTCAGTCTCCGTTTCTTCCTCCTTATCGGAATCGTCATCATTCCGCGCGGCCCCGCGTTTCATCTCCTCCAATTCCTGGAAGGCCTTGACCAAACGTTTCACCGCGGGCATGTCCATGGTCCACTGCCCGCCGTAGCTGGCGCCGTCGATCGTCACCGAGCTGGAAAACGGAATCGGGTTGCCCTTGATGGCGGTGTATTCCTCTTCCTCGATTTCCTCCATCCACTCGGTCATCCAGGCGATGATGGCCATCAGGTCGCCGGTGACCACCTGCTGAACGGCCGGGCCCGCCTTGGCCGCGACGGCGGAAACCACGGGATTGGCGGCGCCGCGCCTCTGTCCGGCCTCCTGGATCATGTGGGCCAGGTTGGCGGGATTCGTGTCGGCGCTGATGATCAGGTGATTCCCCCTGACCGCCATGTTGATGTTGGGGGTCACCTTGCGCAGAAACGCAATCATCTCCTCGGCTTCCATGTGGGGGGCGCCCATCTTGGAAGGAGTCGGGTCGGCAGACAGGCCAGCCAGCTTGTCCGCATCGTACTGGATGGTCCAGCTGCGCACTTCAACGCCGGCCACCTTGCCGGTGGGCATCTTCTTCAGCTTGATTCCCATGTCCGCGTCGGACAGTCCGGCGAACAGTTCGGCGATCCGTTCCAGGTTTCCCGGTGCGTCCGCGCACTCCATGACCACGTTGGCGGACATGCTCTCGTCTGACATCTCAACCGAGGCGGCCATCGGGTTGTTGAAAAGGTCGACCGAGTCCAGATACAAGTTCATCCAGGCGCGAAAAGCGTCGGCTTGATCGGGTGGCAACTCGGCCATTCCTTTTTCCATACTTTGGACATAAAAATCCCGAAATACCTCGAACTGCCGGGTCTGATCCAGGGCCTGGGCCTGGATGATGTTACCGCCGCGAGGCAGCAACCGGGTCAGTTGCAGGGCATCCTCGAAGGAAGGCTGGGGGCCGGGATCGAACGGGCTGTCGGGAAAGACCGAAAAGCCCGAGTGGAGGGTCAGAGTTTCTTCCTCTATCTGGAGCGCGAGGTCCAGGCGGCGAGCTGAATCCATGATCGCCTGGGCCATGGTTTGGATGGCGGCGGCTTCTTCCTGATCCATGCCGCGGTTGGGGCGGATTTCCCCGGATTCCGTGGTGTCGGGCTCGGCGGGTGGGGCTGTCATGGCGCCCATGCTCATTTCGGCCAGGGGTCGATAGGCGGCCACCACCATTTCCAGGTCGAGGCGGGAAGTGATGAACCCGGGATTGAGTCCCTGGGCGAGATCTGGAACGACGGCCGCGGGGGCATAGGCCGGGTCCAGGGAAAAAGCCAGGTAGTCTCCCTGGATGACCTGGGTCAGGCCCTCTTCTTCCAGTTCCATCCTGGCCTCGTCGTTGAGGGCGCCGCTGAGGGGGACGATAAAGGTCAACGGAGGATCCCCACCGCTCATAAAATCGGGCAGCCCCGTGGCCATGGCCAGTGGCCGGTCCAGGTCCACGGTTTGGGCGAACTGGGGCATTTTTTCGCTGATCATTCCGATCAGATCGGTGGGTTCGCCGTCGCCTTCGTTCAACATTTCCTCGATGGTGCGCCACTGGCGGTCCAGATCGTTCACCGAGGTTATCGCCACGATGAAAGCCGGATCGGCCGGCCAAAGTTTTTGCATGTCTTCGGGAAACTGAAAGGCGTCTTCGGCGCTCCAGGCCAGACCCGCCATCAACAGGGTCAGGCAGCCAATAACGATGGCACGCTTCAACATGTCGGCCTCCTCAATAGTCTTCAGGTTCCTGAACCTTGCCTGCATCCTGTTCAGGCAGCAGGTACTTGTCCGGATGCTGCTCGAGCACCGCGCGCAACCAGGCCTCGGGGTAACCGCTCTCCTTCGGCCGGCCGTTTTCATCCTTAACATATCCGTCGTTGTACTTGGTCAACAAATATTCACCCAGATCGCGCCACTTGTCGACCACCGCTTCGGCGTGGGTCACCGAGTAGTCGGTCAGGTAGCGGGCCATCAGCTCGGGATCGGAATCCGCCAGATCTGAGGCGGTTTTTTCGATAGCGGGTTGGAGATCGAGAAAATCGCCCTCCAGTTCGGCTTGAACGATCTGGATGTCCTGGATCATGTAGGAGTATTTCAGGTTGGCGTAGTTGGACACGAAGTTGAAAACCCACCAGGCCGAGTCCCAGCCGAACTTGCCCAGGCTGCCGGTGGTAAAGGATTCGGGGACCGATTCGATCCCGCAATACAGGGGCACATAGCAGGTGAAGTAGGTGTCGTCGACTCCGTACCAGGTCAGCCCGCCGACGGGATCGGGCAGCCAGTTTCGTGACTGGGTAATCATGGAAAAGCCGGTTTGCTGGGTGGAGATGGGGCGTTCCCAGGTGTAGTTCTGGCCATCGATTTCCCAGGCCATGGGCCGCCAGCGGTTGGGGGTGCCGTACGGGCCGGCGTCAACTCCCTGGGTCATGTCGAATTCCGTGCCTTCGTAGTGGTCGCGCATGAGTTCGAATACGTCGGCTACGGCCAGTTTCTTATCGGGTTTGATCCACAACGGCAAGGGTTCAGCTCCTTCAACGCCGCGGTGGTAATCCGACGGCCAGTCTTGCGAGGGAGCGCACCGCCGGAAAAGGCTCCACACCCGGGTTTCGGTGTAACGCAATTGTTGAGCGGTGGTGGGGTGGAAAGCCCGACGCCAGCTGAAATCCTCTTGGTTGTCGGGATCGTACCAACCATTGGCTGCGGCGAACTTTTCCATACCCTTGGAGGCCAAGCAGTTGTCCTTGTCTTTCCGGTCGAAGGTGTCGATGCGGCCCAGATTGGCATGGGCGATCACGTATCCGTCCGGCACGCGCAACCCCACCCAATGGGCGCCCTGGCCGCCGGGGCCGGGCCCGACCATCTCCACGACCCAGGCTTCATCGGGGTCCCCGATGTAGAACGACTCGCCGCTGCTGCGATATCCGTACTCAGCCACCAGGTTCCCCATCACGGTGACCGCTTCCCGCGCGGTGGCCGACCGCTGGAGAGTCAAACGCATCAAGGTCCAGTAGTCCAGCATGCCGTCCGGATTGACCAGTTCCTCGCGGCCGCCGGTCGTCGTTTCGGCGATGGTCACCTGGTGCTCGTTCATCAGGTTGACCACCTGGAAGGTGCGTGCGGGATAGGGGATTTCCCCGAGGACTTCGCCCGACCAGTGGACGAGCTTTTCCATGGCGCCGGGTTCGTGGTCGGCGGCGGCCAGGTGCCGCAGGTGCGGGTGGAATTCGCCGTCGCAGGTGTAGGTCACCATGACCGAGCCGTCGACGGTGGCGCCCCCGGTGGCAATGAAGTTGGTGCAGGCCGGAGCGGGTTGGTATGTGGTGAGGGAAAGGCCGACCAAGACAAATATCAAAAGCAGGTGGCGCATTTCGGACCTTTCTTGAGCGGCCGGGATGAAATAGCCAGGCCCGGGAAAAGTACCATGGCTGCCTGGATGACACAACCGACCGACCGCCGGCCGGGCCTCATTGGGGTGGACAATTGCCGCCGGTATTCCTAAGATCACCAACCTGAAAGCGAATCGAGGGTATTCAACACGGGGAGCGGTGATGGTATTGCGGAAAGTATCGCGGAAAGTATCGCGGAAGGAATTGCGGAAGGTCTCGCGGAAAATTCTCCCGATCGCCTTGGCTATGGTTCTAGGACTGGGTCTGACCGGCTGCGGCGGAGGCAACAGTCAGAACATGGAACTGGGCGGTATCAATACCGGGGATATGCTCGACGGTCTGCTGGCCAGGACTTTCCGTGCCCTGGACAGCGTCAACAGCATGCAGGCGGCGGAGGCCGCGGTGCCCCAGTTGAAGGCCATCAATGATGATTTTGACGACCTGATCTATCATATTCCCAAGTTGTCGGACGAAGGCCGCTCGGAATTGTCGAATAAGGCCAAAAAGGCCATGCCGGAAATCCAGGATATGGCCCGGCGCATCAACGACATGCCCGGTCTGAGCGACATTCTCGGCTCGGAAATGAATTCCATGGTCGAAAAACTGGGATTGCTTTTGTAGAGTTAGATAAAAATCGCCAGCCAAACTTCGGAGGGGTATCCCATGAAGATCCGCCTGATTCTCACCACAGTCATTGCCTTGTCGGCCATCGTATTTCTCGCCGGTTGCGGGGGCAACCAACCCCACGAACTGGAAAGGGGAGGATTGAATGCGGGGGACCTCATGCAGTCCCTGCTGGATCAGACCATGGTCACCCTCGGCGGGGTGACCTCGAGGCCGACCGCCGAAGAGGCCTTGCCGGTCCTCGAGGAGATCAACGAGGGATTCAAGGATTTGACCAAGACCAAGGGCGAGTTATCCGATCAGGGCCAGGCCGATCTGGCCGCCATGGCGGCGAAAACCATGCCGGGGCTGAAGGACAACTGGCGCCGGGTCAACATGCAGAGTTACGGGGATATCTTGAGGCCGGTCATGGAGGACATGATCGTGAATCTGACCAATATGCTATAATAGTCAGGACACCAGCTGGGAGAAACCGCCGGGTGATGCTCGGCGGTTTCCATTTGTGGGAGGGGGTCCCTGCGCTCCTGTCTCGATAATGATATTCAAATGTTCTCCCAGTTGTGGTTGTTCAACATTGCATACAACGGGGTGTGGCATTCCATACCTG
>CBDUDB010000126.1:0-7743 GCA_965365795.1 uncultured bacterium | reverse complement strand
GCCATGATCAGAGGCGCCCCTTCATTTACCGATTCCACCTCGCACACGAGGCTTTGCAGTTCATTGCTGTTATCACTGCAGCCGGTCAGGGTCGCCAGACCCAGAATCAGAGCCATCAGTGTGATCAGCGCACGGGAATTCACAGTTTCACCCTCCCGGTGGACAGACATCCTAAGGAATGTAACGATTCCAATTGACTTGAATTTCTTCGTCCGCTGGCGGGAGACCTTTAGCAGATTTAACGTGATTATTTAAAGCCGGTTTTACGGCTGAAGTTATCGAACCGGGAAAGGTGCCACGTGACCTCGCAATTCATCGCCGACACAATTTTAAGTCGTTGTCTAGTAATAGGTTCGGGAATTGCCGGACTGCAGTTCGCCCTGCACGCCGCCGAAACGGGAACCGTCCGGGTGGTGACCAAGAAGGAAAGCCGCGAAAGCAACACCAACTACGCCCAGGGCGGCATCGCCGCGGCGGTATCTCCACTGGATGACTTCGAAACCCATATCAATGATACACTTGTGGCCGGTGACGGGTTGTGCGATGAAGATGTGGTGCGCCAAATGGTAGAGGCGGGTCCCGATCTGATCGATCGCCTGCTTTCCTATGGTATCCAGTTCAGCCGCGAAGGGGAGGGAAAAGACGCCGGATTTGCTCTGGGCCGTGAGGGAGGGCACTCCCGCCGCCGGGTCCTGCACTGCGCCGACCTTACCGGCCGTGAAATCGAAACCCGTTTGCTGGCCGCCTGCGCTCGTCATCCCAACATCACCCTGGACGAAGACCACATGGGCCTGGAACTTTTGAAGGGCGATGTGCTGGACCTTACGGGGATGGATCGCGACCGGGTGGTCGGATGCCTGATCCTGGACCGACGTACCCAGAACCGGCAGGCGTATTTCGCGGACGCCGTTGTCCTGGCCACCGGGGGCTGCGGCAAGGTCTACAGCTACACCAGCAATCCGGACATCGCCACCGGGGACGGATTGGCCATGGCCTACCGGGCTGGGGCCGAGCTGCGGAATCTGGAATTTGTCCAGTTTCATCCGACCTGTCTTTACCATCCGGAGGCCAAGAGTTTCCTGATATCCGAAGCGGTCAGGGGGGAGGGCGCCCAGCTGATCAACGCCCGTGGCGAACAGTTCATGCCCCGTTATCATCAGATGGGGGACCTGGCGCCCCGGGATGTGGTGGCCCGCGGTATCGACCGGGAAATGAAGACCAGCGGAGATGCCTCGGTTTTTCTCGATCTGCGCCACCTGGACCGCGACAAGGTCGAAGCCCGCTTTCCTCACCTTGTGAAAACCTGCGCCAAATTCGGTATCGACATGGCCGGGGAACCGGTGCCCGTGGTACCGGCCGCTCACTACATGTGCGGGGGGGTGACCGTGGACATCGAAGGCCGAACCAGCCTGTCCGGGCTGTACGCCATCGGGGAGGTTGCCTGCACGGGTATCCACGGTGCCAACCGCTTGGCCAGCAATTCCCTTCTCGAAGCGGTGTTTTTTGCCACGCGGGCGGCGGCCGCCATCGCCGCCGAGGACAGGGTTCTGGAGGACAAGACTCCGGTACTGGCCGCCGGTTTTGGCATGGAAGAAGGCCGCAGTCCAGCCCGGCAGGCCATGGTTCTGGAACATGACTGGGATCTGGTCCGCAGGGTCATGTGGGATTACGTGGGCATCGTGAGGGACCGTCAAAGGCTCGACATCGCTCTGGAGCGCCTGCGGGCCATTCGTCAGACAGTGGAAGAGGTCTACCGCACCTCGGTCATCACGGCCCCTCTGGTGGAACTGCGGAACATCGCCCTGCTTGGGGAACTGATCGTCATGTGCGGTCGGGCCCGCCATGAAAGTCGCGGGCTGCACTATACCCTGGACCATCCCCATCAACTTGCCCTGGCCGAGGACACGATGATCATCAGGCACGGCATTCTGGAAGGCGAGATCAGCTGGGAAGATTCGGAGGTCGCAGGTGAGTGACGGCTGGTTCCGGCAGGCCTTCGGAGCCCACTATCCCTTGCTATACCAGCACCGGGATACCGCCGAGGCGAAACGGTGCCTCGCCTTGTTGCCTCGCCTGGCTCCTTTGGTACCGGCATCCGGTGGCCAGGTTCTGGACCTGGGCTGCGGCGATGGCCGGCACTTGGAGTTGCTTCTTGAATCCGGACAGGCGGCCGTCGGTCTGGACCTTTCCGCGCCTTTGTTGAGCCTTGCCCGGTCCCGGATTCAAAGGGAGACCCCTCCAGGCTTGGTCCGTGGCGACATGCGGGCCTTGCCTTTTTCCGACGCAGCTTTTCCGGCGGTGCTATCCCTGTTCACGGCTTTCGGGTATTTCGGCTCCCCGGCGGCAAACAGGGTGCCGGTCCAGGAAGTGGCCAGAGTTCTTGTCCCGGGTGGGCATTGGTATCTGGATTATTTCGATGGGGATAAAGTTCGGGCCGAACTCGGTGGTCAGGAGCCCCAGCTCCGTGAGAGGGAACTGGGACCTCTGGTGATTCGCGAGGAAAGGGAGTTCGTCCAGGGCGAATCACTGGTGGAGAAAAGGGTGCATCTGGCACCGCGATCCGGGTGCCAGACCGAAGCGAAGAAGTATGGCATTTCGGCCGAGGGATTGCGGTATACCGAAAGGGTGGCGGTTTTTACTCTGGATGACCTGGACACCATGACCAGTCAATCGGGAATGACCCGGGTGGCGGCGGCCGGAGGTTATGACGGGGAACCTCTGGGGCAGGGCAGCCGTTGGATCCTTGTTTTTCAAAAGAACCCAAAAGACATTATATTATGACGATGCAAATCAAACCTCAGGAAAAACTTAAAGATGCGATCGCATCTTCCCGTTTATTCAGCGATTGGCTCGATGGGCAATTGGATGCGGATTTTGTGAAGCCGGGAAACCGAGGCGCCAGTGAGGAAATAGCGGCCGCCCTGGAATCGGAGAGCGCCTGCCAGGCGGCTCCTCTTTTTCAGTCTTCGTGGGTGGACGGGTGGATGCAGACCCAGGAACAGGACCTGTCCTTGGATAGTGATCGAATCCTGCTGCGGTCCCAGGTGGCTTCCCTGAGGGCCGGCAAAGCGGACATCGTGGTCACCGGGCAACAGCCGGGATTCCTGGGAGGCCCTCTGTACACCCTTTACAAGGTTGCCACGACCATTGCCTTGGCCCGCTTCCGTTCGGTGGCCGGCAGGCCGACCGTTCCGGTGTTCTGGAGCGGAGATGACGACGATGACCTGGTGGAGGCCCTTCATCCGGTGGCGCTAAAACCCGGTGGTTTGGGGCTGGTAACCGGGCCCGCAGAGATAACCAAAGCCGGGCCCAAACAACGCCCCGGCATGCTGGGCCGCAGATCCGGTGATCCGGTCACCGCAGCGGGCGCCGTTTGGCTGGAACAGATGGCGGCCGGCTCCTCCGTTCCGACCGATCCACTGACGCCAGATCTGGCCGCTATCTGGGCTGAAGCCGTGTCCGCCGGGTGGACCTGGTCCCGTCTGGCGCGCCGATCGCTGCTGAGGGTATTCCAGGGGACAGGACTGATGATCGTGTCGGGCGATGATTCCGGGCTTCACGCGGCCGCCGGTCCGCTCTACGATTTGATCCTGGAAAAGCACGAAGAACTGGCCAACCTTGCGGAAATTCGGGGGAACGAGCTGGCCGATCACCGGTGGCATGCCCAGATAAACCAGCGGTCCCTGAAAAATCCCCTTTTCCTGGTCGATGGTGACAGCCGCGTCCCTTGGCGGTCAGGAAGTTCCGTTCCGGATACTTCCCAGCTTCGGCCCGGCGTCATGCTTCGCAGCCCGGTTCAGGATTGGCTTCTGCGTCCGGCGGCCGTGGTGGTCGGGCCCGGAGAGTTGGCCTACCTCCGTCAACTGGACACCGTGTACGGGGAACTGGGCATCGGCCGTCCGCCGCTGGTACCCCGCTTGTTCGCCTGGCTTCTTCCGGTTGGGATGGACCCGGACAGCTTGCATGCTTTCAGGGAACGCCGTACCTCCGATCCCCGATTGGCGGCCACTTTGGCCGAAAAAGCGGAAAATGAGGTGCGCCAAATCCTTGAAAACATTCTCAAGAAAGACCTGAAACTTACTGAAAACAGAGCTCTTAACCTTGCAGATGGTCGTTCTCGTCGCTGGCGGAAGGGCGTGGAGGCCATGCTGCGGGATGAAATCGAACGTTCTTTGAAAGAGGCGGTTCCGTTGGGCCCGGAGTGGGTGTTTCCCGGCGGGAAAAGGCAGGAGAGACGCCTGGCCTATCTTTGTGCGGCATCGATTTGGGGCGAAGACCTGGTGACCACTTGCCTCGAAGCCGCCAGCCAACATCTGAAGCTAGGTGCCGAGGGACAGTGGCGGGAATTCGTGATCGAAGTTCCGTCTCCACATTGAACCATGAGGGATATTCCATGACCCAACCTGAGGGAAATTGCTGCGACCTGCTGGTCATCTCTCCTCACACCGACGACGCGGAGATCGGTCTGGGGGGAACCATCCGGTTGCTGGCCGATCGGGGCCGCCGGGTGTGGGCCGTGGATCTGACCCGGGGGGAACTGGGAACCAACGCCACAGTCGCCGAGCGCTGGAGTGAAGCCGAAAAGGCCTCGGCCGTGCTGGGTCTGGCCGGGCGGGCTCAGCTGGAACTGCCCGACGGGTTCATCGACAGCACAGATCGGGATCAGGTGGCCCAGGTGGTGGGCGTGATTCGCCGCCTTCAGCCTCGATGGATCGTCACCGCACCCGACCCGGTGCGGCATCCCGATCACCAGGAAACCCCCAAACTGGTGGAACGAGCGGCCTTTCTTGCCCGCCTGGTGGCCTGGCAAACCCCGGCACCGGGGGGGACCTTGTGGTCAGGCGGCGCCCCTTGGCCGGAGGCTGCCGAGCGCTGGGAAACTGAGTCCGTTTTTTCCGTCTGTCCCGATGATGGTCAACCCGCCGTCATCTTCGATATTTCCGCTACCTGGCCGGCCAAGGAGCAGTCGCTGGCCTGTTATGCCAGCCAGTTTTCCCGGCAACCCGGACGCAAGGCCACCTGGATCAACGACACGGCCTTTCTGGAAAAAATCGAGCGCCGGGCGCGGACCTGGGGCCGTCGCGCCGGGGTCGCACTGGGCGAGGCCTTGGCAAGTCCCTCCTTTCCGGTCCTGAATGATTTACCTGACGAAAGGTGGGCCCGATGAGGATGCCCAACGTCGGCATCACCTGTTACGCCAGCCAGGGCGGCAGCGGGGTCGTGGCCACCGAGCTGGGCCTGCACCTTTCCCGGCGGGGATGTGAAGTCCATTTCATATCCAGCGAACTTCCTTTTCGTCTGCGCAAATACCACGAGAACATTTTCTACCATCCGGTGGAAATGCCTCACTATCCGGTGTTCCAGCATTCGCCCTACACCCTGAGTCTGGCCACGGCCATGAGCGAGGTCGCCGAGCGTTGCGCCCTGGACATCCTGCACGTCCACTACGCCATTCCCCACGCGGCCAGCGCCTACCTGGCCAAGCAGATGAGCGGGCGGGACAGCCTGAAAGTGGTCACGACTCTTCATGGAACGGACATCACCCTGGTGGGGCAGGAACCGTCCTTTTTCCCCATCACCAGGTTCTGCATCGAGCAGAGCGATGCCGTGACCGCCGTGTCCAGCTTCCTGAAAAATGAGACCATCAAGGTTTTCGGCACGGGTGAAAACATCGAGGTCATCCCCAACTTCGTCGACACCCGCGTTTTCCGGCCCTTTGACGATGCCCAGCTGAAAGCCAGGTTTGCCCCGCAGGGTGAAAAACTGATTGCTCATGCTTCCAACTTCCGTAAAGTCAAGAATGTAGGGGCGGTAGTGGATGTTTTTTCCAAGGTGAGCGAGGTTCTGCCGTGCCGTCTGCTTCTGATCGGAGACGGACCCGAAATGCCGGCGGTCAGGCAGCAGGTGATCGATGCCGGCCTCGACGACAAGGTGGAATTCCTGGGACAGGTGGACAGCCTGGAAGACGTCCTGCCGGTCGCCGACGTGATGCTGCTGCCGTCCTTGCACGAATCCTTCGGTCTGGTTGCTCTGGAGGCCATGGCCTGCGGCGTGATTCCGGTGGCCACCAACCGCGGTGGGGCCGGAGAGTTCATCCAGGATGGTCTGAACGGTTTTCTCCGGGATCCCCACGATGTCTCGGGTATGGCCCAGACGGTGGTCAAGGTGCTTCAGGACGATGCCCTGAGACAGGAAATTTCCGAAGAGGCCCGCAGGGATGCGACCGGCGATTTCGGCGTATCCTGCGTGGTGAAAAGTTATCTCGATCTTTACGACCGCCTGCTGGCTGGGCCTACCGGGGCCACTGATGGTTGACAGGGAACGGGATGCCCTTAAAATGGTAGCGGATCGATCAACGTGGACTTCACTTCCTGGGAGAGGGCCATGACCGAAACCATGGACCTGATGCAATCCATCCGGACGCTCGCCGACCGACGAGGTGCCTTTTGTCCGGATGCGTATGTTTTTGTCCTGGAAGCCCTGGAAAACGCCATGGAATCCATGGTTGAACGGGGCCATATCACCGGCGTGGATCTCCTGGACTGGATCCGGGATCTGGGCCGGCAGCGGTACGGGGTTATGGCCGGCGATGTGTTCAACGCCTGGGGCGTGCATGCGACCATCGATTTCGGCCGTATCGTCTTCCATCTGGTGGAAGAAGGCCTTTTGCGCAAGCGCGACGGGGATTCCCTGAGCGATTTCGTGGATAAATTTGATTTTGACGACGCTTTTGCCCTGAAGGTCTTCAAGGGCCAGGGCTGACTATTGGGCCTCAGGGGAAACGCTGAGGAATCCTGGGGAACTTTCAGGCCCCGGGCCTGTTCTTTCCCGCGGGCGATGGTTACTTTGCTGAACAACTGATCTGGTCCCGTTCGGGACCTGGTGGCGGACCAAGGAAGGACCGCCCGGATCCGGCCGGATGGAACGGGGCCGAATCCCCCATAAAACTGAATATCCGAGGAGAACCCATGTCCGCCTTGTTGCATTCGGGCGCTTTCCTGGCCACCCTGGGGCCTGGAGAGCTTGTCGGCCTGGTGGCCGATTCCACCTTTTTCGGCAAGTTCATCCTGCTGGTCCTGCTGTTTCTTTCGGTCATGTCCTGGGCCGTTTTTATCGACAAGTCACGGACCCTGTCGCGGGTCCGCGCCGGGCACCAGGATTTCTGGAGCAAATGCGAAGCGTGGTTGGAAAGCGGTTCGGACACCGGGCCCGAGCGGACGGCCCTGTTGTCCTGGTGTCGGGACAACACGGATCTGCCTCTGGGTAACCTCATTCTTGAAACTGATTCCCTTTCACAGTGGCCGGCCATTCGCCGCGCGTCGGAGAGGGTTTCCTACCTGGAAATCGAAAACCTGGAACGCTATCTCATTTTGTTGTCCACCGCGGTGACCATCTCGCCCTTCCTCGGGCTGCTGGGTACGGTGTGGGGCATCATGAGTTCCTTCTGGGGCATGGCCTCGATGCAAAGCGCCAATTTGACGGTGGTGGCGCCCGGCATTGCCGAGGCTCTGATCACGACCATCGCGGGCCTGGCGACGGCCATTCCGGCGGTCATCTTCTACAACATGACCGTGCGGAAGATCGACCTGGTGGCCAACGAAATGGATCGTCTGCGCACGGTGCTTGAAGAAGCCGTCGCCGGAGAGTCGGCACCCGTGGGCAGGGATCAGGCCCACCGGCCGGAGGTTCACGACAAGGAGACCATTTGATGGCTGGTCGCAAGCGATCCTACGGCGCCATGGC
>CBDUDB010000125.1:0-7758 GCA_965365795.1 uncultured bacterium | reverse complement strand
GCCCCGAGGCGCGGACTGTCGTCACCGCTGGTGGCGTCGCCGGTGTTGAAGTTGGCCAGTCCGGCTTCGGCCGGCGTGTTGCGGACCATGACGAAGTCGATGACCCAGAAAATCGCCAGCAGAATGGCCGGCACCAGGAAGACCCAGATCAGGCCCAGCCCACCAAGGATCATGTAGCCCAGGTCAAAGGCAAAGTAGATGCCCAATGAGATAAGGATACCGAAAATGGCGCCGAACACGCCGCGCTCACGCACGTGGAACCAGGGGGCGTTGACTTTGACAATGGCCACCGCGCCGAAACTCTGGAAGTACATGTTGATTGCATAGAGAACCGAAAACAGAGCGATGAAGTTGGCCGCCACGAAACCGGAAAGGGGACCGTGTTTCAAAAGGGTGAGCGAAGCAAGCCCCATCAGCAGGTTGGCCACCATGGCGCCAAAAGCGCCCATCAGGATGGAAAACCGCCCTCCCAACCGATCGGTCAAGGGCCCGTTGATCAGGAAGGAAATACCGTAGACGATGGTGCCCACCATGAAGATGATCCCGAAGCCGGTATTACCCATCAGAGGACTGCCGTCGGGTCCCGCGATCTCCTCGAACGCGTATTGACTGACCTTCAGGTTGTAGCGCCCCATGTATAAAAAGGCGTAGGTCAGGCCCAGGGGCAGCCAGTTCATGATCCGGCGACGGATATAGGGCTTGTCGTGTCCCACATCCACCCGGGGCAGACGGACAAATACAAATCCCACGACCACCAGCAGCAAAAAGATGGGGACCAGTTCCTTCATCCAATCCAACATGGGCAACTCCCGGTTGAGTTCTGATCAACTTTCACGAAGGGCCGAGCATACCCCGGCCAAGCCATCCGGCCAACAGGATTCGCGATGGGGGTCAACCCTGCCGCCGGATCACCACCAGAGTGATGTCATCGGACTGGGCCACACCCGAAGTATGGGTGGCCACCGCGTCCAGGATGGCATCCTTGATGCCTGCAGCCGGCAGGTGGCGGTTGCGGCGCATCACCTCGAACAGGGCGTCCTCGCCAAACATGGCCTCGTAATCGTCCTCATCGGCCGCCGGGCCCACCGCCTCGGTGATGCCGTCGGTGTAAAGCACGATGATCTCACCCGGAGCCAGTTCCACGGTGTCCTGTTGATAGATCTGTTCCCCCAACATCCCCAGCAAAAGCCCGCCGGTGGTCAACTCTTCGAGGGTGCCGTCGACTCTCAACAGGACCGGCGGGTTGTGGCCCGCGTTAGTGCAGGTGAAACTGGCCTGGGCTGCGTCCAATAGTCCATAGAAGAAGGTGGCGAACATGTGTGGGTCGGTTGATTTGACCAGCAGATCGTTCACCCTTTCGACCACCCCGGACACGCTGCCCGGATGCAGGACCTGGCCGTGCAGACTGGCCTGCAGATTCGACATGAGCAGGGCCGCGGGCATGCCCTTGCCTGAAACGTCGCCGATGGCGATGCCTATCTTGTCGTCGCCCTGGACCAGGAAGTCGAAATAATCTCCGCCGATTTCCCGGCTGGGGATACTGGCCCCGACCACCTCGAACCCGGTCACCACCGGTTCGGTGCTGGGCAAAAGACGCACCTGGATAGCCCGCGCGGTAGCCAGTTCCTGCACCATCCGGTCGTTGGCCAGGGCGATTTCCCGCCCCTGTTTCACCGCGCTGGTCATCTCGTTGAAGCTGGCGGCCAGGTCGCCGAATTCGTCCTGGTTGGGGATGTCGATGACCGTGTCCAGGTCCCCCGAAGCGACCGACCTGGTCCCCCGGTGCAAGGCGTGCACCGCGCCGACGATTCCCTCGGAAATGCGCACTCCGAAAAAGAGGGCGAATACTTCCAGGATCAGGAACAGGAAGGCCATCACCCCCAGGGCGATCACCACGGCGATGTTCAGATTGGAATCTCCCTCGAGGAATTCGGCTTTCAGGTCCTGCCACCCGACCCGCAGGTTGATAAACAGGGAATTGGTATCCAGCTCGTCACCGTCGAACCGGTTCACCTCGAACAGGGTGCCGCCGAAAAAGAAGATGCGGCTCCAGTAGTCCTTGTCCTGGCTGACGTCCCGGTAGGTGACTTCCAGGCCGGAAAAATTCCGCCGGTCCTTTTCGCTGGCGCTGCCGATGACGAGGTCTCCCTCGTCACCCAGGGAAGAGCTCGTGGGCGAGATGTCGATGCCCACCTTCAGCAATTCCGAAAGGGCTTTCAGAGGACGCTCACCCAGGTGCCAGGCCTGGACGGAGGGACGTTCGGTATCAAGGGCCCGCCAGCGCATGAGCCAAATCCGGCCGCCGGCCAGATACCAGCCGGTAGTGTCGGCGATCGCCACCGGCGACCCCGTCAGCGAGTCCGTCGAGGCCCGCCCCAGGCGTGCCGCGTCGGCGGCGGAACCCCGCATTTTGTCCGCCAGCTGGCCGACCCAGTCCGGCGGTGGGATCAACGTCATTTTATCGAAGGCTTTCCCGGACCCGGGCCAGGTGAAGGTGGTGTCGAAAAGAGCCCCTCCGAAATCGCCCCCCCCGGCCGTCATCGCCCTCCAGCTTTCCAGGGTCGCGGTCGTTCGGGCCGCGCGGGCACCGCCCAGGCCGGTATAGAGGATCATCAGGCCCAGGACGACCATCAACACCAGCGGCACGAAGCCGATAAGGATGGCCGTGACCCCCAGCTTGGGGCGCAGCCGCATGAAGTGGAGCCGCATCCGGACCGCCAGGTGGAACAGCGACATGAACCAGAAAAAACCCAGGCTGAGCAGGGACCAGGCCCCCGCCTGTTTCAAAAAGCGGCCGGCCCCTTCCGGATGGGCCAAATGGATAAAACGGGGATAGATGAAGATCAGCAGCGCCGTGGCCACCACACCTAGGCCAAAACCCAGGGCCCGGCGGCGGTCCTCGATATGTCGCCACGGGCGGTACTGGCGCCAGGTCAGCACGAGGATGGACAGCGACGTGGCCGCCCAAACGCCACCTGACCAGGGAAGGAAAATCGCCAGCGCGGCGGCTCCGATCAGAATCACCAGCCAGAACCAGCGCCCCCAGGTGTCGGACAGGATAAACCGGATGGCCGCCAGCCAGGCCACCAGGGCCACGGCCCCGATCAGGTTCTGAGCCACCCCGGACGGAAGGAAATACGCGTCCCAGTGCAACACGAGCAGGACGGCCGCCACCGCCAACAGCACCAGGATGATGGATATGCAACGCCAGGCCACGAAGGATACCGATCCCGCTAAGAGTTTCACCTGAGGTTGTGCTCCTTTTTGTATGCGGCCCAGTTGTCCTTCAGGTGGCAAAAGGCCTCGAAATCCGTGGCTGTGATGAAGGGGTTGTTCTCTTTTTCAAAACCGATGGTCGAGTGGGGCCGTTGCCCCTCGCCCCCGTAATAATCATGCCCCGGGAAAACGAGCGTGTCCGGCGAAAGTTGCATCAACCGTTCCAGCGAATCGTATTCCTGGCGGGCCGAGGACCCGGGAAAATAGGAACCGGTGCCCCCCACCTTGCCGCAGAACAGGATATCGCCCGTGACCAGGCGGCCTTCGCACAGGTAGCAGAAATGCCCCGGAGAATGGCCAGGAGTGGCCAGGGCGGTGAGCGAAAGTTCCCCCAGAGAAATGATCTGGCCGTCGGCCACCGGCTCGGAGCCGGGAACCTGATCCTCGGGTCCGGCGTGCACCACCGCGCCGGTCAGCGCCTTCAGCTTGTCCGCGCCGGCGGTGTGGTCGGGATGGCCGTGGGTAATCAGGATGTGTTTGATGGTCAATCCCTCGGTTTCGGCAATATCCCGGAACCGCTCCGGTTCAAAACCCGGATCCACCGCGGCGGCCTGGCCGGTGGCCGGATCGCCGATCAAATAGCAGAAATTTCGGTCTCCCCCCAGGTGGATCTGCAAAAAGCGGAGTGAGTCCGCTGAATGGTCGTGAATCATGACACAACTTTCGGTTTGGCCGGCGAGATGGGAACAACCAGGGGATCATACCGCGCTTGGTCCAAATGCGCCAAGGGACAGGTGTTTTCCCCGCAAAATTCCTCTCGGGCCCCGTTGCGTAATTCCAGGGTTTACCTATAATCTAGACTGTAATTGTCTTTTTTATGATTTTATCATGGTTGGCCGGCGTTTGGGTCCGGTTTACGAAAGGGAAACTCATGTCCCGTCAATTTCTGCGTTATGCCTCCGCAGTAGCGGTAATCCTGGCCCTGAGCGCCGGAATCGCCGCGGCGGTCCCAGAGCCTGGTGATGTGGGCGGACCCGCCCCCGATTTCACCCTCAACGCCTACGGCGGCGGTTCGTACACCCTGAGCGACTACCAGGACAAGGTGGTGATGTTGTTCGTCGTGGGCTATGGCTGACCACAGTGCATCATAGGAGCCTCCAGTTCGGAGGACCTGATCAACAGCAGGGGCTACACCGCGGATGAATTCCAGGCCTTTGCCGTGGACGTGTGGGACGGCAACGAACTCAACGCCGCGGTTTTCATCGCCAACGCCCAGATCACTTATCCTTACCTGATGTACGGCGCCATCAACGGCATCATGGAAGATTACAACTGTAGCTATGACCTGGTCTTTGTTATCGGCGGGGACGGGATCATCCTCTTCCGCGGCTTCTATAGCGACACCCTCGTTGAGGCTGCCATCGACCAGGGCATCGAGGATCTCGAAAACATATCCGCGGTGGGAGACACCCCCGGGGTGCAGCACCGCCTGCTCGACGGGTATCCCAATCCCTTCAATCCTCAGACCCGGATTCCCTACGAACTGGCCGGAGCATCGGGCTCCGAAAAAGTGACCCTGCAGATCCTCGATTTGAGGGGTCGGGTCATAACAACCCTCGTGGATGGTACGCAGGCCGTGGGTCAGCGCTACGAAGCCACCTGGAACGGAACCGACACGAGTGGCCGCCGCATGCCCAGCGGCGCCTACATGTCCCGTCTGACGGTTGGTGATCAGAGCCAGGCGAGGCTTTTGACGCTCGTGAAGTGATTTGAATAGGCTTTAAAAAAGGAGACCGGCCATGAAATTATCTCAAATAATACTGATGGCCGGTCTCGGCCTTCTTCTGCTCCCGGGCCTGGCCACAGCGACCACCCATACGATTTCCCAGAGCGGACTGACTTTTAATCCCGCCGAGTTGACCATTGAAGTTGGCGACACTGTCGAGTGGACCTGGAGTAACGGGAATCATACTGTCACCAGCGGAACGGATCTGAGTGATCCCGAGGCCGGTGCCCTGTTCGACGAACCGCTGAACAGCGGCAACCCCTTGGTCACATACACTTTCACCGAGATTGGAAGTCAGGATTATTTCTGCCGTCCCCACGTGAGCCTCGGCATGACCGGTACCGTGATCGTCACCGCCGCTTCGGCGGTGGGCGACACTCCTACCGCAGCCCAAACCCAGCTGATGCCCAACGTTCCCAATCCCTTCAACCCCTCGACGATGATCACCTTCGAGCTGCCTGCAGGTAGCTCCGGCTCGACCGAGGTGAGCCTTCGGGTCTATGACCTCAAAGGACGGTTGGTTCGGGTATTGATGGAGGAAACAGTGGCGGCCGACCGCCATTCCGTTGCCTGGGACGGCCGCAGCGACCGGGGAAGCGCAGCCCCCTCGGGCATGTATATCTATCGTCTTGTCGCCGGAGGCAAAACACTCGCCCGCACCATGACCCTCGCCAAATAGGCGGGCGGGCCGGATCTATCAGTCTCCTTTGGCGGCCTTCTTCAAGAAGGGCGTAAACAGGTCCACCGGCACGGGGAAGATCGTCGTGCTGTTGTTCTCCGCTGCGACCTCGGTCAAGGCCTGCAGGTAGCGCAGCTGCAGGGCGATCGGGTGTTCCTCGATGATGGCTGCGGCATCGCTCAAGCGCTGGCTCGCCTGGAATTCCCCGTCGGCATGAATCACCTTGGCACGCCTCTCCCTTTCGGCTTCGGCCTGCTTGGCCATGGCGCGCTTCATCTCCATGGGTAGATCCACATCCTTCATCTCCACGGTCATGACCTTGATGCCCCACTGGTCGGTGGCTTCGTCCAGGATGGTCTGCACCTGGGCGTTCAGCTGATCCCGCTTGGATAGCAGTTCATCCAGTTCGGCCTGGCCCACCACGCTCCGCAGGGTGGTCTGCGCCAGCTGGATGGTGGCGAAGAGAAAATCCTCCACGTCGATGATCGATTTTTCCGGTTCGACCACGCGAAAATACAGCACCGCATTGACCCTGACCGAAACGTTGTCCTTGGTGATCACATCCTGGGGCGCCACGTCCATGGCCACGGTCCGCAGACTGACCTTCACCATCCGTTCGATGAAGGGGATCAGGATGATCAGCCCCGGCCCGCGAACGCTAATGAATCGGCCCAGACGGAAGATCACTCCACGCTCGTATTCCCGGAGGATCCGCAGGGAATTGGCCAACACGAAGAGAAGCAGGATAAGGAAGGTACCCGGAAACAGGAACGGCATGACTAACTCCTTCAGTTGGCTGCAGGATGCTGGGAATCCACCAGGGAAACCACTCTCAGAACACGGCCTTCAACGGCGACAACAGATACAGGGGAATCAGCGGCCAGCGGCAGGTCGGATCGCGCATCCCAGATTTCCCCGTGGCAGACCACCTTGCCCGATGCGGCAGGATCCTCGATGTCCTCTATCATGCGTCCTTTTTCGCCTACCAGGGCGCCCAACCCCGTGGTCGGTGGCCTTTTCTGGGAGCGCACGACCAGCCAGACACACAGGACAAAAAAGCCGGCGAAAACGATGACCGTGGGAATCAAAACGCGAAGGCTCAGCCGGGCCCATTCCTCGGGAGAATCAAAGATCATCAGGGAGCCAAAGACCAGGGCGGTGACACCGCCGATGCTCAAGGCCCCGAAACTGGGCATCTTGATCTCGAGGATCAGCATGATCACCCCCAGCAGGATCAGGGCGATACCCGTGTAGTCCACCGGCAGGGCCTGGAAAGCGAACAAGGCCAGCAACAGGCAGATTCCGCCGAGGATACCTGGAACCAGAGCTCCGGGATTGCTCAGTTCGAAAAACAGGCCGTAGATTCCCAGCATCATCAGGATGTAGGCCAGGTTGGGATTGGCCAGGGCTTTGAGGAGTTTCTGGCGGGAGCTCAGTTCCCATTCGATGATCTCGGCCCCCGCGGTTTCCAGTACCACCGCTTCGCCGTCCACCGAAACGGACCGCCCCTGCAAGCTGTCCAGCAGAGCCGGCAGGTCGGACGCAATGAACTCGATCAGACCGGCGGCCCGGGCTTCGGCTGCGGTCAGGTTCACCGCTTCGGTCACGAAGGAGCGGGCCACCTCTTCATTCCGGTTCTTGTCCGCGGCGATGGAAGCAATATAAGCCGCTGCATCATTGGTCACTTTGTGGACCATGGTGCTGTCCATGTCGCCCCCACCCATCTGTACCGGACTGGCCGAACCGATGTTGGTGCCCGGAGCCATGGCCGCCACGTGAGCCGCCAAGGTGATAAAAGCCCCGGCGCTGGCGGCCCGGCTGCCGCTGGGGGCCACGAAGACGACCACCGGCACCTGAGCGCCAAGCTGGGCTTTGACGATATCCCGCATGGAAGTGTCCAGCCCGCCGGGAGTGTCCAGCTGTATCACCAAGGCGACCGCCCCAGCGGATTCGGCGGCGGCAATACTTTCGACCAGGAATTCGGCCGCGACCGGAGTGATGGGACCCTCATAGGTGACCAGATGGACCTCCGCCGCCCAGGCGGAAACCGTCACCGCACAGAAAAACGGAGCCAGGG
>CBDUDB010000124.1:0-7837 GCA_965365795.1 uncultured bacterium | reverse complement strand
TGTTGTTAATTCGCTTAAGCTTACAAAACATCACCCACCCCAGGGAGGTTTGGCGGCCTGGTCATTGACTGATTCCCTGGGAGCTATTTGTCAATCCACTGAATCCAGAAGCTGTTCCAACAAGGGCATGGAACCGGGCAGCCAACGGCCTGCCGTGCCCATGTCCCCGCCGGTAATCTCCTCCAGTTCAATCAGGAGCCTGCGCAAGGTGGCCAGGCCGGCGGGAATGTGATCGAGGAAGGTCTTCTTGCCCTTGACGTGCCCCAGGAACCCGAATGCGCCCAGGGCTTGCATGATTCGCTGCAGACCCGAGGCCAGGGCCATGGCCTGGATATCGACCGCATTGAGAGAAGATGCGGAACCCGATGAAATGACCGCCGTGGCGAACCGGTCCTGCATTTCAGCCCTCAATCCCGCCGGCAGAATGACGTAGGGATCCAGCAACAGGGACATCAGATCGTAGGTCAACGGGCCCAGCCGCATTCCCTGAAAATCGACCAGCCGAATCCGGCCGTCATGCAGATGGATGTTCTGGGACTGGAAATCCCGGTGAATAAGGACCAAAGGTTGGGCGGCCACGGCCGTGGCCAGGCGATGGAATTCTTCGTCGAGCGCCTCAAGCGGCGCCGGATCCAGTCCCAGGTGACCGGCGAGAAATCGTTCGCGAAAATAATCCGTCTCCCAGCGAAGGGAATCGTAATCCAGGCAGCGATCCACAGCTGCCGGACATTGCCGTCGCGCCGGTTCGGTGGCCGACTGCACAGCCAGCAGGTGATCCACGGCTTGCCGGTAGGCATCCTGCACCTGTTTGGATCCGGGCCCCTCATCCGCTGCGAGGGACAACAGGCTGCCAGTTCCAAGGTCCTCCATCAGGACCGCATGGTCCGCCTGAGAAACGGACAGCAGGGCCGCGCTTCCCAGTTTTTTTTCGGACAGGAACCCCGCAATTTCCGTGAACCGGTCGAACTCCTCGTCCTCGGGCGGACTGACCATCGCGACGGCCGACCACTTTCCAGCGGCCATCCGCCAGAACTTGCGATCCGAACCGTGGCCGGTGATGCGATCCAATTGGAGACCGCCAAACGCTGAGGGAGCATCGCCGGTGAGGGGGCCCTGCCAACGGAAATCCTGCGCGGCCAGATAGCGGGCCAGAGTGCCCAGGTCGGACCAACCGAAATCACCGGGAGAAAAACCCCTCACACTTCCGGGGTCCGTTTCCAAGGCCCGAACCAAGGGGTCGATCAGGGAAGAAAAGCCCGGTCCGATGTCATCGAGTAATCGTCGGGAAAAAACGCCGATACCCGTGTAGGTCAAGGGACGGTCTTCCGTGGTCAAATCCGATGAAGGCCGTCCGGCGATGCTGGCGATCCGGCCATCGGCCGCCAGGGTGACCGAATTTACCGCGGGCCAGTCCACCAGCAGAAGAGTCGCCAGGGCGCCGGACTGCTGATGGTCGGCGACCAGGGCGGACAGGTCGGCGTCGCTGAGCACATCCCCGTTGTGCAAAAGGAAATTTTCCGCGCCCCCCAGAAACTCTCGGGCACCGTGCAGGGCGCCCCCCGTGCCGAGGATCTCTTTTTCGGGAAACAGGGTGAAGCGGCCGGCGTCAGGGCGCTGGCCAAAATATTCGGCCACCATGTCCGCCAGATGATGGGTATTGACCCCGATGTCCTGGACCCCGGCTGTGTCGCATCCCGCAATCACATGATCCAGCAGAGGCCGGCCGCCAACCGGCAGCAAGGGTTTGGGGACATGGTCGGTCACCGGCGCCAGACGGGTTCCATAACCTGCAGCCAGGATCATGCCGCGCAACGGAACCAATCGGGTGTCCACGGAACCATCATTCATAGTACCGAAATCCCGCGGTCATATCGGCAAAGGCCTTCAACTCGTCAAGCCAACCGGTTTTCATTCGCCAGGGGGAATGTCCCGTTTCCACCGCCGTCCGCCAGGTGGTCCCGCCGGTCAGGATGTCGATGGGCAGCTTCTCGGATTCGTATTCGTAAGGTGGTTTTTTCCAGGCGAACGGCTCGGGCCACAGATTCCTGATCGCACTGATGGCCGCGCTGTAGGTCGTTACCGACTCGAAGATTTCCGCGTCCGTCACATGAACCTGCACGCCGCCGCAGACTTCGCCGGCATACTTGTGGAAGGTGGGTTCGAAATACAGGGGCCGAAATCGACAGCCGGGCAGGTTCCAGTCGGTCAAAGCGCCCGCCAAAACTTCCGGTTCAACCTGCGGGGCGCCGAAAATCTCGAACGGCCGGGTCGTCCCCCGTCCTTCGGACAGGTTCGTTCCTTCGAGCAGGCAGCCTCCCGGGTAGACCCGGGCGGTGTCCAGCGTGGGCATGTTGGGTGAAGGCATCACCCAGGGCAGACCGGTGGCGGCGAAGTCCATGTCCCTTCCCCAGCCTTCCATCCAGACCACTTCCAGGTCGAGATCCAGCTTCAACCAATGAACAAAAAAACGCGCCAGTTCCCCGATCGTCATTCCGTGCCGCATGGGAATCGGCGCCAAGCCCACGAAGGAACGATACTCCGGGTCCAGCACGTTGCCCTCGGTGATCCGCCCACCCAGGGGATTGGGCCGGTCCAGGACGATCACCTGCTTGCCCATTTCGGCACAGGCCTCCAGGCACAGCAGCATGGTCCAGATGAAGGTGTAGTACCGCGCGCCCACGTCCTGCAAATCGATAACCAGCACATCCAGGCCGTGCAACATTTCAGGCGTGGGTTTGCGGTGCTCGCCGTAGAGGGAATGGACCGGCAGCCCGCTGCCCGGGTCGGTGAAACCGTTCCATTCGATCATGTTGTCCTGGGTCTGTCCGAGAAATCCGTGCTGGGGGCCGAACAGAGCCTGCAAGTTGACCGTGCCCGCTTCCTGCATCAAGGTCAGGGCATGCCGCAACCGCTGATTCACCGACGCCGGGTGTACCAGCAGACCAACCCGGCGGCCGCCCATGCCGGAAAAACCAGCGGCGGCCAACCTGTCCAATCCTGAATTCACTTTCACCAAAACCGACTCCCGGTCAGTTGTAATAGTCCGGTTTGCAGCCGCCTCAGCCGTCCCACATCCGCTCGTAGGCGGCCAATTGTTCCATCAGTTCCGTAGGGGTCAAACGGGGACTCATGTTGCTGCCCCTTGCGCTGCGGCCAGCTTTTCCACGGCCTCGGCCATCCGGTCCCAGGAGTATTGCTCCTTTTCCACTGCGACATTCGCGGCGAAATCCAGGGCCCGATCTTCTTCGAAAAATCGGATGACGGCGCCGGCCAGAGCAGGGGCATTCTCGGGCGGGACGATGAAACCCGTACGGCCGTCGTGCACCACTTCGGGCAGGCCGCCGACATCCGTCGTCACCACCGGCAGATCGTAGTTGTAGGCGATCTGGACGATTCCGCTCTGGGTGGCCGAAACGTAGGGCAGGACCGCCAGGTCCGCCGCCAGAAAATAGTCTTCCACGGTTTCGTCGGGAACAAAGCCATCGATCAGGTGAATGATGTCCTCGGCTCCTGAAGCGGCGATCCGGTCGAGGTAAGGTTGTTTATCGCCGTAGATGTCCCCCACGATCAAAACCCGTATGCCGTCACCAAAGCGATCCTTCAGGTCCCGGGCGGCATCGATCAGATGATCGACCCCCTTGTACGGCTTGATGAAACCGAAAAACAGGGCCAATCGAGATCCGGCGGGCAAATCGAGGGCGGCCCGCGCTTCGGTCTTGGTCTTGCGGGGCCGTCCGGGTTTGCCGAAATCGTAGACCGGATGCGGCGTGGTGATCACCGTATCTGGATCGGTATCCGGCAGCACGGTGAACAGGTCCTTCCTGACCTGATCGCTCTGGGCGATGAAACCGTGCCCCTGGCGCAGGGCCAGGCGGGTCAGCAGGCGACCGAAGGGGTATTTCTCGTGAGCAATGACGTTGTCCAGAAGATAGATGATCCTGATGTCCGTCCGGGACCGCAACAGGCGGGTCACTCCGTAAAAACCCGGAGCGAAAAACGGGATCCAGAACTTGATGATCACCGCCCGGGGCGCTTCCCGTTTCAGATCGCTGCAAGTCCGCCACCAGCTGACCGGCGACCAGGGAACAAACCGCTGACTGTTGGCGTGATCCAGCCAGGGGGCGGATTCCCCTTCCTGCTCGGAGCCGGGAAAAAGAAAGCCGGGATATTGCTTCTTGAAGGAGGACCAGAACACCTGGTGACCGCGCTCTTCCAGAATCCGGGCCAGCATCCCGTAGTAAGTCACGATGCCGCCCCGGAAAGGGGGCGCCGGCCCCAGGAAGGCCAGTTTCACGTCGTCTCCAGCAGTTCGTTCACCGCGGCCAGGACCGTGCCCGGCATGAGGGTTTCCATGCAGAAGGATTCATTGCGGCATCGTGGCTGAAAGAAGCAGGTGCACTCCTGAATGGGAGCCAGGATGCGTCCCCGGCCGTACATTTCGAATTCATGGGGATTGAAGATATTGTTGAACAGAACCAGCTTTTTTCCCAGCCCCAGCGCGATGTGCATGGCCATGGTCACCGCCGAAACGACCAGGTCACAGCGATCCATCAAACCGATGAAGGTGGGCAGATCGAAGTGGCCCGGATAACAGGCACCCGATGCCTGGGCAAGGCGCTGATTCTTGGCATCCTCCTGGGGCCCGCCCAGCAGCACGACCGCATACCCGGCCTGACCCAGAGACGCAGCCAATTCCGCCCAGTACTTTTCCGGCCACAGGCGGCTGGTCCAGCGGCCGCCGCAGCCGGTGTTCAGTCCCACCGTCGCCCGACCGTCCGGCAGATCGAAATCAGGGACCACCGCCGGTCGATCCAGCAGATAGGGTTCACCCTGAAATTCATAACCGCAGATGGCGAAGATTTCCTGGAGATAGCTCAGAGTGCATTTTTGGTTCACGTCATCGAAGAGGCCGGTCATGAACTTGGCTTTGGCCGCGGCGGCCATCGCGCCGGTATCCCCTTCGCCCACCGGGCGGCAGATACCGTCGTCGCCCAGGGTGAATCCCAGCCGGCGCTTTGTGGTGACCTCTCGGGCCAGGGCGCAGGCCTGCCGGTCCTTGTCCAGGTTGACTACCAGATCGAAGGGCGTCTGCCGCAACCAGAGCGTCGTGGTTATATCCAAAGGGACCGGATCGTCCACCGCGGTCGGCAACAACTCCGGAAAATCCGTCACCCAGGTCACCAGATGGTCGGGATACTCGCGCCGCAAAGGAGCGAGCAGGGGCGTGGTGCGGATCACGTCGCCGGCAGCTCCGAGCTTGATGATCAGTATCCGTCCGGCGCGCACGCGGAACTCGGCACACCCGTCACAATGCACCCCGCGCTCCTTGTGGGGCGTACAGGGCACGTGCCCGCGGAAATAGAAACAATCAGGTCGAAAATCCACGTCTGGCTGATCCTTTGGTTGTCCTGGTTCCTGTCATACAACAAAAAACGGATTTCGATCCATCCGACCGCGGCCCGGAACTTGCGAAAAATCGGATAATGCCGAAAAACCCCGGTCACTGAAGCCATGGCAACCCGTGGTTGATCAAATGGCCAGGATAACTATAATCGACGGAACGGTTTTTCCGGGGCCCGAATCGGTGCCTTGCGCAGAATCTACCGGAAGACCGCCGGGAACTCAAGCCGCCAACTGCGGCCGGGAGGCAACCTGAGACATTTGGCTGCACCCCGAGGCATCCTGCATGATGACCAGGGAGGGTATGATGAAGACAGAAAACAATCCGATCCACTGTGGCGGCGGTGCGGCCGCCTTGGTGGCCGTGATCCTCGTGCTGGCCGCAGCGGTGCCGGGTTTGGCCCAGACCGCCCAGGGCGAAGAGCAGGACCTGGTGTTCGAGGTCAACAACGCCACCACCGGTGAAGGCGGGTCCGTGGACCGGATGACCATCGATTACGTCACCGTCCGCCCGAACAACCTGGTGGATTTCGGACCTGACGGATCGACCTTCACCGTTAAAGCGGTGCCGATAAAGGAAGGTGGCAAATACATTGTCACCGTGTGGCACCAGGGGGTTCCCTACTGGTGGGAAAAACGCGGCCGGGAATTGGTGGCCGGCCCGGTGACCCTCAACGTGTTCAACGTGACTCCTGGCCTGGAGGGCGTATCATTTTCGGGTCTGAATCTTGTCGTGCGCCGGCAGGAATCCCTGGTGCGCCTGGAATACATGCTGCAGATCCTCAACGAGGCCACACCCCAGGTCACGGTGATGGGAGGTCGGCAGACCATCGAACTGGCCCTGCCGCGCGACGCGTCGGAAATCGTCGCCAGCTACACCCGGGGCCCCGACCCCACGCCGGTTACCGTTCATTTTTCGGGCAACCACAGCGGCCTGCTGGTCCCCCTGACTCCGGGGCCAAACCAGATTCGGATCCAGGCGGTCGTGCCCTGGTCCGAGGGGCTGGAAATTCCGGTGGGAAGCGATATTCCGGTGACAGCCTGGAGTGTCCTGGCCTCCCCCGAATGGATGGAGGTCGGTTCGTCGGACATGGAGGAAAACGACAGCGAAAAGGTTCCCGGATTCCGCCGTTTTGCTGGATTCCCCCTGGATGCTGATGAAGTCATCACTTTGCGTCTGAACTCGGGCCAACAGGTTGCCGGGACCGAAGAGGAGCTGTTTACCAAAGATGCTCCCGCCACGCAGGAGGACGATGGCCCGGTCAAGCTGGACGATAAAAAGGGAAGCATGCTCCTGCCCTTGATTTTCGTGGGCGTTCTGATCATCGTGGTCATCGCGGCAACCGTTCGCCGCCGATCCTGATTTAATATTTCCATCCGGGGAGTGACGCCGCTCCCCGGCGATTCGAGGAGGCTCCATGTCCGGAACCATCGACCTGACCCTTGGCCACAGCCCCGACCCCGACGACGCCTTCATGTTCTACGCCCTGGCCAAGGACAAGATGGACACCGGGCCCTACCGCTTCACCCACGTCATGGAAGACATCCAGACCCTCAACGAACGGGCCACCCGCGGTGAGCTGGACATCACCGCCATCAGCATTCACGCCTACGCCTACGTGCTGGACAAGTACGCCCTTCTGCCGGCCGGCGCGAGCATGGGTTTCGGCTACGGGCCCATGGTGGTGGCGCCCAAGAAGATCGCCCCGACCGAACTGGCGGGAACCACGATCGCCATTCCCGGCAAAATGACCTCGGCCTTTCTCGAACTGCAGCTGGCCATCGGCCAGTTCGAACCGGTCCACGTGCCCTTTGACGAGATCATTCCCCGGGTGGTGGCGGGTGAATTCCCCGCCGGCCTGATCATTCACGAAGGCCAGCTCACCTACCGGGAGGCCGGGCTCGCCGAGTGCCTCAACCTGGGCCAGTGGTGGTGGGAAGCTACCGGTCAGAAGGATTGGCCCCTGCCATTGGGCGGCAATGCCATTCACAAGAAACACGGCGACAAGATGAAGGACATCAGTGACATCCTGACCGCCAGCATCAGGTACAGCCTCGAAAACCGTCAAGCCGCCCTGGACTACGCCCTGGGCTGGGCCCGTGACATGGGCCTGGATCTGGCCGACGAATTTGTGGGCATGTACGTTAACGACTGGACCCTCGACTACGGCGATCGGGGCCGGGCTGCTATCCGCGAACTTCTGAACCGGGGCCATGCCGCGGGCTTGATTCCCGAGGTCAAGGAACTGGAGTTTGTCGCTGGTTGATTTTTAATGGGAAAAGGAATGAGGGCGGGGTGACCAGACCGCCCGTTCTATTTTTCGAGCAACCCCACCAGGCGCGGCAAGAAAAAGATGATGGCGACGATGACCAGCAGGGGGATCACCCAGGTGCGCAACGATCTCTTTTGATGATCGTGCCCGAACAACCTCCGGCG
>CBDUDB010000123.1:0-7865 GCA_965365795.1 uncultured bacterium | reverse complement strand
CGCCGGAAGGGTCGTCACCGGACTCGCCGGCCAATCCCTCCGACTCATACGGATTATCGTCGAAAGGCAATTCTGGTTCCCGGCGGTCTGTCACTGGTTTTCATCCTCGGCGCGAAGGTCGTTCAGCAGGGCAAAAAATTCATCGATGTTCTGGAAACTCCGGTAGACCGAAGCGAAGCGCACATAGGCCACTTCATCTACATCGCGCAATTCGTCCAGAACATACCGGCCGATGGCTTCGCTGGGTACTTCGCGACGCCCGGAACCGGCCAGGTCCTGTTCGACCCGGTCCACGATGATCTCGATCTGTTCCAGGGAAACCGGTCGTTTCTCACAGGCTTTGGTCACGCCAAGGATGACCTTGTCCCGGTGGTAGGCCATCCGTTCGCCACTTCGCTTGACCACCAGCACCGGTTGGGTTTCCACGGCTTCGTAGGTGGTGAACCGCTCCCCGCAGGCCAGACACTCCCGGCGTCGGCGGACGGCGCGGCCATCGCGCACGGCGCGACTGTCCACCACCTTGTCGTCTTCCTGGGAGCACCGGGGGCATTTCAAAATTCAATCTCCATATCAACCCGGACCTACATGCCCGGATAAAGGGGGAACTGGCGACAGAGTTCTTCGCTTTCGCCTCGCAAACCATCCAGGATGGCGGGGTCCTGTCGCCCGGAGACCGCGCGGTCCATGATGTCGGCGATCTGGCGCATCTGGTCCGGCCCCATGCTACGCGTCGTCAAGGCCGGGGTGCCCAGACGGATGCCGCTGGTCACGAACGGGCTTTCCTGATCGAAGGGAACCGTGTTTTTGTTGGCGGTGATGCCGACGTGCTCGAGCAGCTCTTCCATGTCCTTGCCGGTCAGCCCCTTGTTGCTGACGTTGACCAGCAACAGGTGGTTGTCGGTTCCGCCGCTGACCAGATGGAATCCCCGCTCTTTGAGAGTCTCCCCCAGCACGGCGGCGTTGTCCACCATGCGCCTGGCGTAGTCCTTGAAACCGTCGGTCATGCACTCGGCGAAACAGACCGCCTTGGCGGCGATCACGTGCATCAAGGGACCGCCCTGGATGCCCGGGAAGTTCATCTTGTTGATGGCCTTGAAGTGGTCCTTGCGGCAGAGCACCAGCCCGCCGCGGGGCCCGCGCAGGGTCTTGTGGGTGGTGGAGGTCACCACGTCGCAGTGTGGCACCGGGCTGGGGTGCACGCCCCCGGCGACGAGCCCGGCGATGTGAGCCATGTCGAACACCAGCACGGCGTCGATCTCGTCGGCGACCGAACGCAGAACCTCGTAATTCCAGAACCGAGGATAGGCGCTGGCCCCACCGACAATCATCTTGGGCCGTTCGCGCAGGGCCTGTTCGCGCAGGCGATCGTAATCGATGGTCTCGGTTTCCTTGTCCACCTCGTAGTGGATGGCGTCGAAAAGCAGACCTGAAAAATTGACGGGATGCCCGTGGGTCAGATGTCCCCCGTGGGACAGGGACAGGCCCATGATCTTGTCCCCCGGCTTCAGAAATGCCAGGTAGGCCGTCATGTTGGCCGTCGATCCGCTGTGCGGCTGCACATTGGCCCGTTCGGCGCCGAACAGGGCCATGGCCCGCTTCTTGGCCAGGGTTTCGGCAATGTCAACATTCACGCAGCCGCCGTAGTATCGCTTCTTCGGATAACCCTCGGCGTACTTGTTGGTCAGGGTGGACCCCATGGTCTCCATGACCGCCCGGCTGGTGAAGTTCTCGCTGGCGATCATCTCCAACTGGTTGCGCTGCCGGGCCAGTTCCAGGTCCAGAACTTCGGCTATTTCGGGATCGGCTTTCCGCACTTCGTCATACATGGCCATCACTCCAGGGTCTGGTGTTGGTTTTCGTAGGCGATGATCTTGTCCACGCGGCGGCCGTGCCGGCCGTCTTCGAATTCGGACGCCAGCCAGGCGTCAAAAACAATAAGGGCGGCCTCGGGCTCAATACCATCCCCGCTCAGGCAAAGGACATTGCTGTCATTGTGCTGCCGAGTGGTCCGGGCCTGGTCAGGAGTGAAACACAGCGACGCACGCACGCCTTTGACCTTGTTGGCGGCGATGCTCACCCCGATGCCCGATCCGCAAATCAGGACACCGGCGTCGACCCGACCGTCGGCGACCCGTTCGCCGACCGCAAAAGCCGGATCGGGATAATCGGCTGAATCGGTACCCGGACATCCCATATCCTCCACGGCGACCCCACGAGCAGCAAGGGCCTTCATAAGCAGTGTCTTGTGGGGAAAACCGCGGTGATCACAACCCAGGGCGATCTTCATTTTATCGGTTTCCTTCCGGTTGGCCAATCCCTTGAAAAACGGCTCCCAACCTGCCAGCAGATGCTGGATCCGGCCGCACACCTCAAAATAGAATTCAGCAGACCCGCCGTAGGGATCGGGCACCTCTTCGGCTTCGGGTGTTGCGCCCCGGGGCCCGATGTCCACTCCAGCCGCTCCGAGAATGCCAAGCCGGCCCTGAAAAAGGCTTGAGAAGCGGCTTCGGAAAACTGCGGCATGGCTACGGGTCATGCCGATCACCCAGGACACCTCCGCCAGATTGACAGCGGTTACGGGTTGGGAACGGTGGTCCAGCAAACAAGCCCCGGTGGACTGTACATAGGCCGTCGATTCTTCGGACGCAGGCAAGCCACTGATGGTATCGAGTCCCGCGGACTGGAACTCCAGACCGAAACAGCCGAACATCTGCCTGGCGACCGCTTCGGCCACCGGACTGCGACAAGTGTTTCCCGTACAAAGAAAAAGGACGGTTCTGGCCATGGGGATCCTTGCCTGAAGGACAACCACCTGCCAGCCGGACACACCCGTCAGGCCGGTATCAAGCCAAATTAGACCTCATCGGAACCCCCGTCAAGACTCCCTCAACCTGCCGGGGGCGGGTTCCTGGAACCGGAGCGCAGCTGCTGGAAAGGCCAGACCGTCACGTCAATCAGGGCGCTGGGAAGGATCTCGATCATATTTTCGTCATCTGATTTAATTTCAATAGGTTGCCAAACTCCATCAACCTGACTTCTGAAGGTCTGGTGAGCGGCATCGAGGCTGGAAAAGGGCCGTCCTCCCGAGAGATTTGCACTCGTGGATACGAGCGGAAAGCCCACCGCCAGAACCAGATCGCACAGGGAAGGCAGGTCAGGAACCCTGACGGCCACCGTCCCCGCCTGAGCGGGAACCTCGGGAGCCAGATCCCCACCGGCAGGCAGGATCAGGGAAAAGGGCCCCGGCCAGCACCGTCGGCAATATGTTTCCTGGCGTTCGTCCAGCTTATCGGTCACCAGCCCAACCTGATCCATCGAGCCGGCGATCACCAGCAGCGACTTCCCCGTCGGCCGACCCTTCAGGTCAACGACACGGTCCACCGCATCCGGCAGATCGGCTCGGCAATGGAATCCGGGCAACGTGTCCGTGCCCATGAGAAGAACGCCGCCGGATTTCAGAATGGCGGCGGCGTCCTTGGAGTTCAGCAATTCACCAGTCACGGTCAGCGTCCGCCCCGGGCCAGCTCCCGACGGTAGTCCTGGACCGCGGCCTCCACCTTGGGATCCTTGAGAGCCAGCATCCTGGCGGCCAGGCAGGCGGCGTTGCGCGCCCCGGCGCTGCCAATGGCCACGGTGGCCACCGGAACGCCCGGCGGCATCTGGACGATGGACAGAAGGGCATCGACCCCGGCCAGGGGACCCGAGGCCACCGGAACTCCAATGACCGGACGACCCGTCATGCTGGCGACCACGCCGGGCAGGTGGGCCGCCATCCCGGCCACCGCCACGTAAACCTCGGCTCCGTCCTTTTCGGTTTTTTTCACGATGCGTTTCAACTTCTCCGGCTGACGGTGGGCCGAGGCGACTTCCACCAGGTAACCCAGGCCGAAGCGGTCGAGAAGGGGCAGCATCTTTTCGATAACCGGAAGGTCACTGGAACTGCCCAGCAGAATCACCACTCGGGGAACGGATTTTTTCTTGGAGTGACCAAGGTCGGTGGTTTTCGATTCAGCCACGGTTTTAGTCTCCTATCACGGCGATGTCCCGCCGGTAAATCAAACCTTCAAAATGGGTCTCGTCCAACTGTTCGTAGGCCGCCAGTCGGGCTTCCGCCAGGTTGGCCCCCACCCCCACCGAGCCGAGGACACGGCCGCCGGACGTCACCAGGCCCTGGCCATTGTCCGTGGTGCCGGCGTGGATGATCCAGCGGTCTTCCTTATCACCGGCGGGCAGTTCGATGACCTTGCCCTTGACGTATTTTCCGGGATAACCGTCCGAAGCGGCGACCACCACCACGCAATGCCGGTTCCAGTCGGTCATGCCGGATCCGGGCCAATCCCCCGGACCATTGTCGCGATTTCCCGGCAGACCCTGAAGATATCCCCCCAGCTTGCCCGCGGCCGTGCTGGCGCAGACCTCGAGGAAATCACCCACCAATAGAGGCAGGACCACCTGGGTCTCGGGATCGCCGAACCGGCAATTGAATTCCAGTACCTGGGGACCGGATTCGGTCAGCATCAAGCCGGCATACAGCACTCCCCGATAGGGGATGTCCCGGCGCCGCAATTCCGCCAGAACGGGCAGGACGATGCGGGTGTCGATTTCCGCATGGAGATCCGGCGGTAGGTCCACCGGCGAGAAGGCCCCCATACCGCCGGTGTTGGGTCCCTTGTCGTTTTCACCGATGCGTTTATGGTCCCGGCTGGGCGCCAGCAGACTGTAGGAATGGCCGTCGGTCACGATGAGGACCGAAAGCTCGGGTCCGAATATGCATTCCTCGATGAGGATGCGAAGACCCGCCCCCCCGAAGCGCTGGTCGTCCAGGCATACCCTGACAAAAGCTTCCGCCTCACCCCGGGTGGAACAAACCGCCACCCCTTTGCCCTGGGCCGCCCCGCAGGCCTTGATGACCACCGGCAGATCGATGGTGTCCAGGTGTTTGAGGGCAGCACGGGAACTGCTAAAAGCGTGATAGTGGGGCGTGGGAACCCCCGCCGAAGCCAGGACTTCCTTGGCGAACTCCTTGTCCCCCTCGAGCCGGGCTCCCTGGGCCCCGGGCCCGAATACCGCAAATCCCGCCTTGTGCAGATGGTCGGTCAGTCCGGCGATCAGGGGATCCTCCGGGCCGATGATCACCAGATCGATGGCGTTCTCCCGGCAAAACCCCACCACCTCGTCGGGCGCCAGTGGATCCAGTTCCACATTTTGAGCCAGGGCCGCTGTGCCGGGGTTGCCCGGTGCGGTAAAAATAACCGGTTCCTGTGGTGACAGGGCGAGCTGCCGTACGATGGCGTGCTCCCGACCCCCGGAGCCGATGACGAGTACTTTCCTGGCCATGGGGACTTCCTCCTCGAAGGAAAGGCCTGTGAATCTCGATGCCTTCTGTTTCAGGGAATTTACCGCAAGTTTCCAGGCCGGACAACGTGAATCAGGCAGGTACTATTCTCGTACCCTGCTTTCCGGCCAGGGCCCCGAGGATATGCTCGGTGGATGTGATGATGGCCTCCTGGCCGCCGCCGGCCAGAAACGAGATCGCGGCTTCGATTTTGGGGCCCATGCTTCCGCGGGGGAATTCTCCGGCGGCCAGCAGACGCTCAGCCTCGTCCACCGTCAACCGGTCGAGGGCTTCCTGGTCCGGCTGACCGAAACGGACGCAGACCTTTTCGACCTGGGTGACCAGGACCAAGACCTCGGCGCCGATCAATCCGCCGAGCAGGGAACTGGCGCGATCCTTGTCGATCACCGCGTCGACCCCCTCCAGAAGGCCGGCCGCGTTGCGAATGACGGGCACCCCGCCGCCGCCGGCGGCCATGGTCAGGACCCCGGCATTGACGAGGGTCCGGATCGCCTCCCACTCGATGACCTCGCGGGGCTGAGGACTGGGCACCACCCGCCGCCAGCCACGGCCGGCGTCCTTGATGATGGTCCAACCGTTTTCATCCCGCAGGAGCTGGGCCTGGTCCTCGTCATAGAAGGGCCCGATGGGTTTGGAGGGATCGGCAAAGGAGGGGTCTTCGCGATCGACCAGGACCTGAGTGACCACCGAGGCGACCGGAATGTCCCGGCCCATTTCGGTCAGGGCGTTCTGCAGGGCTTGCTGCAGCATGAAGCCCAGCCCGCCCTGACTGTCGGCCCCGCAGACAAACATCGGCATGGGCGGGATGCCGTGAATGGCCATGCCCGCGTCGTGCCGCAACACGATGTTCCCGACCACCGGACCGTTGCCGAAGGTCACGACCACCTCGTTGCCGTCGCAAGCCAGGCGGGCGACCTGTTTCATGGTCGCCCGCGTGATTGCTGCCTGCTGTTCGTAGGTGCCTTCCTGCCCCACGGGGATGATCGCGTTGCCCCCCAGGGCGATGACGAGCCGGCGGCCATTGATTGTGCCGGTGCTAGCCGCCATTTCGGACCGTGGCTGCGAATTCCGCGAACCGTGTCAACGCCTTGCGGATATTCTCCTGGCTGTTGGCGTAGCTGAACCTGAGGTACCCTTCACCGAAGGCGCCGAAAGAGGTCCCCGCCAGGGCGGCCACCCCGAACTCTTCCAGTAACCTGGTTTCGACCTGTTTGCTGGTCAAGCCCAGGGAACTGATGTTGGGGAAGACGTAAAAGGCTCCCCGCGGCTTCTTGCACGAGATGCCCTCGATGGCGTTCAATCCGTCGACCAGCATGTCACGACGCACCTTGAACTCGGCCACCATGGCTTGAGCGGCGTCCTGGGGACCGGTCAAGGCTTCGGCCCCGGCGATCTGCGTGAAGGCCGCCGTGCAGCTGGTGCAGTTGGTCTGAAGCTTGGCCACCGCCGCGGCCAGTGCGGTCGGCATGATGCCGTACCCCAGGCGCCAGCCGGTCATGGCATAGGTCTTGGAATGGCCTTCGAGAATGATGGTGCGCTCCAGCATGCCCGGCCGGGTGGAGATCGAGTCGTGGGTTCCCTCGTAGATGATCTTGCTGTAGATCTCGTCGCTGAGCACCCAGAAATCATGCTTGACGGCCAGCTCGGCGATGGCGTCCAGGTCCGACGCACTGAGCATTCCGCCGGTGGGGTTCTGAGGTGAGTTGATGATCAGCAGCTTGGTCTTGTCATTGGCCACGGCACGAAGATCTTCGATGTCGAAGGAAAAATCCTTCTCTTCGGCCAGCTTCAGCGGAACCGCCTTGGCCTCCAGGAAATTGATCACCGATTCGTAGATGGGGAAACCGGGATTGGGGTAGATGACCTCGTCACCGGGATCGACCAACGCGGTCAGCGGAAAATAGATGATGGGCTTTCCGCCGGGAACGATAACCACGTTGTCGGGTCCGACATCGATCCCCCGGTCGTTGGCGATGAACTCGGCGAACACCTTGCGCACCTCGGGCAGGCCGGCGGCCGGGCCATAGTGGGTGTATCCCGAATTCAGGGCCTCGATGGCCTTGTCGATGATGTTCCGCGGCGTATCGAAATCGGGTTCACCGATTTCCAGGTGAACCATGTCCCGACCTTCGGCCTGCAGGGCCTTGGCCCTGGCCAGCACTTCGAACGCGGTCTCGGTGCCCAGTCTTTCCATACGTTTGGCCAGCATGACATACTCCCTATCGGTCGGGTGAAACCTGAAACGGGGCGGGCCGGTAAACCGGTCCCGGATGTCGCAAACGTATGAGCCAGAGGGAGGCAAGTCAACCGGATCAGGCCAGGCTTTCCAGGTATTTTTTTATCTCCCGGCACACCTCTTTGCGCATGCCCGCCTTGTCCAGGGCCATGCGTTTGAGATCGACCTTGGAAACGAATTTCACGTGCATGAATTTTCGCAAAACATTGATGGGGATGTTGACCGGGCTCCGCAGGCACGCCAGGGGCACCCCGCGGTTGGCGAAACCCGTGT
>CBDUDB010000122.1:0-7903 GCA_965365795.1 uncultured bacterium | reverse complement strand
GCTGGGTGCGGCGTTCGGCGTTGCCGTAGGCGCCCCATTTTTCGAAGATCATGGCGCTGGGCAGGATCAGATCGGCCACCTTGGCGCTGACGGTCGGATACCCGTCCGAGCAGACGATGAAGTTATCCATCTCTCGCGCGGCCTTGATCCAGTGGTTGGCGTTGGCGGTGTTCTGCCAGGGATTGCAGACCTGGACCCACGCCCACTTGATCTTGCCGTCCTCGATATCCCGCAAAAGCTTGGTGTAGTGCGAGCCCGGCTTGCCGTTCAGGGTCTTGGCCGGAAGCTTCCACAGCTTTTCACTGAACTCACGGTGCTTGGGATTGGCGACGACCAGGTCGGCGGGCAGCCGGTGGGCGAAGGTGCCCACCTCGCGGGCGGTGCCGCAGGCGCTGGGCTGTCCGGTCAGGCTGAAGGCTCCATTGCCCGGCTGGGATTGCTTGCCCAGCAGCAGGTGCACCATGTAGGCCTGCTCGTTGACCCAGCTGCCGCGCGTGTGCTGATTCATGCCCATGGTCCAGTAGCTGACGACTTTGCGGTCTTTCTCCACGTAGAAGTCCGCCAGCATCTGCAGTTTTTTCTTGTAGTCCTCGAGCGATTCGTCGGGATCGCCCTTGGACATCTCGGCCACGAAATCGAGAGTGTAGGGTTCGAGGCCCTTCTTGAATTCTTCGAAGCTGATGATCCAGTGCTTGGCGGCCCCGGCTGCGTTTTTCATCTCCAGGGTGTCGCCCGCCTTGAGGCCCTTGTAGGCCAGGGTTTTCCCTTCGACCTCGCTGAGCACCTTGCTGAACTGCTTGTTCATGGTGTCCAGTTCGATTGCGGCGTATTTGGGGTTGTCCTTGTCGGGCCGCATTCCGTACCCGACATCGACGTGCCCGGTGGCGAACACGGTATTCTGTTCCACGAACTCCTTGTCCATGGTCTCGGGCCGGTTGTAGACGATTTCCCGGGCTATGTAATTCCAGATGGCCAGGTCGGTCTGGGGTTTGAAGATGATTTCCAGATCGGCCAGGTTGCTGCAGCGGTTGGTGTAGGTTGTCAGGTTAACGATCTTCACCCGGTCGGGGTTGCTCAGCTTGCGGTCCGTGACTCGAGACCACAGGATGGGGTGCATCTCGGCCATGTTGGCGCCCCAGAGCACGGCGGTGTCTGTGTGTTCGATGTCATCGTAATTTCCCGCCGGCTCGTCGATGCCGAAGGTCTGGATGAATCCCACCACGGCGCTGGCCATGCAGTGGCGCGCGTTGGGATCGAGGTTGTTGCTGCGGAAGCCGCCCTTGACCAGCTTGGCCATGGCGTAACCTTCGTGCACGGTGTACTGGCCCGAGCCGAACACGCCGATCCCGGTGGGTCCCAGCTCCCCGTAGGCGGCCTTGAACTGGTCGGCCATCACGTCGAAGGCCTCGTCCCAGGATACGGGTTTGAACTTGCCCTTCTTATCGAACTCGCCCTGCGCGTTGACCCGCAGCAGGGGCTGGGTGAGGCGGTCCTTGCCGTACATGATCTTGGCGTTGAAGTAACCCTTGATACAGTTCAGGCCGCGGTTCACCGGAGCGGCGGGGTCGCCCTTGACGGCGACGATCTTGTCGTTTCTAGTGGCGATCATGATGCCGCAACCGGTTCCGCAGAACCGACAAACGGATTTGTCCCATTTCCATTCTTTCTCCACTTCCTGGGCCTGGGCCATGGCCGAGGCGGGGATCTTCATGCTGATCGCTCCGGCGGCGCTGACGGCGGCAGCCTGCTTGATGAAATCACGACGAGAGAGAGTCATCGTACACCTCTTTCGGGTCCTGGGTGGGAGGTCCCGCCGCGATGATTTACGAAGAGGTACATCGCGGAATGGAAATCCCGGAATCAATCTCTGGATTGAAGCAATATTTAACCTGGATGTAAAGGTCCGGTTTAAGTGGACCTTTGATATCTTATTAATAATCAATACGTTATAGGATAGTTGGTGATATTGATAATCATTCCAAGCAGAAGAAATCGGGCACCATTTTTCCTCAGCTTGTTAAATGGCGGTACCCCTGGACTTTGGCCTTCCACAATCTCAGTGTTGAATCTCGCGAATGTCCAGCAAAGGGGCTGGCCATCGGCCGCAAGGGCGGAAATATCTTCCGTCCCGAAATCGGAGTCGTGGTTTTTCCCAAGGGCCATGATGTAATCCAGATCGGCATCGGGTTCCCACCGGAGTCCTCGGCGCCGGCTCCTGCCGGACAACTGGACAATAATACCCCTTTGATGTAATTGCCGGACGGGGAATTTGCCGTTAGAGTGTTCTTCTTACCCGTTTCCGGGTTTCGTTTCCGTCTGAGTGGCGCCATGACCGGGGAGAAGTTCCAATGACTGTGGATGGATGGATAACAGTCGCTATTCTGGGATTGATGTTTGGACTGCTGATCGGCACCAAACTGCCACCTGCGGCGGTTTTTGTCGGAGCCCTGACGGTGGCTTTGACCTTTGATCTGGCTCCGGCCGGAGAACTCCTGAAGGGTTTTTCGAACCAGGGCGTGCTCACAGTGGGCGCTCTTTACATGGTCGCCGCGGGCATGTACAGCACGGGGGCCGTCACTCTTCTGGCGGAAAAACTCATCGGCCAACCCAAGTCGGTGGTGGGGGCCCAGTTGAAGATTCTGCCGCCGGTGGCCGTGGGTTCGGCGTTCCTGAACAACACCCCCCTGGTGGCCATGTTCATCCCCGTCATTCGCGACCTGGCCCGCACCTGCCGCCTGACCACCAGCCGTCTCTACATTCCCTTGAGTTTCGCTTCCATCCTTGGCGGCACCTGCACCTTGATCGGCACCTCGACCAATCTGGTGGTGGCCGGGATGGTCATGGACATGCTCAAGCGTGGGGGAGATGGTATGCCGGCCATGCGTGAGATCGGCATGTTCGACCTGGCCTGGGTGGGGTTGCCGTTGGCCGTGGCGGGAATTTTGTTCATGATCGCGACCAGCAAATGGCTGTTGCCGGATCGTGGCGGAACGGCAGGAGGTCTTGTTTCCACCCGCCGCTATGGGGCGGAATTCGATTTGCCCGCCAAGTCGGCCCTGGCTGGACGCACTATCGGTTCCCTGGGTTGGGACCAAAGCGACGAACTGGAAGTGACCGCCCTTTACCGCGCGGACGGTGAGAAGGTCCAGCCCGAACCCACGGTGCGGCTGCAGGTAGGGGACGTGGTGTGTTTCTCATGTCTTCTGGAAGCGCTGCCCATGCTGTGGGAAATGGCCGGACTCGAGCCCTTCAAGAAACTCCGGGCTCTCAAAACAGAACGATATCAGCACCGCCTGGTGGAACTCGTATTGTCGCCCCAGGCCCCCGGACTGGGAACGAAAATCGCCGATTTGCCCGTTCCCGACAGCCCCTACCAGGCAAATATCGTCGCCCTCAGCCGCGGGGGTCGGCCACTACCGGGGCGTATCAACGACGACATTCTCCAGGCGGGGGACAACGTCGTTGCCGAGGTTGACGAGGCTTTTTCCTATGTCACGGCAAATGATGAGTTTTTCTCGATGACCAAGAGCCTGAGCGGGGGAAGAATCAAGCGCTGGGAAAAGGCGACCGCCGCCCTGGTCATCACCGCCGGCATGGTGGTGGCGGCCGCCCTGGGCTGGATGTCGATGCTCAACGCATCGTTGCTGGCCAGCGGCGCCATGGTGTTGACCGGCTGTCTGAACCTGAGAGCCGCCGGCCGCAGCATCGAGGTGACCACCCTGGTGGTGATCGCCAGTGCCATCGGCATGGAAAGCGCCGTTACCCACACCGGGCTGTCCGCCCTGGCGGCCGATTTCCTGGCCGGCCTGGGAGGTGGCAATCCCCAGCTGGCCCTGGTGGCCGTGTTCGTGGGCTGCATCTTCATGGACACTCTGATCACCAACGTGGCCTCGGCGGCCTTCATGTTTCCCATCGCCATGTCCATGGCCGCGGCCATGGGGTTCAACGGAATGCCGTTCGCCATCACGGTGATGGTGGGCGCCTCGTGCAGTTTCATCTCGCCGATGGGTTACCAGACCAACCTGATGGTCTACGGGCCGGGCGGTTACAAGTTTACCGACTTCGCGCGCATGGGGGTGCCCTTGACGATAATTGTGGGGATCATCACCATTTGGCTGACGCCGATCGTGTTTCCGTTTTAAATAGCTGGGTTGTTGAGGGCCGATCGCTTCCGAGGCCCCCCGGGGGGCCCTCAAAACAGGCGGGACAACCCCCAAATCCGTGATACACTTCGGGTCAAGTGGCACAGTTCCGACCTCTAACCCTGAGGCACCCGTGGCTGACCAGGCGCGCGTCCGCAAATACTTCTTCCTGCACATGAGGCCCAACCGTCTGCCGGCGGCCACGTTGCGCTATACCCACACCTTCGGACTGGGTGGCATGTCGGCCGTGCTGGCGGTTATGTTGATCCTGACCGGATCGGTGATGATGTCGGCCTACGAACCGACTCCTGACCGGGCCTACGATTCGATCGTCGGCCTGCAATCCGAGACGCTTTTCGGCACCCTGATTCGCGGCGTCCACTTCTGGAGCGCCAACCTCCTGATCGCCGTGGCGCTGTTGCACATGATGCGGGTGCTGTTCACCGGTGCGCGCGAGGGCCCCCGGCGGTTCAACTGGGTTGCCGGACTATTCCTGTTGCTGTGCGTTCTGGCGGCCAACTTCACCGGTTACCTTCTGCCCTGGGATCAGCTTTCATTCTGGGCGGTGACCATCTGCACGGGCATGCTCGGGTACGTGCCCGCGGTCGGCGGCTGGTTGCAGGCCGCGGTCAGGGGCGGCCCGGAAGTGGGGCCGGCCACGCTGGTCATCTTCTATTCGATTCATACGGCCATCGTCCCGGCGGTCCTGGTGGTCTTGATGGGATTCCACTTTTGGCGGGTGCGCAAGGCCCGCGGGGTGGTCGTACCGCGCGCGGCCGGAGCACCGGCGCCCGACGATCCCGAGTTCGCCCGCGGGTGGCCTGATCTCATCGTGAGGGAAATGGCGGTAGGTGCGGTACTGGTGGCAGTGGTTTTTGCGCTGGCGATTTTTTTCGCGCCCGACCTGGGAACGCCCGCCAATCCGGGTATGAGTCCCAACCCGGCCAAGGCGCCCTGGTATTTTGTCGGTTTTCAGGAACTGCAGATCCACTTCCACCCGGTTTTTGCCGTGCTGATCATTCCGGTGGCCGCGGCGATCGGACTGATCTGGTGGCCCTACCGCCGGCCCGAAAGCGACACCGCGGGGGTTCTGTTTGTTTCCCGAAAAGGGAGAAGATCGGCGCTGATTGCCTCGCTGGCCGCACTGGTCATCACGCCGCTGTTGATCATCGCCGACGACAGGTGGCTGCAATCGACACCCTTCCAGGACGGGATGCCAGCGGTCATAGGGCGCGGACTGTTGCCGTTCCTGATTCTGGCCGCGGCCGTGTACGGTTTCCGTCTGGTACTTCGCAAGCGGATGGGCGTGAGTCGTGAAGAAGCCGACCAGGCCGTTTTTGTCCTGTTGGCGGTGGCCTTTGCCGTCATGACCGTGACGGCGTACTGGTTCCGCGGCGAGGGCATGGCCCTGGCCTGGCCCTGGTAGAAAAATCAAAATGGAGAACTGCGCGTGAGCGACCACGAGACCAGACCACAGGAAACCGAACCGACCGACCGTTCCCGCAGGGGTTTTCTCGGCAAGGTCTGGTTGGTCTTGGGCGCGGTGGTGACCCTTCAATTTCTGTGGATCGGGTTTGATCTCCTGAAACCTCGCAACCGCAGGCGCGCGGATAAGGCCGGCGACCAGATCCATATCGCCGGGCCCGTCGACCGGTTCGAACCCGGATCGGTCACCGCTTTCCCCGAAGGACGATTCTACCTGTCGCGATTGACCGACGGCGGCTTCCTGGCGCTGGGCCGCACCTGCACCCACCTGGGGTGCACCGTTCCCTGGGTCGAAAAGGACCAGCGGTTCGCTTGCCCCTGCCACGCCTCGGTGTTCGACATCACCGGCGAAGTGCTGAGTCCGCCCGCGGACCGGGCCCTGGACATGTATGCCGTCCGGATCGAAAACGGCATCGTGAAGGTGGACCTCAGCCAGGCCATCCGGCGGCAAAAATTCGAAACCGCCCAGGTCGCGGTGCCATGAGCGAGTCTCTGCAAAGATGGCAAACCATCGGCCTGGCGGGTCTGGCGGTCCTTGTCCTCCTGATTCCGGTTTACGTGTTTCGCCAGGGGGCCGCCCCGGACCTTCCGCAAGAAAAAGCCGCACCCACTTTTGTCGGCCGGAACGAGTGCAAGTCCTGCCATGAACCCGAATTCAAATCCTGGCTGACCAGCGACCACGACAAGGCCATGGACGTGGCGGCCGACAGCACAGTCCTGGGCGATTTCAACCAGGCCGAATTCACCAGCAAGGGTGTCACGACCCGCTTTTTCAAGCGCGATGGTAAATTCTTCGTCAACACCGCGGGTCCCGGCGGCCAGATGGCCGATTTCGAGATCACCCACACCTTCGGCCACGAACCGCTGCAACAATACCTGGTCCCTTTTCCCGGGGGCCGGTTGCAGTGCCTGACCATTGCCTGGGACGTCGAACTGGGCCGTTGGTTCGATCTTTATCAAGACCAGGATATCCCGCAGGACGACTGGCTGAGCTGGACCGGAGGCGGGCAGAACTGGAACGGCATGTGCGCCGAGTGCCATTCCACGGATCTGAAAAAAGGTTACGACCCGAATACGAAAACCTTCAACACGACCTGGTTCGAGATCGATGTCAGCTGTGAGGCCTGTCACGGACCGGGTTCGGATCATGTGGAATGGGCCAAGATCCAACCCATGGCGCGTCCTGAAGTCGCGGACTTTGGCCTGGCGGTGCCCACCCGGAACCTGGAAACCGTGGAGCTGGTCAATCTCTGCGCCCCCTGCCATTCGCGGCGGGCCATCCTGGGTGATTACGATCACACCGCCGGGCATCTGCTGGAAAATCTGGCGCCGACAACCCTCGATGAGGGTCTGTACCACGCCGACGGCCAGATACTTGACGAAGTTTACGTTTACGGCTCTTTCGTGCAGAGCAAGATGTTCGCCAACGACGTCAGCTGCGCCGACTGCCACGATTCGCACAGCTTGAAACTCAAGTACGAGGGTAATGACCTTTGCCTGCAATGCCATCTGGCGGAGACCTACGACAGCTACGATCACCATTTCCACAAGAAGATCCACGAGGGCCAACCCAGCGACGGCGCCCTGTGCGTCAAGTGCCACATGTCCGAACAGTCTTACATGGTGATCGATGAACGGGCCGACCACAGCCTCCGGGTGCCGCGTCCTGACCTGAGTCAAAAAACCGGCAGCCCCAACTCCTGCAACGCGGCCGGCTGTCACGGCGACAAGTCCGTCGCCTGGTCGGTGGAGCACTACGAAAAGTGGTACGGGCTGGCCCGGAAACCTCACTACGGGACGACCCTGGCCGGGGGTCGAAGGGGAACACCGGAGGCCAGGGACGGATTGATTCGCCTGGCGGGGGATATGCTCTATCCCGCCATGGTCCGGGCAACGGCGCTGTCGCTTTTGCCGAACTATCAATCCCCCGAAGTTGCCGCCGCGTATGCCAGGGCCCTGGCCGACGAAAATGCCCTGGTCCGTTACACCGCCGTCAACATCGCGGGGGCCGAGACCGCTGAAAAGCTGGTCGACCTTCTGGCCCCGTTGCTGTTCGATCCCATTCGCTCGGTCCGGATCATGGCCGCTTCCCGGCTGGCCGACGCCCCGGCGGAACTTCTCAAACCCTACCAACTTGAAGCTCTGGTCACGGGTCTTGAGGAATACCAGGAGGCCATGGCGTATTCCCTCGATTTCTCCTTCGCGGGCTTCAACCTGGGCAACCTGTATGCGCGGCTGGGCGGTGCCGCCAAGGCGGAGCGGTACTACCTTTCGGC
>CBDUDB010000121.1:0-7909 GCA_965365795.1 uncultured bacterium | reverse complement strand
TCGGCACGGCGGAAATCTACCGGGTGGTCGCCCAGTTCGACCAGGTGATCGACAGCTTAGTCGTGGGTTTGCAGGGCGCTGCGGACGTAGAAATTGTCCTGTTTGTCGTCCTGCGCGAGGGCCTGGATCTGGATCAGGATCTGGAGGACGGCCTCCGCCAAAAGATCCGTCAGGAAAAATCGCCACGGCACGTGCCGGCGATTATCCGGCAGGCGCCCGACATCCCTCGGACAATCAGCGGCAAGACGGTGGAAATAGCGGTGCGGAACATTTTGCACGACCGCACCGTTGACAACGCGGACGCTCTGGCCAATCCCCAGTGCTTGGAATTTTTCCGGACCATCAAGACAGAACTCAGGAGAAAATCATGATTTCGGCTCGCCAGCTTATCTTCGGCCTGGCAACTTCGCTTCTGGCCATGACTCTGGGCCTGGGAGCCATGGCCGAAGAAGGCATGTACCCCATGAGTGAACTGGGGGCACTGGATTTGACCGCCGCCGGCCTGGCCGTGGACCAGGCGGCCATCTACAACCCGGACGGGCTGGCCCTGGTGGATGGGATCTGCAAGCTGGGAGGATGCACCGGCTCTTTCGTTTCGGATCGCGGCCTGATCCTGACCAACCACCACTGTGCCTACGGCGCGGTCCGGAACGCCAGCACCGATGGGAATGATTTCCTGACCGATGGTTTTTCCGCCGCCAGTCTGGCCGATGAATTTCCCGCCGTGGGTTACACCGTGCGCATCACCGAGAGTTACCGGGACGTATCGGCTGAGGTCCTGGGGGTTGTGACCGAAAAGATGTCCCCACTGGAGCGGACCCGGGCCATCGAAAAGAAGATGAAGGAAATCAGTCTGGACGAGGAAAAGAAGAACCCGGGCATCAGGGCCGAAGTGAATGAGATGTTCCTCGGCAAAAACTACGTGCTCTTTTTCTATACCTACCTGAAGGACGTGCGTCTGGTCTACGCTCCGCCCGAGGACCTGGCCAAGTTCGGGGGCGAGGTCGACAACTGGATCTGGCCGCGCCATTCGGGGGATTTTGCTTTCATGAGGGCCTATGTCGACCCCGATGGAGGTCCGGCCGAATACTCCACTGACAATGTTCCCTACCAGCCCAAGAAGGTCCTGCAGGTTTCGGCCGCCGGGGTGGATGAGGAAGATATGGTGTTCATCCTCGGCTACCCGGGGAAAACCTACCGGCACCGTCCGGCCGCGTTTCTGACCTACCTCGGCCAGGTCCACCTGCCTTGGTTCGTTGACTGGTATGGGTGGCAGATCGATCAGATGGAAATCCTGTCCGCCGCCAGCGATGAGCACCGGCTGGCCTTGGCCTCGCGGTTGAGGAGTCTGCACAACACCTTCAAAAACTTCCGGGGAAAGCTGCAGGGATTCGAGCGGTTGAACCTGCTGGAAAAAAAGCGGGAAGAAGAAAAACATCTCCAGGAGTTCATCGAATCCGATGAAAACCGGAAAAGAATGTTCGGCGATGTCCTGTCAGGTCTGGATGCCTACTACGAGGAACGCGCAACAAACGCTCCGGACGAGCTGTGGCTTCGATTCATGCTTCGCAGCCCGGAGATCATGCGCGCGGCCCTGATCGTCTGGGAAAACGCCCAGGAAAAAACCAAGCCCGAGACCGAACGGGAACAGGCCTACATGGACCGCAACCTGGACCAGACCATCAACCTACTCAAAAACATGGCCCAGAGATATGACGCCGAGGTGGACCGGGTGATCATGGCCGAACTGCTGGTCAGGGCCGAAGGAGTGGCCCAGGCGCAGGTGGGAGAACTCGAGGGGCTGCTCGGGGAAAGGGGCGCCACCGCCGCGGCCCGCTATTTGGGCGGGATGTTCAAAGCATCCCCATTGATGAACGAAGAATACCTGTTGCAGGCCATGAACATGTCGACAGCTCAACTCCATGAACTTTCCGACCCCTTCCTCGAACTGGCGGCCGCTTTGTACGAACCGTGGGTGCAGCAGAGGGAGGACGGCAAACGTCGCAAGGGCCGGCTCGACCCCCTGCAGGCGGGGCTGGTGGATGTCCGCCGTGAGTACTTCGGCGCCGATTTTGTACCCGACGCCAACGGCACCCTGCGTTTCACCTATGGCCGGATCGAGGGTTACACGCCCCGCGACGCGGTATGGCTGAGGCCCCTGACCACGGTGCACGGGCTATTGGAGAAAGATACGGGCGCCAAACCTTTCGCTCTGCCGGCGAAGGTGAAGGAAAAAGTGGCCGCCGGAGAATTTGGCGCTTTCGCCAGCGAGGAACTGGGTGGGGTGCCGGTCAACATCCTCTACAGCACCGATACCACGGGTGGCAACTCGGGCAGTCCGGTGTTCAATGCGAACGGCGAGGTGGTGGGCCTGAACTTCGACCGGGCCTGGGAGGCGACCATCAACGACTTCGCCTGGGACCACAGCTACAGCCGGTCCATCGGGGTCGACATCCGTTACGTTTTATGGGTGACCTGGCGTATCGGCGAGGCCGATCGTCTGCTGGCCGAAATGGGTGTCACGCCCTGATCGGTCAGATTTTCGACAGAGCCTGTCGGAGATCGGCGATGATGTCCTCGACATTTTCCAGGCCCACCGAAAGCCTGACCATGGCCGGATCGATGCCCACCTTGAGCAGCTCTTCTTCGTTGTAGGTCGAGTGGGTCATGGTGGCCGGGTGTTCGATCAGGGTGTCGACGTCGCCCAGACTCACCGCCAGGGTGCACAGCTCCACAGTATCCATCACGATCCGGCCGGCTTCCCGGCCTGAAATTTTGTTCCCGCCGCTGACCATGAAACTGATCATGCCCCCGAAACCACGCTGTTGACGGGCGGCCAGGTCGTGCTGGGGGTGGGTCTTCAAACCGGGGTAGATGACCTTGTCCACCTTGGGGTGGTAGCTGAGGAACTGGGCCACCTCCATGGCGTTGGTCATGTGCCGGTCCATGCGCACGGGCAGGGTCTTCAAACCGCGCAGCAGTAGCCAGGCGTTGAAGGGGGAGATGCAGCCGCCCACATCGCGCAGGGTTTCCATCCTGGCCTGCATCATCCAGTCGGCCGACCCCACGAGGATGCCGGCCACGGTATCGCCGTGCCCACCGATGTACTTGGTGGCCGAATGCAGGACGATGTCCGCGCCCAGTTCGAGCGGATTCTGCAGATAGGGCGTGCAGAAGGTGTTGTCCACCAGCACGGGTATTCCCTTGGCCCGGGCGATCTTGGCCACTGCCGCGATATCCGTCAGCACCAGGGTCGGATTGGCCGGAGTTTCCAGGTAGACCAGCTTGGTTTTTTTGGTGATGGCCTTGGCGAAATTGGCCGGGTCGTAGGCGGGAACCTCGGTGACGTTGATCCCCAGCCGGGGCAGGGTCTGGGTGAAAAGCTGGTGCGTGCCCCCGTACAACGTGTCCCCGGACACGATGTGATCGCCCGCCTGACAGCAGGTCAATACGGCTGTCGTGGCGGCGGCCATGCCGCTGGCCAGAGCCAGCGCCGCTTCGCCCTTTTCCAGGTACGCCATTTCCGTTTCCAGGGCGGCCTGGGTCGGGTTGCCCAGCCGCGTGTAGACGTAGCTGTTGTCCTCGCCCCGGAACACGGCGGCTCCGTGTTCGGCGTTTTCGAAAGCGAAGGTGGAACTCTGAAAAATGGGCGTACTCACCGCGCGGATGGGCTTTTCACCCTCGTGTTTGTCCAGGTGCTTCTTGCCGTGGATGCACAGCGTGGCGAAGCCGGGTTCACGGTTCTTGGCAGCCATCACTTGCCTCCCTTGCGCGTTCTGGGCAGGTGTTTTTTGAGGTCGGGCACCTTGTCGAGATTTTCCCAGGAGAAGTCCTTGTCCGGCCGGCCGAAGTGGCCGTAGACGGCGGTGTCGGCGTAGATGGGACGCCTGAGGTCAAGACTTTCGATGATGCCCGCGGGGGACAGGTCGAACTCGGCGTCCACGATGGCGGCCAGCTTGTCGTCGGACAACTTACCGGTTCCGAAGGTATCCAGGGTGAGGGACACCGGATGTGGCATGCCGATCACGTAACTGACCTCCACGGCGCAGCGATGGGCCAGGCCGGCAGCGACCACGTTCTTGGCCGCCCAGCGGGCACCGTAACTGCCGCTACGATCAGGTTTTGTGGGGTCCTTGCCGCTGAAGGCGCTGCCGCCGTGGCCGCAGGCGGGGCCGTAACAGTCCACGGTGATCTTTCGCCCGGTCAGTCCGGCATCGGCGCGCGGACCGCCTTCGCTGAAGGCGCCCACGGGATTGATCATCACCCTCGTGTTCTTGTCCAGCAGGCCGGTCGGTTTCAACACGGGGTTGATGACCAGGCGCCGCAGGTCCCGGCGCAGCTGGGCCATGTCCGTGTCGGCGTGGTGGTGGGCCGACAGCACCACGTTGTCCAGTCCCACGGGTTTGTCGTTTTTGTACCGAACCGAAACCTGGCCCTTTCCGTCAGGATAGATGTAGGGCAACTTGCCGGCGGCGCGGACGGCGGACAGTTTTTCCATGAGGCGGTTGGCAAAAAAGGCCGGCACGGGCATGAAATGGGTGTCGACGGGTAGACGGCGGCCTTCGTCCGTGGCGAATCCCACGCAAACGCCCTGATCGCCGGCGCCCTTGCGGTCCACGCCGAGGGCCACGTCACCGGATTGCTCCTCGAGCATGACCAGCACCGCGCAGCTGTTGTGATCGAAGCCGATGGTGGGATCGTTGTAGCCCACCCGCCGAATGGTTTCCCTGACCGTGCCGGTGATGTCCAGGTAGGCTTTGGTGGTGATCTGGCCGGTGACGATGACCATGCCGGTGGTGACCATGACCTCGCAGGAAACGCGGGCGTAGCGGTCCTCGGTCAGGATGGCGTCGAGGATGTCGTCGGCGATGAGGTCGCAGATCTTGTCGGCGTGGCCGGCGGTCACGGATTCGGCGGTCTGGATCCAGTTCCGTGTGATATTGCGGGAAATATTGGGGGACATCTTGGCCTCCTGGAGTACCGGGACGGGTTCCCGAGCAAGAAAACGATTCCCATTTTCGTGGCGAACTGAAACAATCGCTGATCAGAATCGTCTAACCGGAATCCTGATTTCGATTCGATAATGGAAGGGCCGATCATCAAAGTCAACCGTAGCAAAACGGGGAACGACTATTCCCTCCAGGTCAAGAACCTGACCTTTGCCTACCTCAAAGAGCCGGTGCTCAAGGGGGTCGAATTCACCCTCGAAAAGGGCGCGGTCGGCCTGCTGGGACCCAACGGGTCGGGCAAGACCACTCTTTTGCGCTGCCTGCTGGGCCAGGTGCCCTTGAAAGCTGGTCAGGTCAAGGTGCTGGGCTATGACATGGCCGCCCAGGCCCGGTTGGCGCGGGCCGGATTGGGCTGGATGCCCGAGCGGGGCGGCATCATCCCCGGCATGAGCGGCGTCGGCCTGGTGGCCTATCTGGGCGAACTGTCCGGCATGCCCGCGCGCGACGCCATGCAGCGGGCCCACGAGGTCCTGCACTACGTGGGATTGGCGGATGAACGCTACCGCATGTGTGACAAGTACAGCCAGGGCATGAAGCAGCGGTTGAAGCTGGCCCAGGGCCTGGTCCACGATCCCGATTGGCTTTTTCTGGACGAACCCACCAGTGGCCTCGATCCGCGCGGCCGGGTCTCCATTCTCGAACTGATCCGCGATCTGGCCTGGAACAAGGACCTGGGCGTCATCCTCTCGACGCATCTGCTGGCCGACGTGGAGGCCGTGTGCCGGGAAATCCTCGTTCTCAGGGACGGGAAACTGCTGTCCCGCCAGGTTGTCGACACCCACGCGCGCGAACCCCGCCAGGTTTTCGAGGTGGAGGGTTTCGGGGGCGAAGAAGGATTCCTGGCCGGGCTCGAAGAGATGGGCGCCGAGGTGATGGCCGACGGCCGCTTGCACCTGGTGACCCTGGACCTGTCGAAGCTTCCGGGAAAAACTGCCGGTACCGATGACCAGGAGGGATTCGACACCGCCGCCGGGGTCAACGCCATCCTGGGTGTGGCCGCGGCCAACGATTTCGCTCTGCGCCGCCTGCGCCGCCGACCCGTGTCCCTGGCTGACGAATTCTATCGCATGGTGGAGGCCTGAGATATGCCAGTCTACGACCGCGGTTACACCCATTGGGAACCCTCCGCAGGGCGGGCCTGGCCGGCGTGGTGGATCATCGCCCGGCGGGGCATCGCCGAGCCCTTGAAAAGGCGCTGGCTGCTGATGCTGATGCTGCTGGGCTGGATACCGGCCATCGTCAAGGGCGGTATCATCTACTTCAAGCTCAAGGCCGGCGATATCGCCGATCTGTTGGGCGGCGGCTGGACCAGCATCGAACCGGAGGGCTTTCTGGCCTTCATTGAAGGACAGCGCTTTTTCGTGTTCGTCTTTTTGGCGATCGTGGGCGCGGGCCTGGTGGCAACGGACCGCCGGGACAACGGGCTTTCTCTATATTTTTCGCGGCCCCTGGGGTTGAATTCCTACATCGGGGGCAAGGCGTTGATCGTGATCTTCTACTACTGCCTGATCACGCTGTTTCCAGTTTACGCCCTGTGCATCTTTTCCTATCTGATCGCGCCTGAGGCGACGGGCATGGATCTTCTCCTGCTGACACCCCTGCGGGCCACGGTCTATTGCCTGCTGGCCGGCGGCAGCATCAGTCTGGTTCTGCTGGCCTTTTCCTCCCTGGGGACCCGCTCCATCTTCGTCATGGTCTGGTGGACGATCATGGTATCGGGGACAGAGACCATCGGCGCCATTGCCGAGGGGCTGGGCAAGGGATCGCTGCAAGCCGTAAATTTCCTGGGCAACTACCACAACGCTGGATCCCTGATTTTCGGCGGCCCGCCGCGCCTTGAGGTGAACCCCTGGATCAGTCTGCTGATCGTGACCGCCTGGACGGTGTTGGCTGTCCTGGTCATGCGCAACCGGATCCGTCCGGTGGAGGTGGTCTCATGATGGGCGCGGGCGTGGGCAGCACCGAGGCCCGGGTCAGTGCCGACCGGGTCGGCAAGTGGTTCGGCGAGGTCATCGCCGTGAACAACTGCACCCTGAACGTGGGCACCGGCGTGGTCGGGCTGCTGGGCGCCAACGGCGCGGGCAAATCCACGCTGTTCAAGATGCTGGCCGGTCTGATCGAACCCAGCCACGGCAGCGTGAGGGTTTTCGGCAAGAAGCTGCGTGAAGATGTCGGCTGGTACCGCCGGGTGGGCTTCTGTCCCGAAAGCGACGCCCTGCCCGACTGGATGACCGGTAAGGAATTCCTGTCGCTGATGATCCGTCTGATGGGATTCGACAAGACTGAAGTCGCACGTCGGGTGGACTACTGGCTGGACCGGTTCCAACTGACCGCCGCCGCCGGCCGCCGTCTGGGTGGCTATTCCAAGGGCATGCGCCAGAAGATCAAGCTGGCTCAGGCCCTGGCCCACGATCCGGACGTCATATTTCTGGACGAGCCCTTGAACGGCATGGATCCGGTTTCACGCAAGCAGTCCATCGACCTGGTGCGCGAGCTGGGGGCCGCAGGGCGTACGGTGCTTGTGTCGAGCCACATCCTGCCCGAAGTGGAAAGCATGACCCACCAGATCATCCTGATCGACCGGGGCAAGGTGCTGGCCGAGGGCAGCGTGACCGAAATTCGCGACAAGATCCCCGAACATCCCACGACCGTTGCCCTGGTTTCGGCCGATTGCCGCGGCCTGGCCGGTTTCCTGATCGGGCGCGAACACGTGGTCGGTGTCGAGGTCGAAAACATGCCCGACAGCGACCGGGTCATCGTACGTACCGACCACGCCCTGGGTTTCTATCGCGCCCTGCCCGGCTGGATCCTGGAAAACGATTTGACGGTGGACGAAATTCTCACCCTGGACGACAGCCTCGAGGCGGTCTTCCAGTACCTGACGGAACGATGAACGCCAT
>CBDUDB010000120.1:0-7934 GCA_965365795.1 uncultured bacterium | reverse complement strand
TTGCAAATGTATGATTGACAATAATTTAGCCCGGTTTGTCCAGAATGCATAAATCTCACAATAATAGGCAGTTACAGTGAGATTGGTTTTCGACAATCATTAGATAATTAAAGACTAGTAAACTGAAGGGTGTTGGCCGAAGGTTGTTAAAGTTTTAGAGGACCAATCGTGTCGTCCATATTATTCAGAGGAGACGGACCAATGATGAAGCATCTGATCATTCTACTGGCACTTCTGGCCGGTGCCTTGATTTTCACGGGTTGCTCGGAGGACTGCGACACCACCACCCCTCCGGCCACCATTCCGGACCTGGCTTTCGCCGGCTCTGACAAATGCATGACTTGCCATCAAGACAACTTCGATAAATGGGTAAAATCCGGCCATCCCTACAAGTTGACCAAGATCGAGGGCGTCCGGCCTGACCTTCTGTTCCCCGAAATGTCCGCTTTCCCCATGGATCCCGTCGAGCCGCCTCTGGGTTATGGATGGGCCGACATCTCCTACACCATCGGCGGCTACGGCTGGAAGATGCGCTGGATCGACAACGACGGCTACATCATTACCCAGAACGACGACACCCAGTACAACTTCGAAGACGGGTCGCGGGTGGTCTACCATCCCAACGATCCCATCGGCACCAAGCCCTATGACTGCGGCAAATGCCACACCACCGGGTGGGTCGATTCCGACGACAATGACGCCACCAACAACCAGGACGGCCTGGAAGGCATGACCGGCACGTTCTTCGCCGGCGGCGTCCACTGCGAGCAGTGCCACGGCATGGGTACCCGGCATGTGGCCGCTCCTGGTGACTTCGCGATGACCAAGGACACTTCGTCCGCGCTTTGCGGCCAGTGCCACACGCGTGATTCCGAGAACCGGATCGCCGCCAGCGGCGGGTTCATCAAGCATCACGAGCAGTACGACGAGTGGCTGCACTCCCCCCACAACAGCGCCATCGGCTGCAACACCTGCCACGACCCCCACAGCTCGGTCAAGTTCGATGGCATCATGCCTGGTATCGGCACGACCACGGATTGCGTCGACTGCCACTCGGTCGCCGGCGGTTCCGACCAGGACTACGACGGAGCGAACCTGAAACACAACGGTGCGCCAAACTGTGTGACCTGCCACATGCCCAAGGCTTCCAAGTCGGCCATCAAGCTGAATGAATACGTGGGTGATATCCGCACTCACATCTTCAACATCAACAGTGATCCTGTCGGCAAGACCGACGGCATGTTCAACGCCGACGGAAAGCTCGTCAAGATGGACGAGGCAGGTCAGGCCGCCGTGACCCTGGACTTTGCCTGCTATAGCTGCCACGCGTCTGAAGTCGGCGGGGAGGGCACGGCGTCCTACAAGACCCTGCAGGAACTTTCGGATTTCGTGACGGGCAACGACGGCACCGGCCGCGGGATGCACGACACGGCGAAAGCCCTGGCTCGCAACTAGTCCCCAGTCTTTCCAACAACCAAAAGGAGCCACGCCCAAGGCGTGGCTCCTTTCTTCTGACTACCAGGTATTTTAGAAAGTCCCGGAGAGCGACAAGGCGTACAGGTTGTGGATGTAATCATCCCACCTGTTCTCCTCGAACTCGTTCCGGGTGTAGGAAGCCGTCAATCTAATCTCCGGCTTGAATTCGTAACCGGCGCGCAGGAGGAGCCGATTGTGATCGGCCTGCAACTTCTGGATGGTCGGGTCATTGCCCTTGTCCTCGAAGCGGACCCCTTCAAAGTACCCCTCGACATGAAGGTCCTTGGCCAAGACCAAGGTGGCCCCCGGAGTGAAGCGCATGGTCGCACCATCGTAGGCGATAGCATTCATCTCGGCGGTTGGCACGGGATCACCGGTCAGAGCGTACTTTTCCCCACCGTAGGAGAACATGCCGTACACCGTCAGGATGTCCAGGGGCATCCAGTTGATATTGGCGATTCCCCGACTGGCTTTCCAGGTGGTCTCGCTCTGGGCGGCATCTTTCCGCTCGTAGGTCTGGTCGATGGACTGGTACCCGATGTCAAAGCGGACCGTCTTCCAGGGGCGGGTACGCAGGGCCAGTTTCCAGTGTAATCGGTCCCGGTTGCGGTCACCCATCCAGAAATGCAAAGGATCGGCCGGATCCGAGAGAACGGGATTGTTCTGGTCCACGTCCGTATTCTGCCACGAAACAACCGCCTTGAGGTTGGCCGTGCGGCTGAACCGATACCGGCCCCGGAAGTCCAGATCCTGGCGCGATTTTTTCTCGTCGTTGATCTGGTAACGGCCAACCTGGCTGCCGCCGGGAAGGTCATCTTCAGCCATTGATTCTTCCATATTGGATGTCCCATACCGGTAACCCAGTCGCAGATGGGTCTTGGCGATACCGTGATAGGTCAGGCCGACCCGATAATCCTGGCTGTCCCGCTTACGGTCGGTAGCCTGCTGAACGTCCGCGGCAAGGTGCGTCTGGGCATCCGTATCCAGATTGCGGAAATTGGCCGACGCACTCAGGTTGGCCGACTTGCCCAACCGCGCCAGCACACCGAGCCGGCCAGCATTGGTGGTGGTCTCTCCTTTGAGGTTGTAGATGCTGGTTCCGGTACCTTCTTTTCCGGTGTTTTCCAGCTTGGACGTACTTCCATGTCCGGTCAGCTTGAAATTCTCGCTCAGGGAATAATCGAGTCCGAGCTTGGCACGGAAGCGGGTCTGGTCGTCGGTATAGGTGTGCTGGCCCACATGGTTCCGGGTCCCTTCGGTGGCGTCGTAACTCAGGTTCAGATCCGAACCAAAGTTGCCGGTGGCAAATCCGATGCCGCCCCAGAATTCGTTGGTGGTGATGGCGTATCGCTTGTGGCCGGGGGCGGAGTCGCCCGTGTTACCCAATCCGCGCAGCAGGCTTCCCTTGCAGCCCCGGCGACGTTTCAGGTTGTATCCGCCTGCCACATTGACCTTGTCCGAAAGGCGCACATTGAGGCCCAGCCGGGCTCTTTTCCAATTCAGTTTGGGCAAACCACCGAGTTCCGGAGGCGGTGGCGGCGCGGCGAAATCCAGCGATCTCATTTCGCTGGAGCGATCATAGAAGTAGTCAAAATCCCGGTAGTCGACCAACCAGTTGTATTTGCCGGGATCATTGCCCCCCAGGTTGTATTTTCCAACCGGCCCCCCCGTTCCGCCGTTGTCGCCCGAAGCGCGGAGCCAGTACCTCTTGCCGTTGTCCATTGTATGGAACAAACCGAACAGACCGGCCCAAGAGTTCTTTTGCACCAGCTGCCAATCCTCGGCCCCCTTGGCCTCGTTGCCCTGGGCATCCTTGGCCTGGGCCGTTCCGGAATAGTGGTTGTCCTGTCCGATCACGTCGCCGACTGGAGCCCACATGCGGCCTTCCTGAGCCGGTAGGTCCACCGTTTCGGCAGCCAAGGTCGGCAAGGCGCACGCCAGAAGCGCCAGGCCCAGGACCGATATGGTCGTTGTCCTTTTCATCTTCATGGTCGCACTCCTTTACTGGTCCTTGAAGTTCGGATCGACATTCGAGCCGTGGATTTCGGTGTGGCAGTCGTAGCAGCGGGCTTCATCGATGAGAATACCCTCGTGTCCCACGTCGCCGATCTCCCAACCGCCGGAGGCATTGAATCCCTGCTCAAAATGACATTGCAGGCAAAGGCTGTTGGACTCGGTGACCAGCAATTTGTCGTGGTTCGAACCGTGGGGCCGGTGGCAGGCAACGCACTCCTCGCCCGACACGCCGTCGTGTTCATAGACGAAGGGGCCTTCCATTTCCATATGGCAAGTCAGGCAGACTTTATTCAGACCGTTCCAGGCGGTTTGATCGAATCCCGCGTGGGGATCGTGACAATCCTGGCAATCGATCTGACCCTCCAGAACCCGATGACGGAAAGGGAGACGGAAATCCGTGGTCTGGGCAACGTGACATTGCAGGCAGAATTCGCCTTTATTTCGGAAACTGGTGACCGGGGTGACACCACTTGCGAAATGGACCTGGTCATTGTGGCAACTCGCGCAGTAAATATCGGTCCCCGCGTGTGGACTGCCTGTCCACTCCAGGCCCTGGTTCGCATGGCATTGAGTACACATGCCGACTTTTACGCCCTGCCCCTGGTTGGCAAGGACCATGGGCCCGATGATGAATCCATCCCCATCCTCATCGACGTGAAGGCTGCCGGGTCCATGACAGGCTTCGCAGCCGGCTATTCCCGTTCCGGGGATGACCAGTCCGCGCTCTACGGCGTGGGGGGAGTTGGCGTAGAAATCCCCGACATCATCATGGCAGTCGAGGCATGATTCCGACCCGATGTAACTGGCGCCGGCCGGAACATCGAATAATTCGACGAAAGAAGCGCCGCCTGCAGCCATGCCCGGAATCAGCAGGAAAATTCCCGCAACGGGCAAAATCAATCGGAGCATGGAAAACCTCCCCGGACGGAGAACACAATTGTCGACCAGGGACCTAGGATATGGGCCCCGATGGCACCCTACAAGATGAATTATCGACAGGTTTTGAGGACAAATATCAACCGGTTCAAGGACGACACCCTGGACGATTGGGTTATTCGCGGTTTGCACATCAAGGTCCACCCGTTATCATGGGCCCGGCACGAAAAGGTGGTTTAGAAACATGATTGGATCTCCCACATCCCCCACGCGTACCTCGCCCAACCTGGGGATGGTAACTTTTGTCCTGGTTTGGCTGGTTTCGGGGATTTGTTGCGTGATCCCCGGTTCGGCTGGAGCCGATCCCCTGCGGATCACCGTCAGCATTCAGCCCCAGGCCTGGTTTGTTGAAAATATCGGCGGCGACTTGGTCGAAGTCTCGGTCCTTGTTGGACCCGGCCATTCCCCCGCCACCTATGAACCGACGCCCAAACAGATGGCCGTTCTGGAACAGGCCGACCTGTTTCTGGCCGCCGGGGTTCCCTTCGAGCAGGGACTCATTCCCCGCATCCTGGCCTTGCCAAAAGCTCCGGTGGTCGCAGGCCCCCGGCCTGTCGGGCACAATCATAACCACGACCACGATCCCCACACATGGTTGGACCCTGCCCAAGCCATGGCCATGGCCGACACCATCTGCAACCGGCTGATATCATTCACCCCCGCAGATGCCCAAATCATTCAGGAACGATGCTCCACCCTGAAAAATCGTTTGGCAGTTGTCGACACCCAGGCCCGCGAACTCCTGTCCCCCTACCGGGGGCGGCTATTCGTGGTTTTCCACCCGGCCTTCGGCCATTTCGCCGCCGCCTACGGGTTGGTCCAAGTTGCGGTCGAAGCGGACGGCCACGAACCGGGACCACGCCACCTGGCCGAGGTCATCGAACGCGCCCGAAAATCCGGGGCGCAGGCGGTCATTATTCAGCCGCAGTTCTCTCAAAAATCCGCCGAAACGGTGGCCGCCGCCATCGAGGCCGATATCGTCGTCCTGGATCCTTTGGCCGCCGACTACGAAGCCAACCTCCTGTACATGGCCCAGACACTCGCCGACCTCTTCGCCGGTGAAGATTCCTCTGGATCATCCGAGGAGGGCTCATGAGCGGCGCCCTCACCTGCCGGGATCTGGAATTCGGCTACGGCGGCAAGCCGGTTCTTCAGAACGTCAATATTTCCATTCCCGAGGGTGACTTCGTCTGTGTGGTCGGTCCCAACGGCAGCGGCAAGACGACACTTTTGAAGATCGCCCTGGGCCTGTTGAAGCCCACGGCCGGCTCGATCGAGGTCTTCGGAAAAAGCCCCGACCGTTCCCGAGGCCGCATCGGCTACGTGCCTCAGCACCCCCGGCTGGATCCCCTCTTTCCGGTCAGCGCCATGGACGTGGTCTTGATGGGACGTCTGGGCAAAACCCCCGCCTGGGGCGCCTGGAAAACCAACGACCGCAAGGAGGCCACACGCACCCTCGACGAGGTCGGTTTGGCCGACCACGCCGGCCACCACTTCGCCTCGCTCAGCGGCGGCCAGAAACAACGAGTCCTGATCGCCCGGGCCCTGGCCGGCCAGCCGGACCTGCTCCTGCTGGATGAACCCACGGCCGGTCTGGACGCCCATATCGAGGAAGGCTTTTACCGCCTACTTCAGGAGCTCAACCAGCGCCTGACCATCGTTCTGGTTTCGCACGACCTCGGTTTCGTTTCAGGGTACGTGCGCAGCGTGGTCTGCGTCGGGCAGGATGTGGTCGTCCACCCCACCAGCGAGATCACCGGCCAGGTCATCGCCGACTTGTACGGCAGCGACATGCGCCTGGTCCGCCATGATCACCGGTGCAGCGCGGACGGTCACGACCTGGGTGGCCAATCATGACCATGTTCTGGGACGCCCTGCAAACCCACGCTTTCCTGCAGTACGCCCTTCTGGCTGGTTTGCTGGTGAGTATTCCCTGTGGGGTGGTCGGAAGTTTCGTGGTCATTCGCCGCATCAGCTATATCGCCGGCGGCATCGCCCATTCGGTATTGGCGGGGCTCGGTATCGTTCATTACCTGCAGGTCGTGCACGGCCTCGAAGGCCTGTCCCCCCTGGGCGGGGCAGTCATCGCGGCCTTGATCGCCGCGCTGGTCATCGGCTGGGTCAGCCTGCATCTGAAGCAGCGGGAAGACACGGTCATCGGTGCGGTGTGGGCCATGGGCATGGCCACCGGCATCCTGTTCATCAGCATGACCCCCGGCTACACCACCGACTTGATGAGTTACCTGTTCGGCAACATCCTGATGGTCACCAGCCGGGACCTGTGGCTGATCGCCGCTCTGGATGTGATCGTCATGGTCACCGTCGCCTTGTTCCACAAACAACTGCTGGCGGTCTGTTTTGATGGGGAATTCGCCGGGCTGCGTGGCGTGCACGTGCAGCGCTTCTATTTCCTGCTGCTGGGATTGACGGCCTTGACGGTGGTTCTGCTGGTTTCGGTGGTGGGCATCATCCTGGTCATTGCGCTGCTGACCTTGCCCGCGGCCATGGCCAACCTCTTTGCCCGACGCCTGTGGCAGATGATGGTGCTGGCGACGGTGATCTGCGCTCTTTTGACGGCCGGCGGCCTGATCCTTAGCTACGGCCCGGACCTGCCGGCCGGCGCGGTCACGATCCTGCTGACCGGGGCAGCCTACTTCCTTACGGCACTTTTCCGACGCCGCTGATCTTCCTGAATCAAACTGAACTGAAATAAAAAAGGAGGCTCCCCGTGGGAGCCCCCTTTGCTCAGTTTACTTGTTCATCGTTTCCTTGAAGACCCGGACGAGTCGGCGCAATTTGTCTTTGCCGTCACCAACAGTCTGGTCACCCGGCCAGCTGGACCAGGGTGCAAAACCGGTTTCCACATCGTCCAAGACAATAGCCAAACCCAACTGGTCACTGCCGTTTCCAACGGTGAAGGGCGTCGGGGTCATACCTCCAATGAAACCGCCGGGATCGGCGGCATCGAATATTTGATTTTGGTTGACGTCCAGGTAGGCCCCGACATAGTAGGTGCCCGGCTCCAGCCCATCATCCAATTCACTGATCGTCCACTCGATGTCCCACGGCCAGCTTTGGCCATCGGTGCCGATGACGGGGTCGCCGGGGTTTTCGATATCGAATCCCTCCGTGTCGAACAAACCCACAAAATACGTGTAGTAACCGGTGTATTGAGATCCCACGTAGCTGAAGCTGCCGGCGATGGCCATCGGATCGTAGATCTCGAAATCGATATCCTCCATGGATGCGCCCCCGGAAATACTAATCGACATGGGATCACCGGACATGGGATCGAAGCTGAGGCCGTAGGCGCCGATGGCGTCGCCCAGGGAAGGATCGATCTCGCCATCGTCATTGGTGTCGAGGAAACAGGCGGGCCAGTAGATGCCGTCGGTGAGAGTGGCAACGGTGTAGTCCCCGTTTGCGCTTACCGTCCCGGACCCACCCACGCCGAAATCATCATTTTCACCGAACGGGTCCGAGTCCGCGGCGATCACGATGGCGCC
>CBDUDB010000119.1:0-7948 GCA_965365795.1 uncultured bacterium | reverse complement strand
TCAAGGGCGGCATGCTGGCCTGGGAGGCGGCGGGGTATCCCATCGCGGTGGAATAATCCCTTTACCCGCGGCGAATTCCCATCAATCTCGCGTCTATTTCGAAGTCCACGGGATCTCCGATTTCCAGGCCGGGAAAAGCCGGGTGAGCGGGATTGAGCAAATAGTTCCAGCCGGTAGGGGCAACGGCGGTGGGCACCTTCAAAGCCTGGGTTGATCCCTTTTTCAACCAGTCATCCCCAATTTTTCTCAGTCCGGTGGGCCCGGGGTGGGCACGCCAGTTTTTGGGCAGTCCGGTTGGGTCAACGGTGGTTGTCATCTTCTCGGAAAAACGGACCGGGATGACCACGAAGTGGGGCAGAAGTTCCACCTCAAAATGGACCAGCATTTCCAGGATCGCCAACGCTGAAGATTCAGCGAGGTAGATCACCGACCGACCGTGGCTGTTCCAGCGGCCTCCGTGGTGGCGGGCCCCCTCGCCGTCAAAGGCCGATTCAAGGTGCTTTCTTTTGACCACCCGCCAGGCTTCGACCATCAGGTGAACACCCCGTGTTCCAGGCGTTCGATCAAGGTTTCCACTTCCCGCGCCCCGACTTCGCTACCCAGAAGGTCCAGCGGCCGCTTTCCGCCCAGACCAAGCTGGGTTCGGGAAAGCCAGGAGCGCGCCGCAGCGTCGTTGCCCTCGAACAGTTCCACGGTTTTTCCGAAAACACGGGATAGCCGCACCAGTCGGTCCGACTCGTCCGTTTCCAGGCGTTTCAAAGATCGGCGCCGGGCCAGGGTGCGTGGGCTGATCTGAACCAGGTTCGCCAGCTCCTCCTGGGAGAGATGGATGTTTTTTCTCAGCCGGCTGAACGATGCAAAAGCCAAGCCGTTTTTCAATCGCTCCAAAAGGCCGGCCGTATCGAAAGTCCGTAACCCCAGGAAAACCAGGTACGGGTGAGCGGCTTCCGGGTTTTCGAGGAGGATCTGCCAGAACCTCCTGGCATCAGGAGCGGTTTGGCTTTCTTCCAGGGTATGGGCGCGGGTCATGTTTACCTCTTCTTGATTTGTGCCATATGGCATAATTGTAAAGGAAAAATGGCATAATGTCCACCCGGCATCCAGGGGTTGTCGTGTCTTGGGGTTCTGTTAGACTTGGATCCATTGCATGGGGCCCAGTCAAAATAACAAGTTGTACGGAAGCGGGAAAAAGTGAACCCCCAACGCAAAGCCACTCTTCTAGGTCTATCGGCAGTCTTTTTCTGGTCCACCGTGGCCACGGCCTTCAAGCTGGCGCTGCGGCATGTCGATCATTTCCAGCTGCTGCTGCTGGCCAACGTGTTTTCACTGGTTTCGCTGACGGCGGTGCTGGCTTTCCGGGGCAAGATGCATCTGTTGCTTTGCGCCACCGGCCGGCAATACAAGCGGGCTTTCGGTTTGGGCCTGCTCAATCCCTTCATCTACTACCTGGTGCTATTCAAGGCCTACGATCTGCTGCCGGCCCAGGTGGCCCAGCCGCTGAACTTCACCTGGGCGCTGACCCTGTCCTGGCTGTCGGTGCCCCTGCTGGGGCAGAAGGTGGGCTGGCGCCACGGATTGGCGGGAGTGATCTGCTATTTCGGCGTGGTGGTGCTGGCGACCGGTGGTGACCTGACCACCTTCCAGGTGGCCAACCCGTTGGGCGTAGCCCTGGCCCTGGGTTCGACGGTTATCTGGGCCCTCTACTGGATCGGCAACACGAAAAGCGATCTCGATCCGGTGGTCGGCCTGTTTCTGGGATTTGCCTTCGCGCTGCCTTTTGTGGCGGGGGCGACGGTGCTGTTTTCGGATCTGAACTTTGGTTGGGAAGGTTTGCTGGGGGGCGCCTACGTGGGGGCCTTCGAGATGGGTTTCACTTTTGTACTCTGGTTGACCGCCCTGCGGTTGACCACCTCAACAGCGCGCATCGCCAACCTCATTTTCCTGGCGCCATTTTTGTCCCTGGTGTTCATCCACTACGTGCTGGGTGAATATATTTTGCCCGCCACGATCATCGGACTGGTCCTGATCGTGGCGGGCCTGCTTCTTCAGAATAGCGGGAGCCGCGCCAAGTAACGCGGATCCGGTTTATTACCGGCGACGGCCGCCGCCACCGCCTCGACGCGATCCACCACCACCACGGCTGGGTGCCTGCCGCTGCCTCTCGTTGCCGCGGTTGCGGTTGCTGCGGTCGCGGTCCATCTGCCGATCACGGTTCTGGTTGCTGCGGTCGCGATCCATCTGCCGGTCGCGGTCTTGGGAACTTCTATCCCGTGTCCCCTGGTCGCGATCGTTCCGATCCTTCCGCTCGCGGGAACTCTCGTCCCGTTCACTCCGATCCCTTTCGGCAGGCTTGGTGTCGCGGGTTCCTTCGCGGTCGCCCTCGCGGGTGCGATCCCGGTTCTGGTCTCCCTCACGACTGCGGTCCTCTTTCCAGCCCCCGTCTTCCCTCTTTTCCCAGCTGCCGTCCCTGTCCCGGTAAACATCGCCTTTGCGATCGGCGTAGACGTTGTTTTTCCGGTCCCCGGCCGCATCGGGACGTTTCCCATCGCGAGCCCGCACATCGCCCGTGTGATTCACACCATCGGCCCGGTTGCGATAGGCATTGGCGTGATTCTGGTTCTGGCCCGCTCGATATCCGGCCCGATAACCGGCCGCCGCGCCGTGGCTGTATCCGTGACTATATCCGCGGTTGTAGCCGTGCCAGTATCCCCGCCGGTATCCGTAGCGGAAACCCCCAGCGCCCCAGCACCCGTAGTAGGGACGGCCCCAACCGACGCCGATGTGCATCCACCCGTAACTGACCCCGAAGGAAAATCCCCAGCCCCCATAGGGACTGTAGTGAACGCCGTACCCGTAGGTGACCGGGCGGGGGTAGTAGTAATAACCCCACCAGGGACGGTAATACCAACCGGTGCCGTAGACCACGCAAGGTCCCCAAACGTAGGAGCCGTAGTAACCGGAGGTGTAACCCACGTAAACCACCTCGGGCGTCGTATCATAAATGTAAACGTATTTGACGTTGTAGACGGGGCAGTCCGGTGGCAGGTCCTGGACCACGGCCGGCACCTCGGTGGCGACCTTCCAGGGCCCCGTGGGTCCGTTTGCCACGAACCACACCGCGTTGTCGACGCAGTAGTATTTGTCATTGATCAACAGAACCGACTTGTCCGTGTTCAGAGCGTAGGCCACGCCGTCGCCGCAGGTTTCGAACTTGGGATCGCCGTCGTAGGAAACCTCGCAGGTGGCGGTCTTGCGGTCGACCTCGGCGGTCTGGGGAATCTGGGTTTCGAGGATGGCCTCGCGCGATTCGGTCGTCCCCGGAATGCTGGCCAGGACGGTGGCCATATCGCTTCCGGCGGGAATCTTGGCGAAGTCAGCGGGGGTTTCATCGAAGGGCACGAACTCCCATTTGTCACTAGACAGCGAATCCGCCCGGTACCAGCGGCCCGCGAACAGGGCGTAGTACTGCTGGCTGGCGATTTCCATCAGGACATCGCTTTCGGTGTTCTTCAAGTAGAGAAGCTGGGTGCCTTCGATCGAGGCGAAGTCGGGTTCACCTTCGGTGACGATGAGTTCGGCCGGCACGGTGGTGACAATGATCTCAGGGTCCGGCTCATCCGCAGCGGGCTCCAGTTCCAGGGCGGCGGCGTCTTCGGTGGCTTCGGCCGCCTGGGCCTGTTCCTCTTCTTCGACCTTCTGCGAAACCTTGGCCACTTCTCCGGGCAGGTCGTCGGTCTTTTTCCAGGGGCCGCCGATGTCGTCGCTGACAAACCACATGCCGTTGCCGCGCAGGTAGTAGCCCGTCTTCGAGTCCTTGACGATGAAGAAGGCCGAATTGGCCACGTACTCCAGATCGAATCCGTTCAGCTCGGTCAGAATGGGATCGCCGTCGATGATCACCAGCACGGTGGGCACGGTTCGGTGGAAGATGCGCGGAGCGTCGCTGCCGAAATTATCGGCCTCGCCTTGATGATCCGGCAAGGAGGCAACCAACCGGTCGATGGAGATGGGAATATCCCAGGTCGGAATCTCCTTCTCGAGGTACCGGCTCAGTTCATCCACCTTTTCCTGTTCCACGTCGAGAAACTTGGCCGCCGTGACCTTTGTGCGTTCCAGCGTGGCCATGCGGGTTTCCATGTCGGTGGCCAGATGGGATTCGAACCACATGGCTCCGAAGATCATGTCCTTCTGGCCGGCAGGCTTGACTGAGATTGCTGCCCGCGATTCCAATTTATTACCATCAAAAGATTCGATCTGCGGCTGATAGATGATGATTTCACCCTTGGCGCCGCTAAGTTTCTTGGGCCAGGAAAAGGTCTCGCCTTCATCCGGATCATCCTGGCCCATCACGGGGCCGGCCATCAACATGGCCAGCGCGGCCACCAGGGTCAGGCGGAGGAAAGGGGCCGGGGATATCTTCATCGGGTCATCCTCCCAAAATCATGGAATGCATCATAAGAAGGGGTGCCTCGTTTTTCGAGCCACCGGGCCTGCAGGGATACTCCTATTAAAGGGCATTTGTTCCTGGATATCCACCCGAGGTTGCCAAGGCGGGGGGACATTTTTCTAAAAAAACATTCCCCTGTGAAAAGTTCGGTCGGGGCCTTAACGGAAAAGCCCCTTCACCCGTCCCCAGCTTTGGCTTTCAATCGATATCGGCGCTCCATTCCATGGCGGACCGCAAGACCCTCGCACGACCACGACACATTGAGCATAGGTGGGCTGTATGACGCCGACGGATGGTGTGTAGACATAGGAAATGGCCGAGTAGTCGCCGCACTGGGCGAAACTATGAAGGACGTCGAGCTGCCGCAGAAGATCGAGAACTGAATCCGCGATGCCCACTTCGGATCCATACTGCGATTCCCAACCAAAGTCATCTGGCCAGAAGAGATTATTCATGACTCCCAGGCTGTCAGGAGGTGCCGCCAGGCTGCCGGCCAGGGCATTCCAGTTGTGCGTGGAGACGACTGGAAAGCTCGGTTCGCCGACACCCATATAGACCACCGTCCCGGCAAAGGCGACGACTCCGTCACGGCTGTCGATGATCGCGACTCCGCCGAAATCCATGGGTTCATTGAAATAGTGATAGAGAGGACCCACCAATCCGACCTGCAGATAATAATTGCCGGGCTGCACAGCGTTGATGGCATCAAGAAGTTGCTGCTCGTCGGGATAGGTTGCCTCTCCGACCCGATGGAGGTGAAGCATTTCGACCTGCAGATCCGTTCCCGGGTAGACGCCCGAAACAATGAACACCGCGGCCATTTCTTCCTCGGAACACTGGGCGGTGGCCATTCCGTGGAGCAAGAAAACTGCGGTGGCCAGGAGAAGGCAAATACCCCACTGCTTCGAGTTATCTGTACCTTTCGATTTCATTTTCCCCCCTTTTTCCAAAACCAGCGAAAAGGTCCCCCGGGGGGCCTTTTTGTATCAGGCTTGTATAATCGACCCCAATTCCTCGTACACGAAGTGAAGGAGTATTCCAACCACCGCATACAAGTTATTGATATTCCCCGGTCACAACAACACGAAGGAGTGGGATTCCAATCCAGGTCAATTTTTTCTGCGATAAATCCGAATCGTTTCACTTCTGAACCCGATGGGAATGGTTTCCACCAAGGCAAACTTCAGATGGAAGTCGGGATGGGCAAACATTTCTGAATCGGGAATCCGGAGAAAATCATCGCCACCGGATGAAACCAGAACCACCACGTCGGGCTGCTTGGCCAGGACGTATTCGGGGTCGCTTTTGAAATGCTGCCGCCCGCCCAGGTGGGAAATGTGGGGGTCGATGAGGCCGAACATGTCGACGATGGGCCGCTTACTGTAGAAACCCACCAGGCCGATATCACACAGGGCCACTGAAGAACCCGCCGGAGTGTTGGCGACGATCCACTTGGCGGTCTGACGGTAACCGTCGGTCAGATAGGTTCCGCCCTGTACATGAGGCATGACCTCTCGGCCGGTCGCCCGTTCGACTTTGTAAATGTTCACATAGGATGCGATCAGAGTCCCGGCCAGGACAACCACCAGGGGCCAATTTCGGGCCAAATTGCTGTTCAATTTTTCGGTTCCGGAAGCTTGCCTGATCAAAAGGAGAATGATGCCCAAACCGGCGGCGCAACCAGCCGCGATCACCGGAAGGACCGGGACGAAGAACCGGTAGAAGTGCATCCAATCGCCACCCGCGGCGATCACGATTCCCGCTTGGACGGCCACCAGGACCGTGGCCAGCAGAAAAGCCCGCGAGATTTTCTGGTTGAGCAGATTGGCCAGGAACAGCCCGGCCAGAATTGCGCCGCCGTTTTCGCGCAGAAAATCCAGGGTATAGTTGAATCCCTCGACAAACGCCCGGCCCTCGCCGGTCATCTTGGCGTAGTAAGTATTCGGCAAGGGATTGCCGTAGTAAGTCCATTTCCAAACCAACGCCGCAGCGATCACAACCAGAAGGGCGATGAACTCTCCCCACATAAAAGAGGGCGACCGCTTTCCCAATCCGTGTCCCCAGTGGCGCCAGAACAGGAACAGCAAAGCGAAAACCAAACCCTCCGGACGCATGAAAACGAGCAGCACCATGAGCAGAAGAAAACCGGCGCTTCCGGCCGAATTGGATTTTTTGTGCGACGCGACAAATCCGGCCAAGATCAACGCCGCAAACGGCACGGTTTCCAGCCCGGTGGTGGTATGGCGCGGCAGCATGGGGCCCAGGGCGAGAAAAAGAGGCGCGGCCAACGCCGACATGCCGGCCGTTGGCAAAAGGATCCCAACGGTCCGCCAGGCCAACACCAGGGTCAACAGGCCGGCCAAGATTGCGGTCATCTTCAAGATCAGCAGCGGATCCAGGTTCATCTTGATGGCCATGGCCGCGTACAGGACCCAGGCCAAATTTGAATATCCTTCGACCGGTTCCCCGGGGTTGAACACCAGGCCGGAGCCATCTACAAAATTTTGGGCGTAGCGCAGGGAGATGAAGGCGTCGTCTTCGACCCAGTCCCAGTAATACAAGGCGTGTACCAAGTATATCAAACAGATGGCCGCCAGGAAAACCAGCGCCCTTCCCGATAGGTTCGGCAGAAGTTGTTTGGTCGATTCTCTAGACATCATCTGGCAGCCCCGGAATGGGTGGGTAACAGATTATTCTCCAATATGAATTCCGCCATGGCATCGGCCGCTATCCGGTGCCCGCGTTCATTGGGGTGCTGGTCACTGGGATGAACCCAGAGCTCCATATAGGATTCACCCTGAAAGGCCTCAAGCAGATCCAGCTCCACGATACCGTTGTCGGCGCAATATTGGGACAACATTTCTTGAAGTGGGCGAAAGGGATGCTGTTCGGTGAGTTCATACATGAATGGGAAAGCCACCACGGCATACCGGGACCCGATGTTTTCAGCCAGACGTTTCCCCTTGGATAAGTAGTCCAGACTTTCGGCCCATTTGTCATGTTCGGTCAGGGCGCCTGCGAGAAGCTCATCGATGTATCGCTGGCCGTAAACCTGACGTTTGACCGTGGCGTAGAAGTAGCTGACCAGGTAGGAAAATTTCAGGTACCGGTTTTCATACGCCGTTCTGAAGTTTTCCCATAGATCAAGTCCGCCGGCGTAGTCGGCATCGTTGAAAACATAGACCAGAAGCACCAGGTCCGGTTCAAACGCAATCCCTGCCTGATCGAAGTAGTTGATTTCGTCGTCCGTGCCCCAGGCGCTGGTCGCAATATTCAACACTTCAACCGGTTGGTCGGAGTGTTGATTCAAAATCTTCTCCAGGCGATGACAAAAAGTGTGCTCGAGTTTGACCCCTTCCCCGAAGGTGAAGGAATCGCCCAGAACCATGACCCGCATGGTGCCGGGCGTTTTGTCGATTTCTAAATCAGGCCCCCGGAAACCGTAATTGTTGATGTGGTAAACCAGGCCGTTGTTCTGGTCAAAGTAGCCGCGGGGGTTGC
>CBDUDB010000118.1:0-7960 GCA_965365795.1 uncultured bacterium | reverse complement strand
GGCAGATCTTCCCGCTCGAGGACGCTGCCGCCGCAAACCACGAAGCCGTGTTCGATGGCGTTTTCCAGCTCGCGAACGTTGCCTGGGTAGTCGAACCGCAGCAGCTGAGCGATGGCCCGCTCACTGATGCCGTTGATCCGGCGCCCCTGCAGGGCGTTGAACTTCTCGATGAAACGTCCCACCAGAAGCGGCACATCCTCCATGCGGGCCCGCAGCGGGGGTATGTTGATGCGTACCACATTCAGCCGGAAAAAAAGGTCCTGACGGAAACGTCCGTGCCCCACTTCGCTGGCGAGGTTCCGGTTGGTAGCCGCAAGTACACGAACGTCGGACGAGACGGCGGCCTCGGCGCCCAGCGGCATATATTCCTTCTCCTGAAGGACGCGCAGCAGTTTGACCTGGATCGCGGGCGAGATCTCGCCGACCTCGTCCAGAAACAACGTTCCTCCCTCGGCCAGGGCGAATCGGCCGGCCTTGTTCTTGACCGCGTCGGTGAAGGCTCCCTTCACGTACCCGAACAGCTCGGATTCAGCCAGGGTGTCGGGTAACGCGCCGCAGTTGACGGCCACGAAGGGTTGGTCCCGGCGCGATCCCAGATTGTGAATGGCCCGGGCGATTACCTCCTTGCCGGTTCCCTGTTCCCCTTCGATCAGAACCGTGCTGCGGCTGCGCGCCACCAGCGGGACAAGTTCGCGGACACCCCTCATGGCGGGACTCTTGCTGACGATGTCCTGATTCGTGTAGCTGTTCTGGACCTGGCGCCTGAGTTCCGCGATCACGGTCAGGTCGCGGAACATTTCCACTCCGCCCACCATATTTCCGTTTTCATCCTCCAAGCTGGCGGTGCTCACCGATACGAGCAGATCGTTCCCGTCCTTGCGGGTGATCACGACTTCCTGGTCCCGGTGCTGTTCGCCCAGCTCGATGCTCTGCCTCAGAAAACAGGAATGTTCACAATGGTCCGAGCGGAAAACCTTGGAGCACTGGTGACCGACCACTTCCTCGCGATTCCATCCGGTGATGCGTTCGGCCGCACGGTTGAACGAGGTGATGGTGCCCTCCTGGTCCACGGTGAAGATGCCGTGGGGTATTTTCTCGAAGATGGTCGAGCCGAAACGTGGATCGGGGAAGGTATTCACGATGCCTCCGGTGGAATACTCATGGAATTGATGTCACGGATGTGTTGCATAAACATAACTGGCGATACATGGGCGTTCCACAATTAAAACACATCTTAATCGGAAGTAAAGCCGGTATTCGGCGTAACTATTTGCAATATATACTAATAAGGTGTTTCTGGGAAAGTGGCATGTTCCATGCCTTGTAACATAGTGAATGTGACACCAACAGTCCTTCCCTTCCGTGAGGGCGAACTGAAGCCCAGCGAGGAAACCGATGGCCATTTCCACTTCCTACTACCTAGAGGATTGTGACACGCGCGAGCTTCCGAGCCGCTTCCTGGAAGCGTTCGCCGCCATTCTGTCCCACTCCAACTACGCACCCGTGCTCGACGCGGCGGCCCGCATGAAAGCCCGCTGCAGTCGTTGCGCCATTACGTGTCCCGTCTACCAGGTCACCGGCGAAAAGCGGGACATTCCGTGCGAGCGCACGGAACTGCTCCTGAAAGTCTACCGCCGGTACTTCACGCTCAGCGGAAACCTCAAGGCACGCATGGGCGGCGGCTTCGTGCTGACGGATGAACACATCAACAAGATGGCCGAGGACTACTACCGCTGCACGGCCTGCCGCAGGTGCAAGCTGGATTGCCCCATGGGCATCGATCACGGTCTGATCACCCACCTCGGCCGCTGGATTCTGGGCGAGCTGCGCCTGACGCCCAAGGCCTTGATCGTGGCCACGCGCGAGCAGCTCGAGGGCAAGACCCACAACACGTCGGCCATCCCTGTTCCGGCCATGAAGGACACCTGCGAATTCCTGGTCGAGGACTGCGAGGACCTGCACAGTTTGAAGATTGATTTTCCGGTCGACGTCGAGGGCGCCGAGTACGTTTTTTTTCCCGCGGTCAGCGACTATCTGCTGGAGCCCGACACCCTCATGGGCAACGCCGCGGTGATGATGGCCACGGGCGGCTCCTGGACCATCGGCAGCGGGGATTTCGACGGCATCAACTACGGACTGTTCTATTCGGACCGGTTGCTCGACCGGATCGTCTCGGCGGAAGTGGCCGAGCTCAAGCGTTTGAAGGCCAAGAAAATCCTCATCGGAGAGTGCGGCCACGCATCGCGTTCGGCCAAGGCCTTCATTCCCACTTTCTGCGGCGGCGAGGACGCGCCCCCGGTCATCAACATCATGGAGTACACCTACGACCAGTGGAAGGCCGGCAAGTTGAAGCTCAAGAAGGGGGTGATCAAAGAACGGGTCACCTACCACGACCCTTGCAACATCGCGCGCAGCGGCTGGATCACCGAGCAGCCGCGCGAGATTCTCAAGCACATCTGCACGGATTTCGTGGAAATGACGCCCAACCGGCAGGACAACTACTGCTGTGGTGGAGGAGGCGGCACCGTTTCCATCGATGAGATCCGCGAGTTCCGCACCCTGACCGGCGGCAAGGCCAAGGCCGATCAGATCCGCAACACCGGCGCCCAGATCTGCGTCGCACCCTGCGCCAACTGCAAGAAGCAGGTGGCCGAGGTGATCGAGGATCACAAGATCGAATGCCGGGTCAGCGGCCTGCACGACCTGATCCTGCTGGCCATCGACGCCCCCGATTTCATGAAGATTCCCCGGGATGACGAAAACGAACCGGTCGAAGCCGGCACCAAGGAGGCGTGATGGACACCTGGATTGATCTGGCCCGCGGCCCCCTGTTCAGGATTTCCCTGGCTATCTGTGTTCTGGGCCTCGGTTACCGCCTGGGGGTGGCCCTGTGGCAACTGTACGCCAGCTGGCGTCGCGCGGGTGACCGGAGGATTCCCCTGCAGGCGGTCTTCAAATCAACGATCAAGTGGATGATGCCGACCCATCTGTTTCGCTTGCGGCCGATCTACGGTCTGGCATCCCTGCTGTTTCACCTGGGTATTTTGCTGGTGCCGGTGTTCTACGCCGGTCATGTCAATCTCTGGGGTGCCAGCCTGCCGGTGGCCTGGCCGACCCTGGCGCCCGGCCTGGCGGACGCGCTGTCCTTGGCCGCCATCGCCGGCCTGGCCCTGATCCTCTTGGGCCGGATGCTGGTGGCCGCCAGCCGGGACCTGACCACCAGCGAGGACGTCTGGATCCTGCTTGTCCTGCTGGTGCTGGTCGTCAGCGGATACTGGGCGGCTCATCCGACGTCTTCACCATTTTCGCCCCGCGGTCTGGTGCTGGTTCACGTTCTGGTCGGGGATCTGGCTTTGATCCTGACGCCCTTGACCAAGATCGTGCACTGCATCCTCTTCCCCTTGACCCAGCTCTTGAGTGAGGTCGGCTGGCACTTTCCGGCGGCGAGCGGTCGTCACGTGGCAGTGGCCCTGGCCAAGGAGCAGGAGTCCATATGAGTTCCTACGCCATTTTGACTGACGTTACCAAGTGCATCGGCTGCGAAGATTGTGTGGCCGCGTGCAAGCGCACCCACCAGACCGGCGACGAGGATGCACCCTGGGCCTGGCAGGAAAAGGCCACCGACCTGTCGTCAACTCGCTGGACCACCATCCAGCGCACCGAAGAGGGTCGTTACGTTCGGATTCATTGCCGGCACTGTCTGGATCCGGGATGCGCGGCTGCTTGCCCGGTCGGGGCGCTCAAGGTCACCGCGGCCGGCGCGGTCGACTACGATCCGACCATCTGCATGGGCTGCCGCTACTGCATGACCGCCTGCCCGTTCCGGATGACTCGGTACGAATGGGAATCGCCCAACCCGCGCATCCGCAAGTGCATCCTGTGTTACGACAAGGTCCACTCGGGCGAGCTCGAACAGCCGGCCTGCACCAAGAGCTGTCCCACCGGCGCCACCATCTTCGGCGAACGCGAGGCCATGCTGGCCGAGGCCCGGCGCCGGATAAAAAACGGCAAGGGCAAGTACATCGACCACATCTGGGGAGAACACGAGGTCGGGGGAACCTCGGTGATCTACATATCGGACGTCGACCTGGTCACCGCCGGTTGGCCGGCGAGCCTCAGCGAAGAACCTGTGCCCGAACTGGCGGTGAAAGTTCTGAGCACGGTGCCGACGACGTTCCTGACCGTCGCGGCCGCCATGTCCGGTATCCACTGGGTCATCAAGCGCCGCCAGAAACTTGCCGCCGAACCTGAAGACGTCGCCCTTTCCGAAGAACCCAGCGATAACGAGGAGCCATCGTGAGCAGCCCAGAGATCAGCAACGAAATCAATACGGCGACCAACATGCGCTTGATCGTTACCAAGGCCGTTCTGTGGTTCCTGCTGGGAATCGCCGCGGTGGTGGCCGTGCTGCGCTACGCCTACGGGCTGGGCGCCACGACTGCTTTGACCGACACCACGCCCTGGGGCATGTGGATCGGCTTCGACGTCATGGCCGGTGTGGCGCTGGCCGCCGGCGGATTCGTCATCGCCGCCACGGTGTACATCTTCGGCAAGGACCGTTACCACCACATCAGCCGCCCCGCCATCCTGACCGCGTTTCTGGGTTACCTGGCCGTCATCTGCGGATTGCTGGTCGACCTGGGGCGTCCCTGGAACATCTGGCGGATGATCGTCAACTGGAACCCACACTCCCCGCTGTTCGAGGTCGGCGTGTGCGTGATGCTCTACACGGCGGTCCTGGCCCTGGAATTCGCGCCGGTCGTATTGGAGCGGTACCCCTGGGCAAAAAGCCCGGTGAAGATACTCAGGAAGCTGACCCTGCCGATCGTCATTGTCGGCATCGCCCTGTCGACTCTGCATCAGTCTTCCCTGGGCACCCTGTTCCTGCTCCAGGAAGGCCGGATGCACCCGCTGTGGTTCACGCCCATGCTGCCGGTGCTATTCCTGATCTCGGCCATCGGCCTGGGTCTGGGGATGGTCACCTTCGAGGGACTGGTCACATCATGGCTGTACAAGCGTCAGGCCGAGTGGTCCCAGTTTCGCGGACTGACCAAGGCGGCGGCGATCGTGCTGTCGGTTTATCTGGCTGCCCGGCTGATCGATATTGCCGTCCGGGGCAATCTGGGCTACGCCTTCGACGGGTCGTGGTGGTCGGTTTTGTTCTGGATTGAGATCACCATGAGTTCCGTCGCACCCATCCTTCTGTTCAGCCTGCCGCAAAGCCGGGGCAAGCCGTGGGCCATCACCTGGGGCGCCGTGCTTATCGTGGCGGGATTCATCCTGCACCGGGCCGATGTCGGCGGCATCTCCCACATGGCCGTTACGGGCGAAGCCTACGTTCCGGCCCTGAGCGAACTGGCCATCAGCCTGGGCGTGGTTTCGTTGATGGCGGTGATCTTCCTGTTTTTTGTCGAGCACTTGCAGGTCTGGGAAGAAAAACCCGCGGCGGGCAACCACTTCACCCCGCCGGCCTTCGATCCTTTGACATCCATGTTCATCGGTTCTCCCTGGTTCGGTGGGGGGCAGCGCGCCACGCTGGCCTGGATCTTCGGGGCCGTGGGCGGCCTGATCCTCATGGAGGGAACCCTGGCCTGGCGAGCCGAGCCCCAGGCGCGCCCCGTCCAGCCGCCCCGGACAGTTCAGGCCACCGCGACGGCGATAAGCCAGACGCCGGGACATCATTTCCGCCTGGCGAGTGCGGACGGGCAGAGTATGGTCCAGGGGCAGGAAGTCCAGAATGCTTTGCTGATAGACAGCGGCGGTGCCGGCCGCTTCGTGCTTTTTCCCCACGGGGCGCACCAGGAAAGGCTGGGCGGTCAGACCTCCTGCAACCAGTGCCATCACCGCAACGTGCCCCTGGACAACGGCACCAGCTGTGCGCGCTGCCACCAGGACATGTACCGAACCACCGACACGTTTGATCATTCCCGGCACGTCAAGGTGCACGGCCAGAATCAATCCTGTGCCGTTTGCCATCCCGATGCCAGGGCTGCGAAGGACAGGTCCGGCAGTAAGGCCTGTGACACCTGTCACTTTCCTGTCGGTCAAAGCGTGGCCTTCAGGACGATGTCTCCGAATACGGAGCCGGGCATGGCCCCGGGCTACAAGGCCGCCATGCACGGGATGTGCATTGCCTGCCATCAGCACAACGAGCTGGAAGCGGGACGGGAAGAACCCTATCTGCCCCTCTGCACCACCTGTCACCGGGGCGAGTTCGCGGACGAAGCCGAAATGCGCCGGGGCGCCGGGTGGCCCGCGGCGGCGATGGTGTCGCGATGAAACGAGATACAGGCAACAGTACGGCTTTGTGGGACGAGGTTGGCGCCACGTTGCTGAGGGATGTCCCCTGCGGGGTGGTGGTCATGGACCGCGATCTCAACATCGTCGACCACAATCACGCCTTCGGTGACGTGTTCGGTCCCAGCCGCGGCAAGCGCTGTTTCCAGGTCTACAAAGACCGCGGCACGCCCTGTCCCGAATGTGTGGCCGCCGAGACCTTCGCGGACGGGAAACGTAGGGTGCTGGAAGAGAGCGGCATCGACGCCCATGGCCGCACCGTGCACTACCAGGCTCATCTGACACCGCTGCGGGGAGCCGATGGCGAGATCTCCCATCTCGCCGCGGTGACGACCGACTTGACCACGACCAAGATGCTCCAGAAGGAGTACCAGACGCTCTTCGAAAAGGTCCCGTGTTTCGTGGCCGTCTTGAACCGGGACAAGCGGGTGGTCAAGGCCAACGAGATGTTCCGGCGCACCTTCGGTGAGCCCCGGGGCGAATCGTGCTTCAAGCTCTTCAAGCAACAGTGCACCGAGTGCGAGGACTGCCCGGCGGATTTGACGCTGGCCGACGGCGGTTCCCACACTGCCCGGCACATCGGCACCGCGCGGGACGGCAGCAAGACCCACTACGTGGTGAGCACGGCCCCGCTGGTGCGGGGCGACGGGGAGATCACCCATGTCATCGAGATGTGCCTCGATGTGACGAAGCTGGCCGAACTCGAAAGTGAGTTGCGCAAGTCGAACATCGTGCGCAAGTCGCTGATCGAAAATTCCCTCGACGCCATCGTGGTGACCGACGAGACTCAGCGGGTCGTGGTGATGAACAAGGCGGCCGAAGAGCTGTGGGGTGTGGATCGCGACAAGAGCATCGGACGCAAGGTGCCCCGGCGCATGGTGCCGGCCCCGGTGCGGCGCAAGCCCAAGGTGGGCGATGAAATCATCCAGCTCCACGATACCCAGATAACCAACCTGAAGGGCGAAGAGATTCCGGTGCGACTGGTCGACATGACCCTGGTGGAGGGCGACACGGTGCTCGGGGCCGCGGTCATCGCCCAGGATCTGGTCAAGATCAAGGAACTGGAAAGCGAGAAACTGGTGGCCGAACGCATGGCCGCCGTCGGGCAGACCGTGGCCGGATTGGCGCACGGCATCAAGAACGTCCTGATGGGACTCGAGGGCGGAATGTACGCTTTCCAGTCGGGAATGACGCGGGGCGACGACGAGCGCATGCTCCAAGGGTGGCGCATGCTCGAGGAGAACATCAACCGGATCACGTCGTTCGTGAAGGAGTTCCTGGAATTCGCGAAGGGGCGCGAGCCGAGTGTTCAGCTGGTAGATCCCAACGTCATCACGCGCAAGGTCCACGAACTCTACCAGGACAAGGCCGCCATGGCGGGCATCACGCTGCGCCGGGAACTCCAGGACGGGATTCCCTACGCCTTGATGGACGAGGAGAACATCCACGCCTGTCTGGTCAACCTGGTCTCGAACGCCCTGGATGCCTGCGAGATCAGCGACCGCCAGGACAAGGAAGTGATCATGCGCACCTACGACCGGGAGGGAGTCCTGGTTCTCGAAGTAGCCGACAATGGGGTCGGTATCGATTACGAGATAAAGAAGAAGGTGTTTACGACCTTTTTCAGCACCAAGGGATCGGACAAGGGCACCGGTCTGGGGCT
>CBDUDB010000117.1:0-8016 GCA_965365795.1 uncultured bacterium | reverse complement strand
ACCAGGGCGTCGTTCCTGTTGTCACTCAGGTGCCGCATGCACAAGCGGATCAGATCCAGGTCCTGATTCCGGGTCGCGGTCTGACTGGGTGTCCAAGGTCCGTTGGCTCGGCGTCGCCTGGTTTCGAACACCTTTTCCGCGGGATGCCCGAGGCGGCGATAGTGCTTGCCGACGATCCGTCTGGCCAGATGGAAAAGCCACGCGCCGAAGGAGTAACCCTGCCAGGTGAACTTGTCCAGCTTGTCCAGGGCTTCGAGGAACACGTCTCCGGTCAGGTCACCGGTCAGTTCGTAATCTCCGGTTTTCCAGTAGATGTAATTGAAGATCACATCGTGGTACTTCTCGTAGAAAAACTGGAACTGCTCGGTGTCGATCCTGGTGAGCTGAAGAAATTTCTTTTCGATATCGAGGTCGGACCGTTGTTCCGCATCACCAGGACCCAGTTCCTCATCGAAGAACTGTTCGGGGAATCGTTCGGACATGACCTCCGGTTGGGGCGGCCCGAGTTCATCCTTTTCGTCCATGGAATAAAGGTCGCGAGGAGCCATTTTGGTTACACCCCATCACCAAAATCTGCCAAATTTTACGAAAATTATCCTGTCTCCATCATACCACCAAACGTCGGACGGGGCCATATCGGTGGTGGTGGCGGACTTTGGAGAATATGGGAAAAATTCAATAAACGATGGTTTTGGCTTGCGATTTCGCCTTTTGTTCGTATATTGAGTTTCTCCTCCCGATCCTTGATCCGTGGAGGTGTGTCATGAATTCCCCAGTCCCAGCATTTCAAAATAATCTGCCCGCTGCAAAGGCGGACATTGCCCTGAAACAGGCGGTTGCGGCCCTGGAAAAGGCTGAGCATTCCGTTGTGCTTTGGTTCGGTGAAATCTTTCGGCGCCGGCTGTTTCGTCAACTCGGACATTCATCCATTTATCAGTATGCGGAAGTCGAACTGAAATGGTCGAAGACCCGTACGGGTGACTTCATCCGACTGGCCCGCAAGCTGGAGACCTTGCCTGTGGTCAAGGAGGCGGTGGCCAGGGGAGAGGTGGGTTATACGAAAGCAAGAGAGCTGATCAAGGTCGCCACTCCCAGGACCCAGGAAGGATGGGTGGAAAAGGCGAAGTCCTCGACCAGGAGGGAGCTGGCAATGAAGGTCAAACGAGTGCAGAACAAGGCGCGAAGGAGGCGAGACCGGCAGCAGGATCTGGTTCCGGAACCCGAGTTGAAGGTCCTGGCTGCCGAGGTGCCGGTTAGATTGAATTTGGAAATGACACCTACGCAATTCGCCAAATACGAAGCCCTGGTGGAAAAACTGCATAAGTTAGGTGGGCTTGGCGACAAAACGGAAGCGCTTCTGCAGGGGTTGGCGCTATTGGTGGAGAAACGGGGAACATTCAAACCGGCAACTGATTGTCGACAAATTTCTTCTGGGAAAATTGCCCCCCGGGGGGCATCGACAGTGGTGCATATTCACCGGTGTCCGGAATGTGAAAGGGTTGCCGTGGTGACAAGCCGGGGAGATCTGGAATTGGGCCGGGCCGAGCGAGAAAAGCTGGATTGCGATGCTTTGGTTGTCGAACCCGGAAAAAGGAGTCGTTCGTTGGTTCCGCCAAGCCGCCGGCGGGATGTGCTGGCCCGGGACGGCCACCGTTGCAGGGCACCTGGCTGTCGAAATACCAGGTTTCTGGAGGTGCATCACCTCAAACCGCGGGCCAATGGTGGCGACAACGATCCGGGAAACCTGATTACACTGTGTTCAGGGTGCCACCGGCTGTGGCACGAGAGGAAAGACCTGCCGAAGGACTCTACTCGTATTCCTTCGGCACCGCACAGATGAACACGAAGGGCTCGTCGCCGGTATTGCGGAACTGGTGGGTCTCGTTGGGCGGTACGAAGGCGAATTCTCCGGCACCCAGAGGGTTGGCCTTGCCCTTACCATCCACCAGAGCTCCCTGACCGGAGAGGATGAAATTCAGGTGTTCCACCTCGTGGTTGTGGTGGGGCGAATGGCCGCCCGGTTCCAGGGTGAAGACCCGGAACGAGAAGTTGGGTACCCCATCGCCGCTGCCCAGAACAAGCTGCTTGGTGATACCCTGAACGCCTTCCATGTCCACGGCCGTTTTGGCGACGTCGTCGAGTTTGCGGATAATCAAGATATTCCTCCTTGGAATATTTAGGGTGAAGTCTGATATGATAATCGCGAGCCGCGGGGAACGCATGCCGGGAAGGAGGATTCCGTGACGATCGCCCTGGTCATCAACGACAAGGTACAGGTTCCGTTGAGCGAGCTGGTCTTTACGGCCAGCCGGGCTTCCGGGCCCGGAGGCCAGCACGTCAATACCACGGATTCCCGGATCCAGGTTCGGTGGAACGTGCTGGAATCGGACGCGCTGACCGAAGCGGAAAGGACGCTGATTCGAAAGAATCTGGCTTCCCGGCTGACCGAAAGTGGCGATCTGATCCTGGCCAGCGACACCCACCGCAGCCAGCGCCGCAATCGCGAAGACGTGACCCAGCGTCTGGCGGCTCTGCTGCGCGAAGCCCTCATCCCGCCCAAACCCCGCAAGAAGACCAAACCCACCCGCGCCTCCCGGGAAAAACGCTTGGACGAAAAGCGCAAGAAATCCCGCACCAAGGAGAATCGCGGCAAGAAATTCGACGACAGGGACTGATGTTCTCAGAATTCCATGCGGGCCGAAACGTTCAAGCTGCGGCCGGGCGCCGGAATTTCCTGGCCGGCGTGCAACCCACCCGTAGGCAGTAGCGCCTCTCGGGTCAGGTGCTCGTGATAGAGCCTGTCGAAAATGTTGTCCACCATCAGACGCAGTTTCAGGCCGCCGAGGGGTTCGGATTCCAGACCGAGGCGCCAGACGGTGAAGCCGCCGGTGCGGTTCTCGCCGAAGGCGGGGTCGATCTTTTCCTGATCGGCGGCGAAATAGGCGCCACCCCGCAGCCAGGTTTCTGTTGGCCCGTGGGCCCGGAAACGGATTTCGGCTGTTCCGGACAGGGGAGGGATTTCGGGAAGGTCGCGATCCGAAGTGGTGTTGCGGCCCCGGACGTAGGACACCGTCAGCGGCAGGTACAGGAATTCGGCCGGCCGGTATTCCAGGCCCAGTTCAGCGCCGCCCAGGGTGGCGTCGATGTTTTCGAAACCCTTGAGGGTGTCGTCGCGGCCGTCGCCGTTGACATCCATGACCGCGACCACGGTCGGCAGGATGTAGTCGCCGACCTGGCTGAAGAATCCGCTCAGGGCAAAGGCCAGCTGGTCACCGGTCAGGGTGACGCCGGCCTCGCCTTCCCCTTTTTTCTCGGCCGCCAGGGTGGGATTGCCGATCTGGAAACCTCCCGGTGCCGGGCCGAAAGCGTAGTAGCGTTCCGTCACGCCGGCTGCCCGGGAACTCAGGCCCCCGCGCAGGTACCACAGATGGCGGGGGGCGAACTGGCCGTCCAGTCTAATACTCGCCAGACCCAGGGTTGCGGTGCGGTCGGTTTCCGCCGCGCCGGGCCCATAGAACCGAACATACTGCTGCCGTACGGTTCTGCCGCCGAGGCTGGGTTCGTCGGCCGCGCGGGCCCGGCTGTCCACGGCGTCCAGGCGGCCTTTGAGGGTCAGGCCGGAGGTGGAAGACAAAGGAATTTCCGCGGTCGCAAAACCGCCCCCAGTGGCTTGGACGGCGTTGGGCCAAAGTCGGTCGTGAAAGGTGGCGCCGCTGGCGACGATGTGGCGGGTCCGGGTGGCGTCGCGGGTCAGGCTGGTCACATCCAGGCCGGTTTTCAGGGTCACGGAGGCCCCGGGATCCAGATCGAGATGCGCATGGGCTGCCCAGCTGCGGGTCATCGCGTCGGTGCCGGCTTCCATCATCTTGCGGTTGGGTTTGTTGCTGTTGTCCATGAAGTGATCAACAAACGACACCCCGCCGGTGAGTTCGAGTCGGCTCACCGTATGGCCGGTGTACTGGGAGCGCCAACCGGCGTTGTAGACCCAGAAATCCGTTTCGATGTTGTCCATGGGCATGGAGGGGAAATCGACGTCTTTTTCTTTGGTGTAGGTGATGGCGTTCCACAGGCGGCTGTTCGAACCGGGCCGCCAGCCGACCGAACCGTTGGCGGTGGTGGATTTCATACCCGCGGGCACGACCGTGCCATCGGGGGCGGTGTAGTCGTCGAATTGCCGGTATCCCAGGCCGACTTTGAAATCGAGGGCGCGGTTGCCGCCGAACACCCCCGCTTCGGTGTTGAAACCCTCGCGGGCCGATTCGTAGCCGGCTTCCAGGAAGGGGGTCGCCCCGGGCAAGGCACCGGCCGGACGTTCGAAATCGGGATCGGCCAAGATCGCCCCGCCGGTCGCCCCGGGCCCGAAGGCGGCCAGGCCACCGGGGCGGAAGATCGACACCCGTGACATCGACAAAGGGGTCAGGTAGGTGGCGGGTGGATCCATGCGTCCCGGGCAGGCGCCGAACAGCGGGACCGCGCCCAGAATGGTCTGAACCCTTTCCCATCCCAAACCGCGGATGACCGGCTCGGCCGCGCTGGGTCCGCGGCGTACGGCCGCGATGCCGGGCAAATGTTCGATGGCCTCGGCCAGGTTGGCGCCGCCGCGGGTGCGCAGAGTTTCGTCCGAAACGGGGCCATCACCCCAGGGGATGCCGGGGGCGGTCACGGTCAGGTCGGGGATTTCGGTGGTGGTGGTGTCGGGTGGGGCGGTCTGGGCTCCGGCCGGAGTTCTGGTGGCCATGACAACCAACAGGAAAACTGCATAAACGGCCCTCATCCTCATCCTCATCCTCTTCTTCAATACCCGCCAGACCACCCCTCCAGGGAATATGGAGGTTATGGGTAGATGTTTCAACCCATTGAATTACTATGATTTACGAGTTTGTCTCATAAGGTAGATATTGCTCATCAACCGGCCGGTCATGAAAGCGGCGGCGGCGGCGGTGGCGCCGATCCAGTCACCCCGGCGGATGGTAAAGAACAACACTGTCAGGATGCCCACCACCTCGATGGCCGAGGCCCAGGTGACCGGCCCGGTGTTGCGCCGCGCCACCAGAAGGGAACGCTGGAAAGAAAGTAGCACCGACAGCATGGGCATGAGGGTCAGGATGCGGATGGGCGTCAGCGCGAAGTCGGCCAGTTCCACCGTGAGTCCCGAAACGGTCCGCAGCCAGAGGTTCGACAGCGGAGTCCAGGCGATCAGGGCCAATCCGGCCGCGGCGGCCAGGCCCAGCAGGATCGAAAAATTGCGCACGGGCCGGTAGTTGTCCCAGCTGCGGCCCAGCATGGTGATGGCCGCCTCCTGGAAGCTGAGTCCGGGGGACCGGAAGATGAACACCAGCGAATTGATGACCGGCAAAACGGCCAGGGATTCCAGCGAAAAGCGGGCCTGGCCCATGAAAAAGGTGACCATGGGCTGCACGGCCAGGGCGATGGTCGAAGTCAGGGCCAGCGGCAAGTAGAAATGGAAAATGCCGCCGTAGCTGAGAACGTCTTCCGAGGGTTGGGCCAGATAGTCGCGCACGGTACCGGCGGCCATCAGGCGGCTGGCGACAGCTTCGGTACAAACACCGCCGGTCAGGGCGGCGGCGCCGATCCAGGCGCCGGACATGTTGCCCGCCGCGCGGCAGACCAGAGCGGTCACCACCATGGCGACCAGTCGTATCACCGTGCCCCAAGCGACCAGACGGGTCCGCCCGGAACGAATCAACAGGCCCTGGTAAAAGCGCCGGTAACCGATGGCCGCCGGCCACGGCAGCAGAATATAAAGGGAACCCCGGGTCAGGCGGGCGACCTCGTCGTCCAGCCCCATCCAGGTGTCGGTCAAAAGACTCCACAGCGGGGTGAACAGAAGCAGCAACATGGCCACGGTGATGCCCACGTTGAGAATCCACATGAAATTGCGCAGGCGGCGGTATATGCCGGCCGAGTCGACCAGGGCGGTCGAGGCGCTCATCATCATGATGACGGGAGCTTCGACGAGGATGGCCAGGGCGAAAGCCACCCCGTAGGCGGCCAGGTTGTGCTTGGGTTCGGCCAGGCGCGCGATGACCGCGGCGAGGAAGGGACCCTCCAGGGACATCATCAACCAGGTGGCCTGCAAAGGGACCCAGAAACGGAATAAATCACGTATGCGTACGGGGTTGGTCATGGTTGAATAGTAGCGCCCCGGTCGGGGTATATCCAACCTGCAACCGCGGGGCTCAAATTGCGTAATTGAGCAGTGCCAATACCAGGGTGAGGGAGAGAGCCCGAATCCCTATTCGGGCATCGTCTGAAAGGAAATCCCATGAGTCGAATAGTAAAGTTGAATCTGGTCGTGTTCCTTCTGCTGCTGGCAATTCCGGTGTCAGCCGGCGAGGAAGTGGACAAGGACGGTGTGCTGCACATCATGAATAGTGCCGAACCGAGCGGTGAAAAAGTGACGGTGGAGCTGGAAGAGGTCTGGCGCCACGGCGGCGAGGACGACGAGGAATTTTTCGGGATGATCAGCCAGTGTGTCGTGGGTGATGACGGCACCATATACCTGCTGGACACCCGCATGAGCGAGGTCCCGGTGTATTCGCCCGACGGCGAACGTTTGACCACCCTGAGTCGCGAGGGCGACGGGCCGGGCGAGACGCGAATCCCCTCGGGCCTGTTGTTCCTGCCGGACGGGAATCTTGGCTTGGTTCAGGTCTTTCCCGGAAAGATCACCAAGATCTCGACCGACGGCACGCCGGCCGGTGTCATTGAAATCGGCGACGCCTCTGCCGGTGGGTTTCTACAGATGTACGACTGCGTGTCCGGCGGGAAAGAAGTGGTGGTGACGGCGGAATCGATCAACCCTGATGGGCCCACCGCCCAGACGAGGACCAATTTCGTGGCGGCTTTCGATGAAGAGGGCAAGGAGACCATCCGGTTCTACGAAAATTCCTACCACTGGGATTTCACCAACTTCACCTTCGATGAATCGGGCATGAACCGAACCGATTTCCGCAAGGTGGCCGTGGGCAAGGACGGCCGTGTCTACGTGGCGACCGAACGGGACGACTACGTGATCAATGTCTTCACCCCCGACGGCATTCTGGAACGCGTGATCGAGAGGGAATACACCAGTCGCGATCGAACCGACGAGGAATTCAACCGGGTTCAAACATCAATGGAAGCGGCACTGGCGCAGATACCCAACGCCAAGATCATTTCGGCCAAAACCGAACCCGATGTCGGCAGCCTTGAGTTGGGAACAGACGGCAACCTGTGGGTTACCCACAGCCGCAGCGGGCTCGATCAGCCCGAGGGCGTCATGACCACCTGGGACGTCTTCAACCCGGACGGCCATTTCATCAAGACTGTTAGCGCCAAATGCGAAGGTGACGGGGAAAACGACATCCTGATCTGGACCCCGGACGGCAACGCGGTGATGGTCACCGGCTTCGTTGAAGCCCTGCAGGCGTTGCAGGGCGGAGGCGGCTCAGGTGAGGGTGATGATGAGGAAGAAGAAGAGGCCCCGCCCATGGAGGTCATCTACATGAAGGTTGCGGGGATCTAGAAAAAACTCATTCTCTCGGATATCGGCCAGGAGCCAGGTGGTTCCTGGCCGGTTTTATTTTCCACGAATTCGTCGGTTGGTCACATAAACCAGGTCTCGCTTTTCCTGAATGAGCTAAAAAGCCAAAAAAGTGGCTAAATTCTGAAAATTGAAAGTGTTGGCCCCCAATCGGGCTCTGATTGTGGTTAAGGTGTAATAAAAAGAAGTCGATATCCAAAGACATCCCAAAAGGTCGCACCGTTGTTCCAACAGGTGCGCAGTCTCGTCAAGAGGGGAATCGGGTTGTCTAAAATATTGCCTTCGCGAATCCGTCCGTGGCTCCGGAATGCCTGTTGCGGTGTTCTGTTGACCCTGTCTCTTCAGGCCGCCGCTTACGCCCAGGATTACATGGCGACCGGCTGGTATACGGGAGACGAAACGCTGTCTCGGTCCATCGAGGAAGTCGGCTTTACTCCTGATCTGGTCATCATCAAGGGCGTCAAGGGCCA
>CBDUDB010000116.1:0-8036 GCA_965365795.1 uncultured bacterium | reverse complement strand
CAACCGGCCGTGTAGGTGGCGAATGCAGCCTTGACGGCGTCGGCATCCTTACCGCAGCAACCCTCGCCGGCCTTGGCGGCCTTGATGCAGCACTCACCCATGCTGACCTTCTCGGCCGAAGCCTGGGCCTTCGTCTTGCAGTCCGGACCAGCAACAGCGAAGGAAGAAACCAGCACGACCAGAGCCACGGCCATGACCATCGCGTATGTGAATCGTTTCATTTTTCTCGTCCTTTCATGACCCCGGCAACACTGGCCGGTGTACTAAACCCGGGGACCGTTCCCCTCTTGACTACCAATTCAATGGATATGGAATTAATCCTACGGCAGAAGTATATGTTTAGTTCCCGAAACAGCCACTCTTAAATCAAAAATCTCACTTGGATTCGGTTGTTGATTATCAGATTTCAGCAAGACCTTCTGGTCTGTTCCTTTATTCCGCGCCCTGGGCAAGTCCAGCCACGATTTCCGAGGCCTTCAGTTTTACCTTGAAAAAAGCTGTAATAAATCCTCCTCCCGACCCACTCACTAGGGAAGCAAACAATCCGGGATTTCCCGGTTAAAGGCCCCCGGGGCCATATTCCACAGGAGAGGGTCATGTACGAGGTGGAACAGAATATCGATAGGCGCAATGACCAGGCACTCAAGCACTACCTGACCATGATCGCCCGCTATGATCTGTTGACACGCGAACAGGAGGGCGATCTGGCCCGTAAAATCCGCTCCGGGGACGGAGAGGCCCTGGATCACATGGTGAACGCTAACTTGCGATTCGTGGTGAGCGTGGCCAAGCGGTACCTGAACCGGGGGCTGAGCTACATGGACCTGATCGCCGAGGGCAACGTGGGCCTCATCACCGCCGCCAAGAGGTTCGACGAGCGTCGGGAATTCCGGTTCGTCACCTACGCGGTCTGGTGGATTCGTCAATCTATCCAGACGGCCCTGCAGGACCAGACCCGCACCGTGCGTCTGCCCGCCAACCGGGCACGGGAAGCGACACGCCTCAACAAACTCGAACGCGTTCTGGAACAGGACAGGATGGGCGCCGTCCAGGACGAGGAGCTTTCCGAATTGATCGACATCGCTCCGCGCAAGGTGGCCCGGATCAGGGCGACCGGAAGGCCGAACATCTGCATCGATGAAACTCCGCGCGAAGACAGCCCCTCCCTGGCTGAAACCCTCAGCGATCCGACCGAGGTCCTGCAGGCCGACCAGCTGGAACGCCAGTTCATGAATCGGGAACTGGACGATGTTCTGAACCAGCTGAACGAACGGGAACGCCACATCATTCAGAGGTACTACGGATTGGGGTCGAATCCCCGCCAGTCGCTGGAGGCCATCGGGAAATCCATCAGGTTGTCCCGGGAACGGGTCCGGCAGATCAGGAACCGCGCCTTCGCCAAGATCCGGGAATGTTACCGCGGGCAGGTACTGGCCGAGTACCTCGGCTGAGCCAACATTCGCGGCATCATGGCAAAAAAAAGGCCCGAGCATGAAGCTCGGGCCTTTTTGTCACCAGCCGGCCCTCTGAGCGAACGCCGAGGGGGATCGGATTGGTCGGTCCAGAACGTGACCGGCTGGAGAAAACTACAATTTGAAACAAGAGGCCAAGGGTCGCTACCGGTCTGCGGCGAATCGGTTTCCAGGGGGGCATGTTTCCCGAAATTCGACCCGATCGCGTCCGGTTCCGTTCCTTCCTCGGGGTCCTGATGGTGACCAGGTGATTATTAGGACCCCAGCTTGACAAAAGAAACGAAACGCGACTGGCTTGGCCTCTCGTTTCGTGAAGGCTGACGGGGTGCGCCAGCTGCTCACGTGGGTGAAAAAACCAGTTTTTGGAAAACCGCGCCTGAAGGACACCTGAGGGTTACCTTAAGAATGGTCGAGATGTTTTCTACTTGTTTATTGGCAATGGTTTACAAATTTAGAATAAATGGGCCAAAAGTGGCGAAAAATTCGGGGTCAGCGAAAAAAACCCTCCAAGAGCATGAGATCGGCCGCCATATTCTCGGTCCGGGCGTAAATGATCTCGTCTCCGGCCGGCGACAGGGCCAGCCCCGGGCCCGCCATACCCGGCAATTCGGTCAAAAATGAGGAATCCCCCGCTACCGGGTCGTAGAACATGAGAAAAGCGCTGTCCTGGACCCTCATGACCCAGGCGATACGCTGGACCTTGTCATTTGCAGTCACCAGACGCCAGTTCCAGCGGTCCTGGTGCATCAGGTCCGGAATGACCAGTTCGGGCTCGATCGCCACTAATTTCCCCTGAAAAACCCTGCGCCAGAGCCCCGGGCGACCCGGGCGGGTGAAATACAGCTCACGGCCGTCGGGCGATTCCATGGCCGTCAACCCGCCGGAAACCGTCAGCGGAACGCCCTGCCCCCCGGAGGGATCCTGCCGATAGATCTGCCATCCCTGGCCCAGGTCCGCGCCGACCAGCAGATTTTTCCCGTCGGCGCACCAGCTCGAAAACACCACCTGCTCCCCGGCGCCGGTCACTTTCACCGGTTCCCCCCCGCGGGCCTGGATTACCAGGACCTCGGATCGCCCGTCCACCGTGGCGTTGAAGGCGATCCGGTCTCCCCGGGGTGACCAGCGGGGATTGCTGACCGTCGCGGCGCCCAGGAAGGTCAGGCGCGCCGGGTTTTTGCCGTCCCGATCGGCCAGCCAAAGCTCGGGTTTGCCCGACCGGGCCGATACGAACACGATTTGGCCGCCCTCGGGATGGAAGTCGGCTTCGTATTCCCACCGGGTGGAATTGATGAAGGGGCCGGTTTCCAGCTGCCAGGGGTCGCGGCCGAGAATCCTGATGCGCCACAGATCCTGGTTGGCCCGGACCTCTTCATAGACCAGATCCCCTGTCTGCGAGGCCACGGTGGGGTTCCAGGCAAAGTCCCCGGGCGTGGGAATGTAGCGGGGCTGGCCTCCGTCCACGGCAACACTCCACAAATCGAATCGGCCCTCGGGGGCGGCGCCATAGACCAGCGACCTTCCGTCCGGACTCCAGGCCAGGCCCTGCAGATCGGCCAGGCCCACGATCACCGCCTTGGCCACTCCTCCTGCGACCGGGGCGGTGAAAATTCCGTTGCGCCCGGATTGATCCAGCCCGATCCAGGCCAGAGTCTGACCGTCGGGCGAAAAACGGGGCTGGAAATCACCGGCGGCGTCGGGCCTTTCGGTTGCCAGCGCCTGAACCTGGAAATCATCCACCGACAGGATAAACAACCCGTGATTGCGGGTGTCGGTGCTGCTGGCTGAATAAACCAGGCTTTTCCCGTCGGGAGACCAATCCAGTCCCTCCACCCAGCCGGCCACGTCATGCACCGGGCGCACCGCTCCTCCCAGGGAAGGGACCAGGCAGATCATGTTCATCGATTCGGTCCCCTGGATGAAGGCCACCGTCTGCCCGTCGGGAGACCAGGCGGGCCAGGCGGCCCAGCCGAATTCGTCGGTCAAGCGCAGGGTGGATTCCGAATTCCTCTGCTTGATGTAGATGTCGATGTTGTCCCGGTCCGGACCCGCCCAGGCAAAGGCCACGCGGGTTCCGTCGGGGGAAAGGGAGGGAAACCGTTCCCGGCCCGGGAAACTGGTCACCGGGATGGCGGTCGGTGGCCCTTTGCCACCGGGGATGGCCTTTTCCCGGGTGCTGGTGTCCAGGAGCTTGGGACCGAAAAACCCCACCAGAGCCAGGATGGCGGCCAACAACAGGTACCGCAGCCAGGGCTTCGGGCCCTTGTCCGCCGGCGAGATCGCTTCCCTGACGGGTTCCGGTGTTGCGGGCGCCGGCCCAGCGTCCTCGTGCATCACCTCGGCGATCAAACGGTAGCCGTGATGCCGAATGGTCTCGATGTATCGGGGCTGGCGGGCGCTGTCGCCGAACACCCGGCGCAGTTCGGAAACGGCCCGGGTCAGAATCTCCTCCCCGACCACCGTGTCGCCCCAGACCTCATCCAGCAGGCGCAGCCGCGTGACCACCTCCCCCGGTTTTTCGGCCAGGACCAGCAGCACGCGCATGACACGAGGTTCGATCTGGATATCGCCCTCGGTTCCGTTGATCCGGTTCAAGGCCGGGGACACCAGCCACTGGTTCAAGCGGAACGGTTGTGGAAAATTTTCCAGGTGGTTCATCGGCACAACCGGTTTGAGATGGAAATCGCAAGCCCCACGGTTCGATCAATATAGGGGAATATGGGAATTGGTTTCATTCCTTTTCGGGCTCCACGGGCGGAATGGCCAGCACCGCCCAGACCGGGTAATGGTCGCTGGCGGTGGTCTCGCTGGCGATGCCCCGCGACCCGGCGGTGAAATCCTTGATGAAAAAATGGTCGAGTACGGGCACCGAACCGGGAATTTTCTTGATCTTGTTGACGATGGTCGGACCTTCGGGCAAACGCACCGTGTCCAGACGCAGCCGGCGCATGATCTGCCTCAACAGCTTCACCTCGTAATCGGTGACCGTGTTGAAATCTCCGCCCATGATCACGGGCCCGGTAAAATCGCCCAAGCTGTCCCGCGCGGCCTTGGCCTGGTCGACGCGTTTGTCCAGATCCATCACCATGGTTGCTGTATGAATGCTGATCGCCCGCACGATCTGACCACCCAGGCTGATGTCCGCGGCGACCGCGATGCGCCGGTGCCCGGTGATCAGGGTCTCGTGGGGTAGCTGGATCGCCTTGTCCCCGACGATCGGCCACCGGGAAAGAACACCGTTGCCGAACAATTTCTTGTGATGAGGGTGCACCGCGGCCAGACCGTATATATGATGCATCCCCAGAGCCTGGGCCATGACCTCCATACCTTCGCGGGTCATTTCCTGAACCAGGATGATGTCGGCTCCGGCCAGATCACTGTTGGCCTGGATTTCTTCCAGGGCCACCGGGACCTGTTCGGCGAACTGAATGTTCCAGGACACCACCCGAAGGCTGTCCGGCACCGAGGGCGCCGGGTGTTTGGCCGCACCCCGGTATACCTTCACCGCGGAGGGCGCGTAACCCGTTTTCACGCCGCAACCGACCAGCAGCCACAAACCGAGGCACAGGATCAAGCCCAAGGGGCGCGTGTATATTTTTAGGGGAGTGGGCATGGTCCTGAACTCTAAGGTCCCTTTTCGCTGGCGACAACCTCAAGATGGCCTCATAGTCGGGAAAAACCTGGAGGTTTCCATGAGCGCGGAATTTGTCACCCACATCCTGAACCACGGCCTGACCCCAGAGGCTTACCAAGAGGTCATGGAAGAGCGGGCGACTATCGACCCCACCAGCCTGGAAGGCCTGGAAGCCGAGCGCGCCGAATTTGCCCGGCTCAACCTGCACCGTGTCGGACGTATCCGGCGGACGTGGAGACCTTCGGAACAACTGGCCTCTTTGATCCCCCGCATCAACCGTCCCCAGGTATGGATGGTTTTGACCGAACCCTGGTGCGGCGATTCGGCCCAGTGTCTGCCCTGCCTGGACATCCTGACCGAAGGACATGCCTACATCGTCCTGCGGTTTTTTCTGCGGGACGACAACCTGGAGATCATGGATCGTTACCTGACCGACGGGAAACGCGGCATTCCCCTGCTGATTTCCTACGATCCCGATGGCCGCGAGCTTTTCCGCTGGGGTCCTCGGCCCGTCGAAGCCCAGAAGATCATGGACTCGGCCGCTGCCGCAGGGTTGGAAAAACTCGCCCGGCTCGAAAAATTGCACCTGTTTTACGGTCGCAACCGGGGCCGCGCCCTGGACGGCGAGCTGGTGACCATGCTCGACCGCTATCTTGGAAAAACCAAATGATCATATACAGGGACAACCAGTGGCTGGCCGTCGACAAACCCGCCGGCATGGCCACCCACGCCGGCAAGCCGGGCGAACTGGGCGCGGTCGAGTGGCTGGAACTGCATCTGGGGTTGAAGACCCACGTGGTGTCGCGTCTGGACCGGGGCACCAGCGGGGTGCTTTTGCTGGCGCTGGATGTCGGCGCGTCGGCCCGCGCGGAGAAAATCCACGAGTCGGGCCAGGCTATCAAGGTCTACGAATTCTATTCGGGGGTCGATTCGCTTGCTGGAGGTCCCGGGAAAACCTGGGTCCGGGAAGAAGACCTTGACGGAAAGCCGGCGGTCACGCGGTTTCAGCGTCTGGAAAAGGCCCCCCGGGGGGACTTCGTTCGGTATCGCGCCGAAATTTCCCACGGAAGGCGCCATCAGATCCGGCGACATGCGGCCGCCAGCGGAGTACCTGTCCTGGGCGACGACGAACACGGCACCGACCGATACGATCGCCTGATGCTGCACTGCGCCGAGGTCCGGTGGCCGGAAATCGAGGCGCCGATTCAGGCCACGCTGCCGGCTTCCTTCACCGCTTTGGCCGCGGGCCGCGCCTCAGCGTTCGCCGTCTGCCATGACCGCCGCGGTAGCTGGCCTCAGGCTGTCACCGATGCCTGGCGCGCGGTTCACCGCGACGAAATTCCGGGCCTGCCCGCCGCCGTTGACATCTATGGCGGGTGGTTCAGCGCCACCTGGTTCGACGAAACCTCATCCGAGGAAAAATTGACCAAGCTGCTGCTCCCGGTGCTCGACGAGGTGTCTCAGGTGTATGGCTGTCGGGGCGGGGTTATCCGTACGCACCGGAAAAATCCCCACCAGCGCGCCTTGGTTACCGAGACCCGGGTCATCGGCAAGCCGCCCCCGGATTTTTTCACGGTCAGCGAACATGATCTGAAATACGAGGTCAGCCTGACTCGCACCCAGCACACCGGGTTGTTCCTGGACCAGCGCGACACCCGGCGCCGCCTGGCCCAGGCCGCCGCCGGAAAAAGGATCGCCAACCTCTTCGCCTACACCTGCTCGTTTTCGGTAGCGGCGGCGGCGGCGGAAGCGGAAGTTGTATTTTCGGTGGATACGGCGCGGCCCGGACTGAACACCGGCAAAACCAACTTCGAGTTGAACGGATTGTCGGAAACCGGACGCGGCAAGTTCATCCAGGAGGATGCCCGCAAGTGGCTGGACCGCCAGGAAAGGCGGCGGCAGAAAAACCCGGCAGAATTCCGGCCGCTGGACATGGTTATCTGCGACCCGCCGGTGTTTGCCTCGGCCAAGGATGGCGGCAAGTTCTCCCTCGAGGTCGAGTGGCCGCGGCTGGCGGCCAAGGCGACCGACCTTTTAGGCCCCGGCGGCACCGCCGTCTTCGCCAACAACCATCGAACCGGTGATCACGCCTTTTATCGTCGCACCCTGGAAAAACACTTCGCCGAGGTCACCGACCTGCGCCCGCCGCTGGATTTCCCGGTTTTTCCCCGCCGACCGCATCATGTGCGGACGTTCTGGTGCGTGAAGTGATCCATTCAAAAGAGGTTAGGCAACCATGACCCCCAGTGGAATGATCTTGGTGATGGCCATGTTGGGTCTTCTAACCGGAACCGTTGAACCAACGGAATCACAGAAATCCAAAAACGGGGAAGGTGAGGTCGTGGCAGATCCGGAAGTCAATTCCGTGCCCGGGTTCTCCTGGATCGAAATAGACAGACTTGCCGCCATGGCTTGCCCGGGAAGACAGCGGGACCTGAAGGACGATTTGGCCTGGCTCCAATCTGCTGGGATCAAGGTTCTGGTTTCCCTGACCGAAGAACCCGTCCCCGAAAAAGCCCTGGAAAAATATGGTATGAATGGGCTTCACCTTCCGGTGGAAGATTTCACACCGCCCACCTTGGAACAAATTGATCGATTTCTGAGGGAAGTTGATCGGGCCAAGAACGAGGGTTTTGCTTTGGGCATCCACTGTACCGCCGGCAAGGGAAGAACCGGAACCATGCTGGCCGCCTATCTGGTGTCCGGGGGCCTTTCCGCAGAGGAAGCTATCGAGGAAATCCGCAAACTCCGGCCAGGATCGGTGGAAACCCCCGGCCAGGAAGAGCGGGTTGCGGAATTCGCCCGAATCCGGGAAAACACCAGAGACGAGGAGTGAACGCTTTGATTGGCGAGCTGACCCTTCAGGTCATGCCCCTGGCCTAATCGTGATCCACCAACCCCATTTCGAGAATGCTGGTCATGTCGTCGTAGGT
>CBDUDB010000115.1:0-8055 GCA_965365795.1 uncultured bacterium | reverse complement strand
TGGGCGAGTACCGGCACAGCAACAGACTCATCTTCCAGGCCATCCTGGATCAGGGCGTCGACGAAAAAACCAAGCCCAAGCTCGAGGATCTCGGCAGCCGCATGCTGGCCAGCGCCATCAGGAATCTGGAACCCCAATCGCGTGAGGATCTGTGGGTCAGCGATTCCATCACCTGGCTCGGCAGATTGGACCCCAAACGCGCCCAGACGATCCTGACGAAGATTATCAAGGAAAAGAAATTTTTCCTGTTCCCGGTGTGGCCGAACGAATGCCGCCAGGCCGCTCGCAGGGCCCTGGCCACCCAACAAGAACACTTCCGGCGGGAAGAGCCGGCCACCACGGACGAAACCGGCCCGGAAGACGAGAGGTAGATAACAGTGGCGTCCCGATTCAGCGATCTCATCATTTTTCTTTCCGGTGGCATCAACCAGCGAAAGATGTATTTCGACACCCATCCGAAGGTCATGGGCCTCGGTGATAATTTTATCCAGCGGATGGAAGAGGTGCTCACCGAACGCGGCGAAACCGGGTTTTTCTTCGGCATCCTGAACGGCAAGTTCATTCGCGACGGCCGGTATCTCATCGGGCCGTCCATCGCCGGACGCAACCTGATAGATTTCGCTGAACGTCTGCGTTGCGGCGGGTTCCTGTTCCGGAAGGGCGTGACCAACGACGAGATGATGTCCTTTTTCCGGGTGGCGGCCAACCTCCGGGACAAACAGGATTCGGTTCAGGATTCGATTGCCCTGTTCCAGTCCGAGGGCATCCGCAACATCGAGGTGTCCCCCCATTTCCGGGAGGGTGAAGATACGAAGGAAAACAGTGTTAACCTGGCACCCTTCGATCCCGGCCTGATCTCATTCGATTTTTCCGACGACCCGAGTGGCGGCAAGTCCGTGGCCGAAGAGCTCGAGCCCCTGCTGCCCATATTCCAGTCCATGTACGAGACGGTTCAGACCAACAACATCAACATCAACGCCCAGCAGACCGTGGACATCCACAAGGCCAGGGGTGTGGGCGAGGATCTGTTCGAGGTTTCTGACCAGCAGACCATGGACGTCATGAATCTGATGCGATACCCGGACTACGACAGTTACACCATCGGTCACTCGGTGCGGGTGTCGACCCTGGTGCTTACCGTGGGCCGCGAGATGGGGTGGCCGGATCACCTGCTTTCCGAACTGGCCACCGCCGGCCTGCTGCACGACATCGGCAAGGCCAAGGTGCCCGATGAAATCCTCTACAAGCCGGGCAAGCTGAGCGACGCCGAGCGGAAGATTGCCGAGTCCCACGCCGCCATCGGCGGCAAGATCCTGCTGTCCATGGGCGATGCCAGCCCGTTGATCGTGGCCGGCGCCTGGGGACATCACATTCGTCATGACCGCAAGGGCGGCTATCCACCCATTCCCGATTGGGCCATCCAGAGTCCGGTGTCCAGCCTCGTCCAGGTCTGCGACGTTTTCGAGGCCCTGACCGCGGCCCGTCCCTACAAGTTGCCCATGCCGCCGCGCCGGGCGTTCGAAATCATCCTCAAGGACCACACGGCCTTCAACCCCGCACCGCTGACCGCGTTGATCCGCGCCATCGGCCTGTATCCTCCCGGCAGCGAGGTGTCCCTGACCGACGGCACGCGCGGACACGTCATCGCCAAGGGACCCGACTGGCAGCAGCCCACCATCCGGATCACCTGCGACCACGGCGGCCACCCCTTGGCCAAGGAAGACCAGTACGTGACCAAGCTCCACGAAGAGCCGGACCTGGACGTGGCCGATTTCCTGATGGTCGGGCTGGACCCGAAGGGCGCCTCGGATACGGCTGATGGTGATCCCGGCAAGGCGGGAGAAAACGGTGAGAAATGGGAAGAGGGCCTGGTGCAGGAACTGGACGACATCCTCGAGGAATCTTCCATCTGATAGGCGACCGGTTCAATAAAAACACCCCCGGAACAGATTCCGGGGGTGTTTTTTTGTCTGCGATCGGCCGAAGGTAAAACTACTTCTTCACCGTGGCGCCCTCGGGCTGCGAAGGGGCCGCCGACTGCGAAGCCGGTTCCGGACCCTTGCGGGTTCCCGCACCCATGGAGCAGTTGCCTTCGAAGAAAACGCCTTCGTCGATGACCAGGCGCTTGGTTTTGATGTCGCCTTCCACGTGGGATCCACTCTGCAGTTCGATCTTGTTCTCGGCGACGATGTTGCCGAACAGCTGCCCGCCAATGATCGCGTTCTTCACCTTGACCGAGGCATGGACTACGCCGCTCTTGCCGATGACCAGGCTTTCGGGGGTGCCGATATTGCCCTTGAACTCACCTTCGATGCGCAGGGTGCCGCGAACCTCGACCTTGCCGTCGAACTTGCAGCCCTGGGCGATGATCGAGGTCTGACCGCTGGCCATTCCTTGGTTTTCGGGTTCTTTTCCGAACATTGTGTTCCTCCTTGGCCCGGTCGGCGTCCCGCCCGGTTATGTTTACGATTCTCCGGGCAACGGGCCCGGCTTCATCTAAAAGCCTGAATCTAAAAACTACTATCAAAAAAATCCGGCAGGGTCCCGCCCTCTAGTTCTGGGGCGGATCTCCCATCACTATGGTGCGGGGATCCACGGCCTCGCCCTGCTGCCAAATCTCGAAGTGCAGGTGCGGTCCGGAGGTCTGTCCGCTTTCGCCCATGTACGCGACGACTTGACCCGCGGTGACCTGATCATTCGGGTTCACCGCAATCCGGTTCAAATGGCCATAAACCGTTAGGTAACCCAAACCATGGCGGATTTCAACAAAGTTTCCCAGGAAGTCGTCGACCCCCGTGCGCTCCACCACGCCCGGAGCCGCGGCCATGACCGGCGCGTTTCGGGGACCGGCGATATCGATTCCCAGATGGGGTTTGACACCCTGGACGATATTACCGGAAATGAACTCCCGGGTCACGAAACCTTTGGCGGGCCAGCGGTCGGGCTTGGGGCTCAACGAAAGCGCCGCCGCCCGCTGCATGCCTTCGGCGGCAGAGGCGGGGGAATCCTCCAGCCAGGAAGCCAAGGAGTCCGTGCCCGCCGGCGAGGCGTCTTCCACCCCCAACATGATCAAGAGCTTCTCCTGGATGCCGCGCATGCGGTCGAGTTCCTGGCCCAGCTCCGCCGCAACCATGACTTCCTGCCGGGCGTCGGCCAGTTCTTTTTCAAGTTCACCGATCCGCACCCGTTCGTCGTATTTGCCGGCAAAGGTCGTCATCAACAGGCCCAGTCCGCCCAGCATCAGCACCGCCAGCACCAGAAGGGCAATTATCATGGCCCGCGAAATCCCATATTGACGGGTGGTCCGCTCGTCGCCGGGTACCAGGATGATCTTGGTGTAGGCGGGAATCCCCATGGTATCGCTCAATTCTGATCGTTGATCAGGGAGTCGTGGTCATTTTCCTGGCGCGGTATTCCGCGGGCGCGCGGAAACCAGAGCCTAAATCTACTGCCGGTGCCTGGATGACTGTCCAGTTCGATGCGTCCCCCGTGCTCATGCACGATCCGCGCCACAATGGACAGGCCCAGGCCCGTGCCTTTGCCGTAATCCTTGGTGGTGAAAAACGGCAGGAAAACCCGATCGTGGTTTTGGGGTGGGATGCCCTCCCCTGTGTCCTGGAATTCCACCAGGACCTCACCCGGCCCGCCGCCCAGCAGGCGGATATCGATTCGCCCGCCGCCGGGCATGGAATCCAGGGCGTTGGCCAGCAGGTTGAAAAACACCTGCTCCAGTTCGTTGCGATTCCCGAAGACATTGGGGTTGGTGTCTTCGGTGATATTCAGTTCCACGCCCGCCAGTTTCAAATTCTTTTCCATCAGGTAGGCCGTCTCGGAAATCGCCTCGGCCAGGTTCATGCTGCCTCGTTCGCTACCTGTGGGTCGGGCAAAATTCAGAAGCCCCTTGATGATGCCGCGACACTGCTCGGTCTGCCTGATGATCCGGTGGATGTCCTCGCTGTCGTCCTCGTTTTTAACCGTGTCCTCGAGCATCTGGGCCGACAGCAGGATCGAGCCCAGTGGGGTGTTGAGCTGGTGCGCGATACCGGCGGCCAGCTGCCCGATGCCCGCCAGCTTTTCCGTTTCGCTCATTCGGTTTTCGAGTTGTTTTTCCGTGGTGATATCCCGCGCGATGACCACGAACGACCCGCTCTTTTCCGCCTGGGGCCCCGAACCCGGCGAGATGCTCGACAACGTCACGCTGATCTGCGTCGCCGGCCCGTTTTCCCTTTCGAGTCGGGCCTCATAGCTGAAGCTTCGGCCCAGGCGCTGGATGTCGGTGATGGCGCGGGTCAACGACAGGTCCAGATCGAGGTCCAGTTCCTGGATCTTCCGGTTCATGACATTGCGCCGGTGCAGACCGAAGAGTTTTTCGGCGGCCTTGTTCCACTCCAGGACCTTGCCGCTGTCATCCAGCAGGAAAATGGCCTCGCCGGCGTGGTTGATGATGCTGCGGTACTTCGTTTCCGAGCGCTTGAGCCGCAGGTTGCCCAGCTCGGTCATCCTCATGCGGTAAAAGGCGCTCCATCCCAGGATCAAAACAAAGAGCTGGAACAACCCGGTCCCCAGCATTTCGGTCAGGACTTGCCCCGATTTCCATTGGGCCTGCCACATGGCCTTGATCGAGCCGGTTTCCATGAAGGTGGCGTGAAGTTCAAACAGATTGGAAAGGATGTAGGCGAGGGAACCGCCCACCAGGGTGCCCAGAAAAATCTGGAGTCTGACGACCCGGCCGGGACGCAACCATTTCGTCCAGCTCTTCATCGATTGATCCGGTCGGGCGCCGGGCTTTTGGTCCGCCGCAAATTCATGAGATGTCCGTGTCCACGCCCATGATTTTCAACAGCCGCACAAGGTCCGAATCGGAATAGAAACGCAGACTGACGGTACCCTTGCCGTTGCTCGCGTCCCGCACGATGGTGACCGGCGAACCGTACACCCTTTCGGCGTTTTCCATCAGGGCGCGCAAGGCCGGGTCGGTGGGTCCGGCCGCTGTTTTTTTGCGGGACTTTTTCTTTACGGGCTTGCCGCCGCCGGCCCGGACCCTTCGTTCGCAATCCCGGACCGAGAGACCGCGGCCACTGCACAGCTTGGCCAGCTGGAGGCGCGCCGGTCCAGCGGGAAGACCGAGCAGGGCCTTGGCATGACCGCGTGATATGCGGCCTTCCTGAAGCAGGTTCAGGATTTCTTTTTCCAGCGTCAGGATACGCAACATGTTGGTCACGCTGCTGCGGTTTTTGCCGAGCATCTCGGCCAGTTCTTCCTGGGTCGCACCGTAGGATTCCAGCAGGTTCCGGTAGGCGTTGGCCTCTTCCACCGGACCCAGGTCTTCGCGCTGAATATTTTCCAGCAGGGCGACGCGAAGAGCTTCGGTTTCTTCGTAGGTGCAAACCAGCGCGGGCACTTCTTTCAGTCCCGCCAGTCTGGCCGCGCGCACCCGCCGTTCGCCCGCCACCACGCAGAAGGTGACCAGCGACCGGGCCGCCTGGCTGTCGGGATGCTGAGAGGCGGACTCGCCTCTTTTGAGGTGGCGCACCAGCACCGGCTGCAGGATTCCCACCTGTTGTATGGAACTGGATAATTCTTCTAACTTGTTGATATCAAACGATTTACGTGGCTGGCTGGGGTTGAAGCCGATGTTTTCCAGAGGCACCAGGTGAACGCTGGTATCCTCGCCGGGCGCCGCCGTCATCCCCTTGAGATCGGCGCCCTGGATCAACGCGGACAGACCCTTGCCCAGAACCCCTTTTCTTCTCGGGGCATCACCCTTTGGCTCATCCGCAGATTCGCCGGAACCCTGATTATCAGCCAACGGCGCGCTTTTCATTTTTCCCGATCACTTCCTTCGCCAGATCCAGGTAACTCCTGGCCCCCACGCATTCCACATCGTAAAGCAGGATGGGCTTGCCGAAGGAGGGTGCCTCGCTCAGGCGAACGTTGCGAGGAATCTTGGTTTCGTAAACGGTTTCGCCAAAAAAGTCGATGGCCTCTTCCGCCACCTGGTTGGACAGCTTCAACCGGCGGTCGAACATGGTCAACAGGACGCCTTCCAGCCGCAGGGCCGGATTCAGACTGCGCTGGACAAGTTGCACCGTGCTGAGCAACTGGCTCAATCCTTCCAGGGCGTAGTATTCGCACTGGATGGGAATGAGTACCGAGTCGGAGGCCGTCAGGGAATTCAAGGTCAGCATACCCAGGCTGGGCGGGGTGTCGATGATGATGAATTCATAACGTCCGCGCAGGGATTCGAGGGCTTTTTTGAGGTAACCTTCACGGTTTTCCTGGTTGACCAGCTCCACCTCTGCCCCGGAGAGCCGGCGGTCCGTGGGCAAGATATCCATGAAGGGAATATGGGTGTTCGTGATGCATTCACCGGGAGAGGCCTCACCCAGCATGAATTCATAACTTGTTGAACCATCAGGCGTTATCCCAACACCACTGGAGGCGTTACCCTGGGGGTCCAGATCGATCAACAGCGTGCGTTTTTCGGCAACCGCCAGGCTGGCGCTGAGGTTCACCGCCGTGGTCGTCTTGCCGACGCCGCCCTTCTGGTTGGATATGGATACGATTTTACTCATGGCGGGATCCGTTCTCTGATGATTCCTCCGTGACGGGATGGAGAGCCAATGTACCCCCAATGGTCACCCGGAGTCAAGATGCCCCGTGGGGAAAACGGCGAATGTTCCACGTGGAACATGGGTCGCATTTCAGAAAGTTTTCGGAAGTGGTGGTACCAGAATGTTCCACGTGGAACATGAAAAAATCGAGGCGAGAAATCAGGGAGCGGGAATCAAGTACTCCGACATCACCAGACTGGCCTCCCGCGGGGTTGAGGACGTGAGAACCCGACCCCCTTGGGATTGAAATATCCTGGGCCCCGTTTGGAGCTCCTGGCCGGCCGCTGGAATATCCAGCTGCTTGGCCAAATCGGCAGTCCATTCCTGCTCGGGGGGATAAAACCGGGCTATCGTCAGGGTGATGTCACGTCCCGGACCAGGGACCAAAAAGGGCACTAAACCCGCCAAAACCCCCGTATCCGGCAAACGAAGGGCTTTCAGAGATATCAGAATATGAGACAGAGGGGCTTTTGGGGCCACCGCGGCCAGGTTTTCCTCCGGTATATCCCCCCAGCGGCGAGCCGCCACCAGCATGGAATCGGGATCGGCCAGATGGGCCACCCGCCCCAGGAACCAGGCTCTTTTTTCGCGGGGTTCGACCAGCAGGGTTCGCACCGGTAGACCCGCGGCCACCATCTGGGAATGCCACACCACGCCGGGCAAGCCACTTCCCGATCCCAGGTCGCAATACCACAGCCCGGACGCCCCCACCAGGCCGGAAGTATCTTCGGACATCAGCAGATTCCAGGCCGCTCGGCATTGACCGGTCAAGGTGCCCAACCGGCGGGCTGGATCCCGCCTCGAAATCAGATTGATCTGGGGATTCCAGCGCAGAACCAGCTTCCGGTATCCCTCGAGTATTTTCCCGCTGCTGTCCTTGGCCCTGGTCACGATAGATCTTTCCGGTTGCGGCGAGACCGCCGATCGGGTTTTCCGGCCGATTCCGACAGCTTTTTCAGGTACACAGTCAACACGGCCAGATCCCCGGCGCGCACGCCATCGATCCTTCCGGCCTGTCCCAGGGTGGCCGGCCGGATCCGATCCAGCTTTTCCCGGGCTTCAAAGCTCAAGGTGGTCAACGACTTGTAGTCCAGGCCGGCGGGAAGTTCGAAATGGTCCAGATGCTCCCGGTGGCGCAACAGGCGGTTGTGTTTGGCGATGTATCCATCGTACTTGATATCGTTTTCCACCTGGGCCAGAGCCCCGTTCAGCAGGTGCGGCGACGAGGAAACATCTTTCAAGGTGCGATACTGATACTCAATCCCGCCCCAGAATTCCTCCGGCGCCTGGATCTCCTTTTTCAGGTCCCCCAGGCCCGACCCGGGAAAACGCAGGAAATCCGCGGCCAGCAGGCGCATGCCTTTGTCCTTGGCGAATACTCTGGTCTTCTGCAGCAAATCGTTCATGCCCCGCACAAAAACCCGCCGCGCCCGGAGCAACT
>CBDUDB010000114.1:0-8201 GCA_965365795.1 uncultured bacterium | reverse complement strand
TCCCAGGTGGCCCTTTCGAATTCCCCGCTGGTGGTGAAGATTCCGCTCAGGGCAAACGTTCCCCACTGTTCGGTTGGCATACCCAGGGCCAGGAACCCGTAACGGGTGTCCTCGTACATGGTCGCACCCATGCCCGTGACCTCCATGGTCCTGAGCTGGGCCAGACCGGCGGGGTTCCAGTAGGACATGGCCGCGTCGTCCGCCATGCTCACCACGGCGTTGCCCAGGGACAGCGAGCGCGCGCTCGATCCGTACCGGAGGAAAGCCCCCGGCGAACCGCCGTCATCTCTGGCGGTGGCCGCGGATGCCAGCAGGATCATCGCCCCGAGCACGACCACGCCGACTGCGCGGGCCGTCAATTTTCGGTCAAACGATTTCATGGTGTTCGCCTTCATTATTTCACCACCGCAATCTTCCGGCGCAGGTCCATACCCGCGCCCTGGATGCGGCAGATGTAGCCGCCGTTGCCCACGAGGTTGCTCTTGCCGTTGCGTCCGTTCCAGGGGTACTGCACCAGCTGTCCGGCCGAGACCTGAAGCTGATCGCTGAAGACCACGGCGCCGTAGAGGTCGTACATGGTGAGGTTGACCGTCCCGCCGGCCGTGGGCCGGAACAGGATCATGGTCGGCCCCTCGTTGGGATTGAAGGGGTTGGGCCTGTTGGTGATGGCACGATCGGTATCCATGGCCTGGGCCGTGTACAGCGTGACCGTGCGCACGGGCTCGACCACCCCGCTGGATTCCTCGGCGTAGAAGCGTAGCCTATGCGTGCCGGGCTCCATGAACTCCGGCCCCAGATCGGCCAGGGTGAAGGACCCCGTGTAGATATCGGCCGGTCGCGGCGGATCGGTGATATCCACATCCACGAAAATGGCCTGGATGCCTCCGGGATCTTCGGTGGTCGCCGACAATTCAATGTTCGTGTTGGGTGTCACGTAATAGCCGTCGCGGAAAATGGCGCCGACCGGTTCGAGAAACAGTGTCGTGACCGGCGGTCCGATGACCTCCAATAGAAGCTCCGGTGAAAGGAGTTCGTCGCTGACGGCCTGCAGGCGGATGTCGTGGGTGGCGTACTGGTCCACCGTCAATTCCACGCTGCCCCGGCCCGCGATGTCCGCGATCATGGCGTAGACCTGGCTCTTGGTGCTGCCGAGTCCACCTTCGCCGTAGATGATCTCGACCCTCAGGGGCACGTCCCTTACCGGGTTGCCCACGGCGTCGGTGGTCCTCACGTGAACCATGACCGAATCGTCGGGTCGTAAAGGATGGTCGAGCTCGTGGCCGGGAAGATCCTCGACCCAGAGTTCCACCACCGCCGCGGGCGCCGGCAGCACGACGATGACGTCGCTGAAGGCCAGTTCGCCCGTGCTGTCGGTCACGCGCAGGTAAATGTTCTCGGCCCGGTCGTAACTCTGGCTGGCGAAAGTCCGATCGCCGTCAACTGTCGTGCCGACCGAGTCAGCCAGGATACCCGCCGGATCCAGCGCGAAATCGGGTCGGGGCGAGTTGCCGCTGAAGGCGGTCAGGGTGAAATTGCGGTCGTCGCTGGTGACCAGCTGGCCCGTCACGATATCGACCCGCAGGACCGACATCTCGAAGGGCATGCCGGCAATGACCGTGTCCGGCGCCACGATGGCGTAGCGCACGCCTTCGGGAACCACCGTCAGCACGTCACTGAACGCTTCGCGGTCGCGGTCGTCGCGCACGCGGACCACGATCTGTTCGCTGATGGCGTAGAACTGGCCGCTGATCACGGCTTCGCCGCCGACCAGGGTGCCGGTTTCAATACCCAGGGTGCTGTGGGCGCCGCTGCGGTCCGGCAGCAGGGCGGTCATCTCGAAGTCGCCGCCCGCGTTGATGCGGTCCCCCGTTTCAGGGTTAACCAGACGCACCGTCAGGGTGAAGGTCGACGGTGGGCCGGCCGTCACCGTAGGCGGATCAGGGAGGATCACCCGGTACTCGGCCTCGTTGACGGGAATGTCCACGCGCCCCGAACTTACCGTCGCATGGGCGGGGTCCGTGGCAAAAACGGCCACCATGCCCGGACTCCCCAGCACCACGCCGATGTCGCGGCTGCCGTTGATGAACGGCGCGCCCGCGTCGGCCGGATCGACCAGATCCAGCTGGCTTCCGGAACTGCTGAGATTGATGGTGCCGTCGGACACGTCATCGGCCAGGTTCCAGTACTGATCCACCGCCCGCACCGTAAGCTGGAAAGGCACTTCGGCCTGCTGGGTGATGGGGTCGCCTATCTTGCCGCCACCCGTCAGGGCGCCCGGCTGGGGCGTCTCTCCGGGCGCCACCAGTTGAATGCGCTTGAATCCATCAGCCAGCACGCGGCAGGTGTTGCTGATGCCGATGATGCCGGTCCCATCAGCCACCTCGATGAATATTTCCTCGGCCGTACTGTAGGCTTGATAAACGGTCTGGATACCACTGACCAGGATCCCCTGGACCACCTCGACCGCTCCCGTTCCGACCAGGCCGGTCTGGGCGCTCATGACGGTGATGTCGAACAGTCGGTCCTGGGTCGTGACCCTCTCGCCGGTGTTGCTGTCAAGTAGCTCCACCATCAGGGGGAAGGTGGACGGCGGCCCCACTACGGCCGTGTCGGGGATGGAAACCGAGAAGTAAAGACCGCCGCTGTCCATGGCAATGACATCGCTGAAAGCCTCGCGCCCGAAGTCGTCGGTCACGCGGATGATGATGTCCTCCACCGTGCTGTAGCTCTGGTTGTTCAGCACCGAGACCCCGCCCACCAGCTGGCTTTCCTCGATGCCGAGGGTCCCGCTGGCGGCGCCGTGGTTCGGTCGCAAGGGCGTCAGGTACACGCGGTTCATGGCCGTCGGCACCACGTTGCCCGAAACCGGATCAATGAGCTTGACGGTAACCTGGAATCCCGGCACCGGGCCGGTCGAAGCGGTGGCCGGCACCGTGATCTCGTATTCGTAGGGCGGGTCGACAGGGATATGACTCGACTGCGACGGCTTCGCCAGATCGTCTTCGTCATAGACCGTCACCGAAACGGTTCCCTCGTCGGTCAGATAACCGGTGAAGGTCCGGCGCCCGTTCACGAAGGGCACGTAGTTTTCCTGGGGATTACCGGGGTCGGCAAAACTGTTGTCGCTGGCGACCAGACGCAGGGTGCCCGAGTTGGTGGTGTCGGCCAGGTTCCAGTACTGGTCCACCGCGCGCACGGTCATCGGGAATAGCTCACCCGAACGCTGAACGTCCGGCGTGCCGCTTTTGCCCGAAGCCTCGAACGCCGGGATACCCGACTCGGTGACCTCGCCCGGCGCCACGATCTGCAGGCGCTTGTAACCGTCGGCCAGGATGGCGAAGACCGGGCTCGATCCCGAAAGGCCGGTCGTGTCCGTCACCGTGACGTAAATATTTTCCGCTCGCGTATAGGTCTGCTGGAAACTGATGACGCCGTGATCGAGCCGCTGGCTCGTGGTCCCGACCGTACCAAGCCCAGGACCGCCCAGCGCCGACATGACATCAACGGCCAAACGGCGGTCGGTATCGACGATGGTGTGGGTGTCCACGTCCCGCAGGAGAACCGAAACCGGGAAAGCAGCCGGAGGTCCGACGCGCGGCGGTTCGGCGCTGTCGAGGGTCACCACGTATTCCAGGCCGTTGGGCAGCATGGTGATGGTCGAACTGTAACTCGAACGCCCCGCCGTGTCGGTCACCAGCAGAACGATGTCCTCGACAGTATCGTAGGCTTGCCCACTGATGGTTACCGTGCCACCCGATAGCTGGCCGCTGGTGATCAACAGGTTGCTGCTGGCCGGTTCGAGATTGCTGCGCAAGGCGCTCACGTTGAACCAGTTGTTGGCCGTGGGCATGGGGTCGCCGTTTTCGTCGACCAGGCTCACGTCGAAACTGAAGGTCTGAGGCGGGCCCACAAAAGCTGTGGCGGGCGTGGTAATCCGGTACGTCGCCCCCTGCTGGATTTCGACGGTGACCTGCTGGCCCGTGACGTCCGTATTATCCAGGGCGCTGCCGGCCAGGGTGATAAATCCAGTCGATGTCAAAAACAGCGGCATGGTGATTTCACCGGCGACGAGCTGCTGCCCGTTGTTGAGCGGGTTCGTCGGGGTGATGGAATCGTCGTTGCTGGCGATCCACACGTGTTCGCTGCTGTTGTTCACCTGGTTCCAGAACTGGTCGACCGCGCGAATGCGCACGTCGAATTCCAGACTGGCGGTCTGCGGAATGGGCGTGCCGATCTTGCCGTCAGGCTCCGGCCCGCCGGGCTGGGAAGCCTCGCCCGGGAGCAGGACCATGAGCCGGTCCAGGATCGCCGGAGTCGCGTCGATGGTGCACAAGTCCTCGATGCTCGGCGTGATCAGATCGGCGCCGCGCAAGGCATGAGTGGTGGCCGTCCGCAGGAACAGGTCGAAATCGGCCCGTCCTTCCGGATCCAGTGGTGTATCGTTGGGCGTGATCATCTGGAAATAGTTGTCACTCGTGAAATGGATCTGGGGCTGCACCGGGACCTGGTTCCACCAGGCATCGGTCGCGATGACAGTGGCCACGATGGGATCACCGGCGGCCACCGGCAGGGGCGTGCCCACCTTGCCTGGAGCGATGCCCGGCGTATGGGTTTCCCCGGGCAGCAGGACCACCATGTCGGCGTAATCCTGGGCCTCCGCGAATACCACGAAGGTGTTGCTGCTGTCGGTGTTGGCGTAGGTGTCTTCGCGCACGAACAGGCGAATGTCCGTGCCGGTCCGCGTTATCTGGATGGGCCCCCGCCAGCTGCCCTGATAGGTGCCGCTGCCCAGGCCGTCGCCCAGGTCGATGGAAACGGGATTCAAGATACCCGAGCCGTGATTGACGTACAGGGTCACGTTTTCGGTGTAGTCGTTCACATGGTTGCCGAAGACGTCACGCGCCACCACCGTCATGTTGGGAAGCAAAGAACCGGCCCGAAAGTCGGGGATATCCGACAGCACGTCGCTGGGCGTCGGGTTGGTGCGGTTGTTGATACCGATGTCGAAATAGTCGATGACGCCGGCCTTGACCGGGATCGAGGCGAAGGCCCCCACGGTGCTGGCGTTGTCGTCGACTCGCACGGTCTGGTGGTTGGGATCGGCCAGGGTGATCAGCGTCACCTGGAAATCCCCCTGGTTGTCCGCGATGGACTGGGGGTTGGCCGGCAGCACGGCCGCGCCGTCGCTGCTGGAAAAGTCCATGTTCACCGGCAGAGCCGGATCCTGGTCGCTGACCGGATTCCAGTAGGCATCCGTGGCGAAGACTCGCACATCGAACGGCACGCCGGCGTCCTGCACCGAGGCCTGGCCGACCTTGCCGTCGTCCTCGATGGCGTCGAAAATACCCGGATCCAGGGTTTCGCCAGGAGCTTCCACGACCATGCGGGCATAGGTATCGGGCGACACCTGCACGGAACTGGAGTTGTTGGGATCGATACCGCTCGACTCGGCCTGCAGGTGCTGGGACTGGTCGGCCGACCGCAGTACCACGCGCGCGCTCGTGGCGTTACTGATGGTCATGACGTTGCCGGGGTAGTCCGGCATCTCGAACCAACCGGACGGACAGCTGAAGGTCACGTTCCGGCTGCCGGGCGCCAGGTTGTTGTAACGATCAACCGGGCGGATCTCCATACTCGCGATCAGATCGCCCGCGGTCACCGCGTTGGGTGCGCCCTGGTTGCCGCTGAAGTTTTCATCGTTCAGGCCGTTGACCCAGGTCTCCCCCGGGAACGACATGAGAATCTTCTCGCAGGGCCCTGCGTTGACCTGGAAAGCCGGCGAAGTTCCCACCACTCCCGCATCGACCACGAGGTAGGCACTGAATCCGCGCTTGGTGACCTGCACCAGGGCGTCCAGACGACCGTCCACGAAGGTGGAGTTGTTAGTCAGGATGTAGTCGGCACTCTCGTCCGCGGCGCCGATTCTGACGCGCAGACTCACCGCGCCGTTCAAGGGGAAGATGTTGTTGGCCGCATCCCGGGCGATGATCCGGATGTTGAACGGAATGGTCGTCACCTGGGGATCGGCCGGATTCCACACGCCGGTGTCGAACTCGAAGTGGTCCAACCCTTGGGGATTGATGACCACGTCGCTGCGGCTGGTTCCGTTGACAGAACCGCTAGCGGTAACCGTCACCCGGGTTGTGCCCGAGCGGATAAGGGTCGAGTTCAGGGAAGACTCGGGATTGCCGCCCATCACCCCACCGGCCGGCAGAACCACGCCGCCGTTGGGATCGTCGCTGGCCCAGCCCAGGTTCGGCAGGCCGCCGCCCTCGACGGGGTTCCAGTGCTGGTCCGTGGCGTAGACCGAGATGCCGCCGAAACTCTGTCCCGAGGTCTGGGTACTGGGATCGCCTGTCTTACCCGGACTCACGCCGGGAGTCAGGGATTCGCCGGGAAGCAGCAACACGATGCCGTCCAGGGGACCCGGACGCAGGGGCGTGACCGTGGCCACACCCACCGCCGCGGTGGCCTGGCCAGGATAGACGACCGAGTTTATGGCCGTCAGGACGTTCTCGCGAGTGACCGGGTCGGTGCCCCAGAAAGTGATCGGCACGTTGGCCACGCCGAGGTTAAAGGCCCCGCCGCTCAACATGGCGGTAGGCCCGGAGGGGAAGTGACCCACCAGGGCCGTGAAGGTCAGGTCATCGCGAAAGTTCAGGACCGCCACGCCGTTCAGATCGCGGGCGGTGACCGTGACGTCGATGGCCTGGTCGACGAACTTGTCGCCGCCGGGAATCCCCAGGTCAAAATGATGAACGTAGTTGTAGCAATTGATGTCCACATCGGCGGCAGGTACGGAACCGTCGTCGGCATCGACCACGCGCAGGCGAACGGGCTGGCCGTCAGCTAAAAAGCGCACGTTGTCGAACTGGAATTCTCCGCCGGAGAGGTATTGCGCCGACGGCAGCACCGCCGCCACGTCGGGCGAAATGAGCTGGGCGTGGATGAAATCGGCGTTGATGTCGGTCGAGCCGTCACCGTTGACCGCACGTACGTTCACGCTGAAATCCGTCTCCACTGTCACCGCGGGCCTGCCGGCCACCACGTGAGGGTTCACCACCGTGATTTCCAGGTGATCGAAGGCCACCGCATCCTTGGCCGCGGTAATCGTCACCAGAACCATCATCGCCAGGGCAAACATCGGAATTCGCTTCATACGGTTCATCACCAGCCACTACCTCGATTGAAGGCTTTTGCCATATATCCGCGGCCGACTCGTGCAACATGCCATTCAGCAATGCCGCAAAATGCCCCGTAGGGGCCGTTTCAACCGCGTGATGTCTGTTCGAGGCAGAGAACCGCAAGGGTTGTGCCATGGCTCAACCTTCCCCATGGTTCCCGCTGGGGGTGGGTAGTAGATAATCGAGGTGGGATGTCAGAACAGGGATGTTTCCGTCTGGGCCGGGCGCCGGTCTTCATCATGGCCCTCACACTTTGGATGTCAGTCCAATGTGTGAGGGCCGCACGCCTTCAGTGGCAGATAGCCAACCGACCCTAACGATAGAGTGACTTGACCGAGGCCCAGGGCCGGCTCTCGACCGGCGTGATTTCGCAAGGCCCCGGATCGCTGGAAGTCCGGGTTCCGGTGACCTCGGTCCTCTGGCAGGTGTCGGGTATAAAAGGGCAATCCCCAGTGTAGGTGATTGTCGAGGTTCCCACCTGCGTGAAACTGTTGTTATTCCGGGTGCCCGTGGAGTCGTAGACATAGTTCATGAAACATCCCGGGATAACCATTAGCGTTCCCTCGCAGTGGGTCGTAAAGGAATTGGCATCCGCCGAGCCCGTGCATTCGATGGTGACCTCCCCGGGTTCCGGATCCTCCAACACGAAGCCCGGACAGATCGTGTCAATGTTGGTCGCCGAGAAGTCCAATACATTGGTTTCGCAGTTGTAAACCGCCGTGGTCATTTCCCAGATGCCGACCCACTCCTCGGGGATCTCTAAATCGGCGATGGCCGGAACGGCCGCCAGGACCAGCATGCATACAGCCGCAGCATTGAATTTCATTATTAAATTTTGCACTGTTTCCCTCCTTGTGGAATTGATGGGTTGTCCGCCAGTAATGGAGCTGGCAGCCGGATTATATCATATAATTTTAGTGTGGTTTAATAAACTACGAGGTTTTCCAGGATCCGCTACAAATTTGGTTGTGCCTTTGAAATTGTGTCTGCTTGATTGGTCGCCCTAAGTATCAAAAA
>CBDUDB010000113.1:0-8305 GCA_965365795.1 uncultured bacterium | reverse complement strand
GGCCGCCTTCCTGCTGCTGTCGGCCCAGATCGGTCTGGCCTGCCATGGAGCTTCCCATCTTCACGAGGCCGACGAGCCTGCCGGATGTGATCTTTGCCTGGTCGGTTCTCATTTCGTGGCTGAACCCGCGGCGGTTCAGGAAATCGAAACCATTTGCCAGGGAGTCATCCTGGCTCCTGGTGAAGTTTCCCTCCTTCCCGATTCACCCTTGCAGGCCCCCATCGCTCGCGGGCCGCCCCCCGCTTCTGTCTGATCCACGGTATTTGGCCCATTCGCCTTAGGTACCCCATCACGACGGAGGCTGACATGTTCCATCCAGCCCGCCTTTTATTGTTTCTGATGATCTTGTCCGGTCTGCCGGCGCTGGCGTTCGCCCAGTCCAGCACCCTGACCGGCGCCTCGCGGTCCATGAATCCTGCCATCAGTGTTAACGGCCTGCTGCGAGGGCAGGCGTCCCGCGACAACCCCACCGCCGCTCTGAACGGGTTCAAGATCGACGGGGTAGAAGCGCAGTTTTCCGCGGTGGTGGATCCCTTCTGGAGCGCCGACGTGTTGATCGGCATGCATCCCGAACACTCCCACGGCGAGGAAGAAAACGCCGACGCCCACGGTTCGGACATGGTGGTGGAGGCCGAGGAGGCTTACCTCGACGGCCAGTCCCTGCCCGGCGGCCTGGGGCTGAAGGTGGGCAAGTTCGCCCTGCCCTTCGGGAAACACGCGCCCCTGCACATGCATCAGTTTCCTTTTGCGGACGCGCCGGTGGCGGTCGCTTCCTTCCTGGGTGAACACCTGCTGGCCGACACCGGGGCCCAGGGCACCGTCACGGTGCCGGTGCCCTGGTACAGTGACCTGCGAATCTACGGGGTCAACGGCGACGCCCTGCCGTTTGATGCGGACAACAAGAACCTCGCCTTTGGCGGCCGGCTGGCCAATCTCTGGGATCTGACCGACGATGCCACTCTTGAATTGAGTGGGTCTATTTTGCACGGGACCGACGCCCGGCATCCCGGCGAAAACAAGAAGCTGGACATGTACGGAGCGGACCTCACCTGGAAGTGGGTTTCATCCTCCAGAACCCGAGGGCCGGCTGTGAATGTAACGGTCGAAGCCCTGTGGCCGGACTATGAAGAGGGCCAGGGAAATCCCCGTGGTTGGTACGGACTGGCTCAGTACCGTTTCCATCGGAACTGGTGGCTGGGGTGTGGCCTGGGCCAGGCCGACGCGGGGCTGGACCACCACGAAGAAGAAGACGATCCGGGACACGAGGATCACGACCATGGACTGGCCGGTGACATGCGCGAGTACAAGCTCAACTTCACTTTTGCGCCCAGCGAATTCAGCGCTCTGCGAGCCGAAATGGTCTACTACCAGGACAAGATGACCCGGGAAGATGATCTGCGGTTCATCGTCCAGGCCAACTTCACCATCGGGTCGCATCCGGCCCACCTGTATTGAGAGGGAGCGACATGTCTAACACAATTAACAAAGGCATCATGGTGGTACTGATGGTCCTGTCCCTGGTGTGGGCCGGGTCCGCGGCGGCCAAGGTCAAGGTGGTCGCTACTTTGGCGGACCTGGGCTGGATTGCCGAACAGGTGGGGGGCGAAGATGTCCAGGTGGAGGTCCTGTGCCCCGGGCACCGCGATCCCCATGTCCTGCCCGCCAAACCATCGCTGGCCCGAAAGATGAAAAAGGCTGACCTGCTGATCTACAACGGGCTCGAGCTGGAAATCGGCTGGCTTCCCCTGCTGCTGGACGCGGCCCGCAATCCCCGGATTCGCCCTGGCCAGCCGGGTGAACTGGACTGCTCACTGGCCTTGGGCGGGGGTGAAATCCTGGAAGTTCCGACCGGGGAGGTGGATCGCTCCCGGGGCGACATCCACCCCCTGGGCAACCCGCATTATTTGCTGGATCCTCGTAATGGGAGAAAGGTCGGGAACTTGATTGCCGAAAGGCTGGCCCGGATCGATCCAGCCGCCGCGGACAGGTATCGGCAACGGGCCGAAGATCTGGCCGCAGGCCTGGAAAGCCGCCAGGAGGATTGGAAAAACCGGCTGGACAGGCTGGCGACCCGGAAAATCATCGTCTACCACCAGCAATGGGAATACCTGGCCGACTGGCTGGGGCTGGAAATCATTGGGGTCATCGAAAACCGGCCGGGAATCTCGCCGGCCCCGCGCCATGTCGAGGGCCTGATCGAATTGGGACGGGCCCAGGACGCGGTCATCGTGATCGCGACCACCTGGGACCACATCGACGGGGCACGGCGAGTGGCCGAAAAAATCGGTACGGAACTGGCCGTGTTTCCGGCCTCGTCCTTGGCCGTCGAGGAAGCGGGCGGATACTTCGAACTGTTCGAATGCATCTGCGACAAGCTCGCCAAAGCGGCGGGAGGAGGCTCATGACCGGCTTCGTGGAAATGATGGCCGCCCCGGTGGCCATCTCGCTGGTACTGGTGGCCATGCACGGTTACCTCGGCTCGCACGTGGTCAAGCGCGGGGTGATCTTCGTGGACATCGCCCTGGCCCAGATCGCCGCTTTCGGCGTGGCCATGGCCCTGTTGCTGGGCGCCGAGGTGGGCACGGACAGCGCCTACGTGGTCGGCCTGATCGCCACCTTTCTGGGCGCCCTTCTGCTTTCGCTGACCCGGGACGGACATTCGCGGATCCCCCAGGAGGCCTACATCGGCATCATCTACGTGGTGTTCAGTGCGGCCATGATCCTGGTGCTGACCACGGTGCCGCACGGGGGCGAGGAGATCAGCCATCTGCTGGTCGGGGCCATCCTGTGGGTCAGCTGGCCCGTGGTGATCAAGACGGCGGTTCTGTACTGCCTGCTGGGGCTGGTTCTGTTCTTCTGCCACAAACCCCTGATGAGGATTTCCGAAGATCCTGAGAAAGCGCGGCGCGATGGGCTGCACCTGGGCCGCTGGGATTTCGTGTTCTACATGGTGCTGGGCATGGTGGTCACCTCCAGCGTACAGGTGGCCGGCGTGCTGCTGGTCTTCTCTTTGCTGGTAGTTCCTTCGGTAATGGCCCTGCGGCTGTTCGCAGGTCTGAAGGCCCAGTTTTTCTGGGTGATGGGGGTGGGGACCACGGTGGTCATCGCCGGGTCGGCCCTCAGCTATGTGCTGGACCTGCCGACCGGCGCCGCCATCGTCTGCACTTTCGGTCTGGCGCTGGGGATCCAGGTCCTCGTCGAGGCAATGGTCAGAAGGGACTGATCAATCCCGGTCGTACTTGCGGCGCAGATCTTCGCTGCGGGCCATGATGTCCTTGGGTGTCTGGTATGGATTCAGGATCTGCTCCATCTCTTCCTGGTAGGCGCAGTTCAGCAGATCTTCCCGGTGCTGGTAAGCCTCCTGGATCTGTTCCAGAAGCTCTTCGATCTTGTAGGGTTTGAGCATATAGCGGAAGGCCTGCAGGCGCCCGGCTTCCAGGGCGGAGTTGGGGGAGCCGTGCCCGGTGAGCATGATCACTTCCAGGTAGGGCTGGATGGAACGGATCTCGTTGAGAACCTGGATGCCGTCCATCCGGGGCATTTTCAGATCGACCAGAGCCACGTCGAAGATCTGGGCTTCCACCGCCTCGATGGCCTCGGCGCCGCTGTTGGTGGCCGTGACGGTGTATCCGCGTTTCAAAAGAAGGTGGGCAAGAAATTCCACCAGGTCCGCTTCGTCGTCCACCAGAAGGATGCGTATAGGTTTTTCTTGAACGGGTGTCATGGGTTTCCAAAGGGTCAGGGTCGATAACAAACAAACGCCAGCCGTCGGCTGGGGCCGTATGCGCTTTCTGGAACAATAAAATGTTCCCCCGGTGGGGTTCTGCCAACCGGGGCGAGCGCGACTCAGCCGATCAGTTCCTTGACCTTGGCCAGCAGGGCGTCCCGATCTACCGGTTTTTCGAAATACCCGGCCGGGCTTTCGACCTGTTTCGTACGGTCGATGAAGGACTTGAATTCGCGTGCCATGCCAGTGATCATGATCACGGGAATGACCTTGGTTTCGGGAGTAGACTGGATTTGGCGGTACATCTTGACCCCGGACTGCTGATCCATGGTGATGTCCAGGGTGATCAGGTCGATATCCTCGCTCTGCGCCTTGGCAAATCCGAGTTCCCCGTTTTCAGCAGTCACGGTCTGATAGCCGTTGTCCTCGAATAAGACCTGGAGCCAGGTCCGCTGCTCTTCTTCATCTTCCACGATCAGGATCTTCTTTGGGTCTGCCATTTCCGCATCCTCCACCCGGGTATCCGGGTTGGTTTAGGTCGGGGCCTGGGCCCCTGGTCAGGTCAGTGAAGTATAGTCCTGTCGGCCGCCTTGAGTCCAGAAATCTGACAAATCATTTTCACCAGGGAGAGCCTTTGAAAATGGTCCAAACTGAGGTCTAGTTTTCTGGCCCGGTTTCCCCGGGATCTTTCAGCGCCGCTTCCCAGGCGGCTTCCTGGGTTGTGTTGGCGGAGAAGTCATCTTCTTTAACCACAACAGGTTCCTTGGCGGGTTGCCGGCGGGGAATCAAGATGACGAAGTGGGTTCCCTGACCGGGCGCAGACTCCAGTTCGATCCTGCCGCCGTGGGCTGCGACCATCTTGTGCGCGAGGAACAGCCCCAGGCCCGTTCCCCCGGAACCCTTGGACGAGAAAAAGAGGGTGAACGCCTTTTCCTGCACGTCCTGGGACATGCCCAGGCCGTTGTCGGTCAGGGTGAACCTGATCTCCTGGTCGTCGCCGCCCACTTCCAAGCTGACCGCATGATCGGGCTTCTGCTTGTCCAGCCGGCAGGCGTCAAAGGAGTTGTCGATCATGTTGACCAGAATCGAGCGCAGGGCCGGTCGGTCGGCTTCGAATATTTCATCGGCCAGGTTGATTTCGGTCGTGAAGGTGATGTCGTGGGTGGCGGCCTTGGCGTCCAGAACGGAGCAGACCTCCTTCACCACGTCGCTGACCGAGACTTCCTGGACGTCCAGTTCCCTGTCCTTGGCGTAATAGAGGATGTCCAGAACCGTGCTGCGGATGCGTTCCACATTTCTCTGGACCATTTCCCAACCGGTGTCGAGGCGTTTCTTGTTGTCGGTCTTCAGACCGGAATTGACCAGGTACATGCCGCCGTCCATGCCGTTGAGCAGGCCCTTCAAGTCGTGGGATATGGAGCTGATGATCATGCCCACGGACGAAAGCTTGGATTGCAGTTCGCGCAGCTGGGTGATGTCCACGCTCATCTCGATGACACCCTCGATCTCACCGTTGGGAGTGGTGATGGGGGCGGTGGTGACCATGACGGTGAGCTGCTGGCCGTCCCGGCGAGTGACCATTTCCTCGTGTTCGTAGATTTGGCCGTCGGCGAAGGTCTGCCGTACGATGCAGGGTGAACACTCGGTGTCCTGCTGCTTGTAAATCTCGTAACATTTGCACCCGTAGCCAGTGCCGAAGGCCTCGCGATGGAGGCGGTTGGCCTCGACGATGCGCAGGTTCTTGTCCTGGATGGAAATGAAGCAGGGCACGTCCTCGAAGAGAGACCGGTAGCGCCGTTTGCTGTCGCGCAATTGGTGTTGAAGCTGTTTGATCTCGGTGATGTTGGTGGACATTTCCATCACCGCGGTGATGTCGCCCTTGTCGTTGCGAATGGGGGCGGTGTTGACCAGGATCTCGACTTTCCGCCCGTCAAGGGTCCGGACCAGCTGTTCGCTGCTGTGACGCCGACCGTCGGCAAAGGTGCGTTCGACCGGACAATCTTCACACTTTTCCGGACGGCGTTTATAGACCTGGAAGCAGTAACGACCGGTAGGATCGCCGAAGTTTTTGATGAACCTCTCGTTGGCCTCGACAATCTTCAGGTCGCGGTCCTGGACCGACAGGTAGCAGGGCATGCAATCGAAATATCCCTTGTAGGTATCGGTCATCATGACAACCTCTTCCCCTGTCGGTCTTCAGTTCCGGCTTTGGCCGTGGCAACTAGTGCGGCACGTTCAGCACCTTACGTACGTTCATGAGCAGGGCTTCTTCGGTGATCGGTTTGTCCAGATAGCCCTCAGGTGACCTGGAATCCTTCGCATAGATCAACCGCCGCAGTTCGGGTTGACCGGTAATGACAAAGATCGGCAGGTCACGCAGCTCCGGGTCCTTGCGCATCTTGTCGAAGATGTCGCCGCCCGAAGTACCCGGCATGCCCAGATCCAGGGTCATCAGATCGGGTTTCTCGCGCCGGGCGATCTCCATGGCCTCCTCGCCGCTGAAGGCCTGCAGCACCTTGGCGCCATTGTCCTCGAGGATGGCCGAGGCGAAGACGACGAAATCGGGTTCGTCGTCGGTCACCAGGATGGTGTATCCATCAAGGCCACTGGTTTGAGTGGTATCGCTGCCGGCCACTTCGTCCGTGATGGCGGCGACCTGCTCGGCAGGTGTCGGCACCTCGGCAACCGGGACGGGCTTCTCCATGACCAGGGCCTTGGCCACCAGGTTCACCAGCTGGGTGACATCCATGCCCAGTTCGTAGTGGCGGATCACGTCGGCCAGTCCGTCGACACAGTTGTGGCAAGAGGTGACCACGATCTTGGCCCCGGTGTCTTTCAGCTGTTTGGCCTTGATCTCGCCCGATTTGAGTCGGCGCGGGGTGTACTCGGACATGGACATGGCCCCGCCGCCGCCGGTGCAGCAGTAGTTCTCGGCCCGGTTGGGGTACATCTCCTGGAAATTCTCGCAGACCAGGCGCAGCAATTCGCGGGGTTCCTCGGTCAGGCCGCAGCTGCGGGCGTTGTTGCAGGAGTCGTGGAAAGTCACCGGGATGTTGTTCTTGCTCTTGTCCACCTTGATGCGGCCTTCCTTGATGAAGCGCAGCATGGTGGTGACCGAGCTTTCCATCTCGAAGTCCACATCCATGCCGGCCCAGTTCTGGCCTTCGCAGCGGGTGGAACGGTAGCCGTGTCCGCATTCGGAGATGACGAGGGTTTTACCCTTCAGCTCGGTTACCTTTTCGAACAGCTTGCGCGACACCGAGCCGCCGAGATCGTCGTCGCCGGAGAAGAGCCCGAAATTGGTCATGTCCCAGCCTTCGCTGGGCATGGTCCAGTCGGCGCCGGCCTGGTAGAAGATCATCGCCGCGTCAGATATGGTGCGCGGATCGTATTTGACCTCCCGTGGATTGATGGAATAGACGTACTGGGCCTCTTCCTTGTCGATGGGGATGCCGGCCGTCTCATCGTCCAGCTCGTCCTGCATCTCCTCCGAAAGCCAGTCCAGGGTTTCCAGGTAGTCTTCCTTGAGCACCCCCATCTGGTTGCCGATTTCCCACTGGTCCTTGCTGACCACGGCCACGCCCTCGGGCATGACACCCACCGAAACCAGCAGGCCCCGGGCCATGCGGTTGAAGGTGGCGTAATCCACGCCCATGGGGCAATTGATGGTGCAGCGCCGGCAGTTGGTGCACTTGCCGAAGACGGTGTCCATGAGATTCTCAAGGTCCTCGTCGGTGTAGACACTCTTGGCCTTGACCCACCAGGGGATCACCCGCCCGGTCCAGTCGAAGTGGCGCTTGAAAAGTTTCCGAACCTGATCAGCCTTGTAGGCGGGCGCATAGGTCGGGTCGCCGGGGTTGGCCAGCACGTAGTGGCACGAGTCGGTGCACATGCCGCAGTGCACGCAGCCGGCCAGGGAACCGACCATCTGGCGGTTCAGTTTCATTCCCATCCGCTCGATGACTTTCTGCGCCTTGTGGGAACGTTTCTTGTTGTTGCTCATCTTGTTCTCCATTTAGCCAACTATTTGGCTTGCTGGCGGTTAAGTTCGACCTAGGACGGACGTCTGATGGGGAATACACCCCGGTGGCCCATCGTTTTCCCCAGGTAGTAGCGAGTGAACGGGTAGTACAGGTAGTGCGAGATCTTGCTGAACGGAACGTAGATCAGGAAAAACGCCGTCATCATGAAGTAGACCAGCAGATGCCATTCCCCGTGCGCGGTGGAATTGGGCACCGCGAAGAAGGCGAACGCAAACCAGGTGGTCAGCAGGATGAGGGAAAAGAAATCATCCGGCGTGCTGATGGCGCGCAGGTAAACGCTGCCCGCTCGGCGGACAAATCTCATCACGCCCACCAGGAAGGCTCCGGCGATGATCACCTGCAAGACGATCACCAAGGCCTGGGAGTTCAGCCAATGGGGGGCGTAGGGGATGATGAAGGAAAGGCCGATTGCCGCCACGACCCCCAGGTGAAAGACCACGAATTGCATATAGAGGAATATCTTGGTGCGGGAACTTTCCATGGCCCAGGGCATGGCCACGTTGGCCCAGGAGTAGATGAATCCCTTGCGGGGATT
>CBDUDB010000112.1:0-8401 GCA_965365795.1 uncultured bacterium | reverse complement strand
TGACCAAGGTATTGATCAGGTGATCGTGTTACTGGTGAACGAGGAATATGATCGGGATAACTTCAACACCACATTTACTCGTGATTTTTTACGCTGCCAGATCGTCCAGGAGCTTGATTTCCCTTCGATGTATGTCCGGATTTTCGTTGATGCGGAGATGTACAACAAAGAGGACGGGTCTACCGAGACCTGGGAGCTCTTCGGTTACTACAATAAATGGCTGAATGGAAACTTTGATGGTGATCAGTTTGAATACACCGAGTATGAGTCTGGAGGTAACTGGTGGAAACGAACAACGGCAACGGGTCAGATCGATCTTGCCACCGGTGACTTGCTGGATTTTGTCATTGAGACCAATAGTGAATCATATGAAGCAGGGATTCTGGTCGCCTGGGAGCATAAGAAGTTTGACCTCATTTCTGGCCTGTCACCGGGGTTTGAATACGAAACACCCATGGTTGCTGTCGACTATGGGGTGGTTTGCTTGTACATAGAAAACTTCGAGTATGAGAGCCAATCGCATTCGTATGTAAGCCACAGCTGCGACCCAGAGAGCTATATCAGGCTGGAATGGCATTCGGAATAGGGGAGGTTCATCTGAACACCCTGGTGAGAAACTTCCCTGAGCGTCAGGGACCGGAAATCAAAAAGCGACTGTGGTTCACGACCGCAATCGCGTTGCTGTTCTTGATGAACTGCCTCAATGATCCCTGGGTGCTGCGGGTATCGTCCGGATTGGCATCGTCGGCAACATTGACGATCAAGTCGTAGTTGAAGCCGAAATTCACGCCGCTGATATCCGACCAACCTACCGTGACAAGGACGTAGGTATCCCCGGGCGCGGCGTTATCGCCGGACAGGATGTCGTCCAGGGAAGGGTCTTGCCCACCGACTAGCGAGCTCAGGTGTCCCCAGGTCATTTCCGGGAGTGGGTAAGGCCAGGTGGCCGGCACCGTGGCGTTCAACCCTCCCTGGGGCGGAGTGTCGGCATCGCCGATGGTGGCACTGCGCGCCCGCACCCGATAGTTTCCCGAGGTCACGCCAGGAAAAGTGTAGGCGCCGGTGGCATCGGTCTGGGTCGAGGTGATATAGACGCCGGCGTCGGTGTAGAGCTCGACATCGACATTGGGCAACGGCATGTCCGGCGACCCGCCGTCATAGTTGCTGGCGGTGGTGGTGAAGTCGACATCCTCGAAGACGGTTCCCGAGATGGTCACCGGCGCCGCAGTGGCGAAGCGCTGCCCGAATATTCCGGCGTCGTCACCAGGCCCGTTGCCGCTCCAGACCACCACGAATTCCTCGTCCGTAAGCTGGGCTGCCGACGGACGCTCCTGCATCCCGCTGGTGGTTGTGTGGATCTGGAACTCGCCGCCGTCCGGTGTGCCGTCCGCCAGGTACTGCTGGCCGTAGATGCCTCCGTTGCTGCCGTCCTGCCCGTCGCTTCCCCAGGTAATTACAAACTCACCGGTGGGGGTAGTCGCGACCCCGGTCTCCCATTGGTCGCCGGTGGTGTAGGTGTTGGCCTGGGTCTCGGTGCCCAGGGTTGTGCCGTCCGCGTAGTATTGCTGAAAATAGACGCCGCCGTTGTTGGGCGAGTCCTGACGCTGACTTTCCCAGACCACGATGAAGTTGCCGATATCGTCAATCGCGACGCGGTTGTACCACTGCTCACTGGCGGTGGTGGTGCTGGTGCGAAACTCGCTGCCTTGCGGTGTGCCCGCTGCGTTGAATCGCTGGGCATAGGAACCCCAGCTGTTGCCCGAATCCTGGGCCCAGCTCGACCAGCAGACGACGAAGGCACCCGAGGCATTCATGGACACGACCGGGCTGTCCTGTTCGTACAGGGTCTGGGTGCTGATGTGGAGCTCGCCGCCCTGGGCTATTCCCGTCGCGTTGAAACGCTGTCCGTAGACACCGGTTCTGCTGCCGTCCTGTCCGAAGCTGGCCCAGATCACGACGAAATTTCCCACAGCATCCATCGCCGTGCCGGACCACTTCTGATCACTGGTGGTGTAAGTGTTGGCCCGGGCCTCGCCGCCTTGGGGTGTTCCGGCAGCGTTGTAGCGCTGGAAAAAGACGCCCATGCCGGAGGCATCGACCCCCGTCCAGGACACGACGAAGTTGCCGGTCCCGTCCATCGCCACCGAGGGCTCCAGCTGATTCCCCGCGACGGTGGTATTGACCCGGAATTCGCCGCCCTGCGGCACGCCTGCGGCATTGTAGCGTTGCCCATAGACGCCCCAGGTGACGCCCGAATCCTGACCCTCGCTGGCCCAGACGGCCACGAAATTGCCGGCTCCGTCAATCGCCACGGCGGGTACGCTGTCGAAGGTCGTTCTCTGGCTGCCAACGGTGGTGGTGTTGATCCGGAATTCGGATCCGGCAGGTGCGGCGTGTAGGGGGGCGGCGCAGATCACGCCGACCAGGGTGGCCAGAAGGAAATATTTTTTCCGTATTCCGGGTCGATTCATTCCGCAATCCTAAGCTCTATCCCAGTGGCGCGGTGCCCCCGCGGCGCAGGCTTATGTCACCGATCAGACAAACGGCCTATTCCTTGGTCTCATGGAAAACGGCGTCGAAATCGGGCATTTCCTTTTTTTCTGAACTGTCATCTTTTCCATCAGGTTCGTCGCCATCCATCTTGGTCAAAAGTGTTTCGACCTGCTTCCTGTTGGTGGTCGACATAGAGGAGGGCTCGGGATTTCCTATCACCAGGCTCTGAGCAGCGATGCTCAGACTCTTTGCTAGGCGACTGTTCTCTTTCCTTCGGGCGTTACTTTCGTTTTCGCATTGTGTGATTCGACCTTCGATATCGGTAGCCCGTTTGACCTGATCTTCAGTGAGATTTAAAATATTGGTCTCGATTTGTTCCTTGAGCTGCGTCAGGTTCGTAAGCAAGGCAGTCTCGGATGTGTCGATCTTACGGGTCAGGTCTTCGCCGATCTTGTCCATCTGTTCCCTGACGTCCGTGATTCCCTCGTTCCACTTTTTGCGGTCGGTTTCCATGGCCTCCTTGGTGTGCCTGAGGTCCGCGGAAATGGCCATGGCGTCCTCACGGATCTTGGCAAGGGCGCTCTCCGTCTTTTGATCCATGTTAGCCAGATCAAGCTGTCGTGACTCATCCGTTGTTCGGATAAAATCCTTGAGGAGACGCATCTCCGGACCAACAACGATTTCGCTGATCAGCTTGAGGGCGTCGATCATTTCAGCAGAATGAGTTTCCGGGGTCTTGATGGCACTCTTCTCCATGGCCGCATTTCCTTTCGGGGGGAACATGTGATAATTCAATATCGTCTGAATCGGAAAAGGATTTAGTTTTCTTCCACGTCGGGTTCCAGCCCTATTCTACCCCGTTTATTTCTCGCTGAACGCCCGATATCTGTCGGCCTTGTCCGTTTCGCCCGTTTTCTCGTAAAGCTCCACGAGCCACATCCCGACGTTGCGCGTTTTCGGGTGTTCTGTTCCCAGGTCAGCGAAATAGAAGTCGAATACTGCCACCAGATTTTGCTCCGCTTCCGCGTACCGTTTCAGGTAGTACAGCACCGTTCCGTAGTCGGCACGAGACGTGGCTGTTTGCACGTGATCGATCCCGTGCATACGAATGGAGATCTCGATGGCTTCTTCAACCACCACCAGCGCTTCTTCGTAGCGTTTCAGGGAGCGCAGTGCCAGGCCCTCGTTGCGCAGGACAGCCAGGACGTCCGCGTGATCTAGTCCGCGCGCCTCGATAAGAATGGGTTTGAGTTCGCGGTAAATGGCCAGTGCACGCTCGTATTCGCCGGCGCGGGAGGAAACCGCGCCCATGTTCAGGCGGGTGCGTACCACGTTGAGATGATTGGGACCGAGATTGCGGGCGCGGATGTCGCGGACCTGATCGAGGACGGCGAAGGTCTCTTCCACGCGCCCCAACCGGTACAGCACGCCGCCGCGGTTCTCGAGACAGATGGCGTACTCGGGGTGGTCGGTCCCAAATATTTTCTCGTAGAGGTCCAGCGCCGCATCGAAGTCGGCGAGGGCGCCCTCGTAGTCGCCGCTCTGACTGTGGTACTGAGCCGCGTTGTTGAGATAGGTCGCCACCACGGCATGGTCGGGGTCGATAGACTTGGCCCGCTCGTAGGCCAGCCGGGACAGGGAATCGGCCGCGGCGGCGTTGCCGTCGCGTTCGTAGGATATGTCGGCGCGCTGGGAGAAGTTCTCGGCGGCGAGAATACGTTGCTCGCCCACGAGCCCGGGAGCCAGTTCCTCGGACAGGGCGAGCACCGAGTCGGCTTCGGCATAACGCTGCGCGTAGATGAGGTTGCGGGTCTCGTGCTGGTAGGCGTTCACCAGGTCATTGGTGTCGACCTTCGGGTTGAGGCGGAAGATCCGCGCGGCGTCAGCCGCTCGTGCCACCGCGGTTTCGTATTCGGTTGAATCCTGCCGCAGTTTTGCTTCGACCACGCGGAGTTCCCCGAGTTCGTACTGGTCGAGACCCTCCTGCTCGATGCGCATCTGAACCGCGCGCTCTATCTGTTCGGTCGCCGGTTCGAGCCGGCCCAGTCCGAGATAGGTCTGGCCGAGCACGGTGCGCATGGAGACCTCGACCTCGGGCTGTCCCTCGAAGGCGGTGTCGATCTGCTTCACCGCGGCGTCCAGGGCCTGGATCACGGTGGCGTCGTGATCGCCGCCCGACCACGGATCGGCTGATGCGAGCGTCTTGGCGAGGAAGTCGTTCATCGCCTCGGCCTTGGCCGCCTCGGCTTCGGCGCGATCTCTTTCGCGGGCGATGACGTTGGCCTGCAGGGTCGAGGTCACGGCGAAGGCGGCCAGGGCCACCACCGTCGCGGTGGCGATGGCAACGCCGGTCCGATGTCGCCGCACGAACTTCGAGGTGCGATAACCCACGGTGGGCGGTCCTGCGGTCACCGGCTCGTTACGCAGGTGGCGCCGTACGTCGGCCGCCAGGCCGTTAGCCGTCTCGTAGCGCCGGTCGCGGTTTTTCTCCAGGGCCTTCATCGTGATCCAGTCCAGGTCGCCGCGCAGTTCGCTTTGCAGACGCTTCGGCGCGACGCCGCGGGCCTCGGCAACGTCCCTGGTCTGGTCGCCGAGACTGCTGAAACGGGTACTCGGTCGTGGCGGGTCCTGCTCGCAAATGATTCGGCGGATGGCCTCTTGGCCGGCCTGGCGCAGTTCTTTCGATGCGAATGGCAGGGTGCCGACGAGAAGCTTGTACAGCACCACGCCCAGGGCATAGACGTCCGTGCGCGTATCGATATCGTCCTCGGTCAGGGAGGCCTGCTCCGGGCTCATGTACTCGGGCGTGCCGACCATCTGGCCCAGCTCGGTGAACATGGTCATCTCGGTCAGGCGCTGGGTGGTGGCCTTGGCCACTCCGAAATCGATGATCTTGGGTAGTGGCTGTCCATCGACATGGGCGACCAGGATGTTCCCCGGCTTCAGATCGCGATGGATGACGGCCTTCTGGTGGGCGTGCTGGACGCCTTCGCAGACGCGCACGAACAGCTCGAGCCGCGCCTCGGTGCTCAGGTGCCGCCGGTCACAGTAATCGGTGATCGGTTCGCCTTCGACGAACTCCATGACGAAAAAGGGGCGCCCGCGGTCGGTGGCGCCGGCGTCGTAGACCTTGGCGATGCAGGGGTGGTCCATCATGGCGAGCGCCTGGCGCTCGGCGTCGAAGCGAGCGACCACCGCCCGGGTGTCCATGCCCTGCTTGATGACCTTCAGGGCCACGCGACGGCGGATCGGCTCGGTCTGCTCGGCCTCGAAAACCTCGCCCATGCCGCCCTCGCCGATGCGGCGCACCAGGCGGTAGGGCCCGATCACGGTGCCGATGTCTTCGCCGGCGGCCTTACCGCCGTCAGGGTCGATTGGTACAGTCTGGTCGCCGTCGGGACCGATCGAGAAGGTGCGGTCGTCGTTCATGGTCGTCTCCGGGGCCGGGATGATAATGAGTGGCGAAAAGTTCCAGCCGGGCTATGGTCCTGGCCCGGTGAAAGGGGAAAATCAGGATGAAACATATCCTAGTTTAAGCTCAGCAAAATGGCAATAATGTGGCTGCCGGGGCTCTTGAACTTGCCAGTCATTTTCGGGTCTTCGACCCGTTGGCCGAGTGTTATTCTTATACAAAATCACCCCCCGGGGGGCCTTTTTGTATAGATTTCACGCCGAATGAGGTATCTACCAATCTGCCCTACCCGAAAGGACCCCCATGCCCAGCGACCTATTCAAGCCCTTTCGCCAGCGTGACGTGGAATTGCGCAACCGGATCGTCGTGTCGCCCATGTGCCAGTATTCATGCACCGACGGCCATGCAACCGACTGGCATCTGGTCCATCTGGGCAGCCGCGCGATCGGCGGGGCCGGTGCGGTGATCGCCGAAGCGGCCGCGGTCGTTCCCGAAGGTCGGATCAGCCCGGCCGACCTGGGCGTCTGGCAGGACAGCCACACCGAACCACTGGCCCGGGTCTTCCGTTTTCTCAAGGAGCAGGGCGCGGTCCCGGCCATCCAGCTGGCCCATGCCGGGCGCAAGGCCGCCACGGCGCCGCCCTGGCTGGGCGGCGGTCCGGTAGGTCTTGCAAAAGGCGGCTGGAAAGAAATCGTAGGGCCCAGCCCACTGCCTTTTGCTGATGACTATCCAACACCAGCGGCCCTGGACCAGGCGGGAATCGAGAAAGTGATCACGGCCTTTGCCGCCGCCGCGGGCCGGATGCTGGAGGCGGGAGCGGAGATCATCGAAATCCATGCCGCCCACGGCTACCTGTTACACCAGTTTCTGTCGCCCTTGAGCAACAGGCGCGACGATGCCTACGGCGGGAGCTTCGAGAACCGCATCCGGCTGGTCCGGGAAACGGTAACCGCGGTACGCGAAGTCTGGCCGGAAAGGCTGCCCCTTTACGTGCGGATATCGGCGACCGACTGGGCCGAGGGCGGCTGGAATCTCGACGAGTCGGTGGCGTTGGCGACCATCTTGAAACCGCTGGGCGTGGATTTGATCGATTGCTCCAGCGGCGGCGCGGTGCCCGACGCGGTCATTCCCGTCGGCCCGGGATTTCAGGTTCCCTTCGCCGAGCGCATTCGTACCGAGGCGGACATCGCCACCGGAGCGGTCGGCTTGATCACCGAAGCAGGACAGGCCAACGAAATAATCAGTGAGGGCCGGGCCGACCTGGTCCTGATGGCCCGGGAATTTTTGCGCAGGCCCCAGTGGCCGCTGCATGCGGCCAGAGATCTAGGGGACACCCCGCCCCTGCCTGCACAGTACGAGCGGGGATTCTAGATTTGGGATGGCCGCAACTTCCCACAAAGGGGTGGGGTCATTCATGACCGCGGCGTTGTTGATGACCAGGTCCGGGGTGCCGTGAGCGGCGACCACGCGCCTCGCCGGGTCAGTCTCCCGTTCCGCCCAGTGTCTTGCGCAACATGGCTTCGAGATCGCGCAACATGAACGGTTTCTGGATGAAGCCAGCCAGGCCCTGGCCCACGAAACGGCTGGTAGCGTCCTGTTCGTTGTAGCCGCTGGTCAGGATCACCTTCAGATTCGGGTTCTGGATGCGCAGCTGGCGAAAGGTCTCGGCGCCGTCAAGGCGGGGCATGGTCATGTCGAGCAGGACCACGTCGATCTTGTCTCGGTGCTGCTGGTAGACGTCGAGAGCGTCGGCCCCGTCGACAGCGGTCAGGACTTCGAGACCGATGGTCCGCAGCATGGCGTCCGCGACGTTCAGCACCTGTTCCTCGTCGTCGACCACAAGCACGGTTCCGCGCAACGGGGCCGGCGGATCGGCTGCCGCCCGCGAAACCAGGGCGGGCTTCGGCGCCGCGCCCTCGCCGACCGGCAGCAGCACCTTGAGCGACGAACCGCGGCCTGGCTCGCTGTTAACCTTGATGGTGCCGCGATGGCCATTGACGATGCCCAGCACTGCCGCTAAGCCCAGGCCGCGCCCCTGGAATTTCGTGGTGAAGAACGGCTCGAAAAGACGTTCCCGCGTGTCGGGGTCCATGCCGCACCCTTGGTCCGACACTTCGAGATAGACGTAATCGCCGGCCGGCAAATCCTGCGGTTGATTGGCGGTCTGAAGGTACGCCTCGTCTGCAAACTGGATGCCGGTGGTCAGGGTGATCTGACCGCCCTGCTTGCCCATGGCTTCTGCGGCGTTGGTCACCAGGTTCATCACCACCTGGCGGATCTGGGCCGCATCGACCTCCACGGTGGGTAGGTTTTCGGCCAGGTCGTAGTGCAGGCTCACTTTCTTGGGGATGGCCGCTTCGAGCAACTGGCCCATTTCCCGGACCACGTCGCCGATTTGGAGGCTGCTGACCACGAAGCGTCCCTTGCCCGAATAGGCGAGCATCTGGTTGGTCAGTTCGCGGGCGCGCAGGGCGGCGGTCTTGATCTCCTGCACGT
>CBDUDB010000111.1:0-8531 GCA_965365795.1 uncultured bacterium | reverse complement strand
ACCGACGATGAGGTCTTCGACGAAGCCAGCTTCGGCTGGATGGAAGAAATCGTCGTCGAGCTGGGCACCATAAGCGGGATTGTGTTTAACGACCTAAACAACAACCAGGTCCAGGATGACGGCGAGCCTGGCCTCGAGGGAATCATGGTCGGGCTGCAGGGCGACGCCATTGCCAGTACAACCACCGATGCCGACGGCGCCTACATGTTCACCGACCTGAACGTCGGCGACTACACCGTCAAGAGCTTCGGTCCGGCCGGCTGGACGCCCACGACCGAGGAAATACTTGAGGTGAAGATCGAAACCGCCGGCCAAACGGTGGATGGCGTTCACTTCGGTTGGATGGCCGTAGGACGACCCTGACCCCAGTTGTTGATGCAGCGGGCCCTGTACGTAAGTGGTGGGTGGTCATGCGGGTGAAGCAGCTCGCCGAAACAGACAAGCCTCCCCATACAAAGGGGCCCCAAACAATCCGCAGGTACGAGGACGTTTGGGGCCCCTTTGTATGCGGAGGCTTGTCTGCTTCGACGACCTATTCCACCTGCATGACCAGGAAGCGCATCGCCCCACCCCGTTCGATGTGGAACACCGCCGGCGCCCCGAACCCGAGATCTTTCACCTGGCTCTTGAGGCCCCGCAGGCCCTTGACGGACTGGCCGTTCAGGGTGTAGATGACGTCACCGGGTACGAAGTGATCGCCCAGCAGGTTGATGTCCGCGGCCAGGGCCGCCACGACCACGCCTTCGGTGTGCCGGGTCTTGAAGGGCAACAGGCGGGACGAATCCTTGTCCAGATCTATGGCCAGCACGCCGATCTTCTTCACCAGATTGCGTTCGTCGCTGATCATCTCGAAGAAGCGGTAGTCCGGGTCCATCCGCTCGACCACCTCGACTTCCTTGGTGAACTTCTTGCCGCCCCGCATAACATCCACCGACACCTTGCCGCCGATCTTCTTGTTGTACAGGTTCACCTCGAATTGCCGGGCGTTTTCCATGCGTTTGCCATCCAGGGCCAGGATGATGTCGCCCGCCTGCAGGCCGGCCTGGTCGGCGGGGCCCTGAGGATAGACGTCGCCCAGAATGACGCCCCACTTGGTTTCAAGGCCCAGAGGTTCGGCCATCCAGGGGTTCAAGGTCTGTGCATAGACTCCCATGATGCCGCGTTTGACCCGGCCGGTGGCCTTTATCTGGTTGTAGACGTTTTTGGCAATGTTGCTCGGAGCGCTGAAACTCAGGCCTTCGCTGCCGCCGCTCTGGGTGAAGATCAAGGTGTTGATGCCGATGACTTCGCCGCGGGCGTTGACCAGCGGACCGCCGCTGTTGCCCGGGTTGATGGCCACGTCACTCTGGATGTAGATCATCGAGTTGTCCCGCTCGAGCTGGCGGGCCACGGTGCTGATCACGCCGAAACTGACCGAGTTGGTCAGACCCATGGGGCTGCCAAAGGCGAATACCAGCTGGCCCTGGAAGACCTCGTCCGAATTGCCGAGAGTCAAGGAGGGCAGGTTGGTCTTGTTGATCTTGAGAACGGCCAGGTCCGTTTCCTTGTCGGTGCCGATGACCTGCGCCCCCACGATGTCACCGCCGGTTTCCAGGATGGAGGTGCCCGCTGCCACGCCCAGTGCCTTGGCGGATAGCCTCACCTGTACCCGTTTGGCGCCCTCGACCACGTGGTTGTTGGTCAGGATGTAGCCGCTGGAATCCAGGATGATGCCTGAACCGGTGGCCTGCTGGCTGCCGAACAGGGCGGCGCCCTGGGGCGTCGACCCCATCAGGGATCCGAAAGACGAGGTGTAGATCTGGACCACCGCGGGGCTGACCGTTTGAGTCAGTTCCCGGATCTCGGAGCTGAGGGAGGTGATGTCCCAATCCTTATCGGGCTGGGCAGCAGCCATATTGGCAAGCAGGCAGAGAGTCAGTCCGGCCAGAACGATCCGAACCGAATTCATTTTATGGTTTTTCAAACGCACTTTGACCTCCAGGCGGGCAGGGCCCGGTAAAAAAGGGGGATTCCTCATTTAGGGGATTCTTGTTTCGCGCTCACAAAGTAAAAGGAAAGGGGGTCCGGGTCAACGTGTCCGGTTGGTCGGAACAGGACGCAAATGTGGTATAATGACAGATAGCTTTCACCCAGAAGGGGTCATTACATCATGAAAACCACGCTCGCCGTCATTTCTTTTTCTTTGCTGGTGGCGACCACCTGCGCCGCCACCGTGCGTGTGGTCCGGCCCGATGGTCAGGGTACGCTGCCGAATATCCAGGCCGCCGTGGACGCCAGCACGGACGGGGACCAAATCTGGCTGATCGCCGGCGTGTTCACCGGCCCGGGCAATCGGGATATCGTGATCGGACCCCGGAATATCCTGATCCGGTCGTTCGATGATGATCCGGCGGTTTGTATCATCGACTGCGAAGGAAGCGAGTCCGCGCCTCACCGCGCCTTCTGGCTGAACGATTCCGCGGCCCAGATCACCGCTATCCAGAGTATCACCATGCGGGGCGGATACGCGGAGTCCGGCGGCGGTGGCGCCATGCTGATCTCCGGTCATGCCTCGGGCTACATGGTCAACTGCGTCTTCGAGAACAACGCGTCCGGGATGACCGACTGGCACGCCGGAGGCGCGGTCTACGTGAACTACGGCGGGACTCCGGTTTTCAACGGCTGCGTGTTCCGCGGCAACCAGGCGTTCGCCGGCGGCGCTCTGACCACCAACCACGGTGGCCGGGTGACCTTCAACGACTGCCGGTTCATTGGCAACCGGGCCATCCGCGGGGGAGCAATTTACGGAATAACCACCGAAAAGAACGGTTGCCTTTTCGCCGGGAACGAAGCCCAGGAAACCGGTGGGGCTATCTGGCACAATTCCTCCGGACTGGACTACTACGAGAGCTGCACCTTCGACGGAAACAGGGCACCCGCCGGGGGCGCCATTTTCATCAATTCCAACTACGGCGGCCCGGTCGAGATGATCGACACCATCATTTCCAACTGTCCCGAAGGCGAGGCCATCGCTTGTAACGCCAGCGTGCCGATCACTTTTTCCTGCTGCAACTTCTACGGCAATGCGGGCGGCGATTGGACCGAACCCTTCGCCGACCAGGTGGACCTGAACGGTAACTTCTCGGCCAATCCCTGCTATTGCGATGCGGCCGGCGAGGATTTCTACCTGTGCGCCGATTCCTACGCCCTGGAAGGGAATCATCCCTGGGGTTGCGATCAGCTGGTGGGGGCGTACGGTCTGGGCTGCGGAGTCTGCGGATGCACCGGTCCGGTGGATGTTCAGGGAATGAGCTTCGGCGCCCTCAAGAGTCTCTACCGTTAATTCCCCAAAAAAAGCCCCGGGCGTCGGCCCGGGGCTTTTTTTTGCAGGTAAGGACGCGGTTATTTCACCATGACCATACGCCCGGCCTCACTGAAGCCGCTCGCGGTGGTCAGCCGGTAGAAATAGGTGCCCGAACCGACGGTCCTGCCGGTCCGGTCGGTGCCGTCCCACGTGACGCTGTGGGGGCCTGCGCTCAGGCCACGATTGACCAGGGTGCGCACATGGCGCCCATCGAGGGTGTACACGTCCAGGCGGGCATTGTCGGGCCCGGCCAGGGCGAACTCGATGGTGGTCGAAGGGTTGAACGGGTTGGGATGCGCCAGACCCAGGGCGGTCTGCCTCGTCGGGACACTGTCGTCCACGCCGCTGGGCAGGCCCTGGCCCTGAGTGATCACCAGGCGGTGGTTGGTGAAGGTCGGGCCCAGGTCTTCATAGGTGCCGTCGGGCCAGAAGATCTCGATCCGGTCCACCTGGGTCGATGCGCCCAGTCCGAAGTGCAGGTCCATGGCGTTGTTGCTCAGATAGCCGGCCCCGGAGGTGACCATGCGGGTCTGGGAGACGCCGCCGGCGGTCAACACCACCCTGGCGCCGATGGCGCAGGTGTTGTTGCCCAGACCTTCCAGATGCAGATTGATCCAGCGGTTGGAACCGTCGGCCAGTTTGTTCAACAACAGAGCGTTGGCGGCACCCTCGCGGGAAATGAACACATCCACGTCGCCGTCATGGTCCATGTCGCCGCAGGCCACGGCGTTGCCGGGACCGCTGGCTTCGTCGGGTCCCACCGGTACACGCTCGAAATTGCCGGCCCCGTCTCCGAGAAGCAGCAGATCGGTCTGTTCGTTCCGGACCACGTAGAGGTCCAAAAAGGTGTCGTTGTTGAAATCGACCCAGACAACCCCCCGTCCGTAACCCAGGTCTCCGATGTTGGGTCCGGTCAGCCGCGTGTACTGGAAGGGGGCGCCGCAGCGGTACAGCAGATCGCCCGTGCCCTCGTTGGCCACGTAGAGGTCAAGATCACCATCGTTGTCGTAATCGCCCCAGGCTGCGCCGATGGCCTTGCTGTTTTCGAACAAGCCTGACTGGTTGGTCACGTCGTTGAACGCACCATTGATATTTTCCAGGAAGAGGTTGGTCACGAACTGGTTGGCGACGAACAGGTCGGGCCAGCCGTCCAGATCGCCGTCCGTCCAGCAGGCGGCGTTGCCGTTACTGGGATCGGCGGCAGGGCCCCCCTGGATGGAAAAAATGACCATGGGCCCGGGGGCAACGCCCAGATTTCTCAGCAGGGTGTTGTCAGCCCCCCCCTGGTTGACCACGTAAAGATCCAGCAGGCCATCCTTGTCGAAATCGGCCCAGCTGACGCTGGTGCTCTCATCCTCACCATCCATGCCGAAGACGGTGGCGGCGGTGAAGCCTCCACTGCCGTCACCCATCATCACGAGATTGGTGGCCCCTCTCCTGGACAGGGCAACGTCCAGAAAACCGTCGCCGTCGAGGTCCGCCCAGGCGGCGCCGCAGCTGGTCCCGGTTTCGGCGATAGAGCCGGCGGCGATATCACTGAAAACCCCCAAGCCGTCATTACGCAGCATCTGATCGGCGCCATCGTCGTTGGCAACGTGAATGTCCAGGTCGCCGTCGTTATCGACATCGACCAGGCTCACCGCCTGCCCGGACCCGGCATGGCCCAGATCCCCGGCGGTCGAGGAGGTGAAAGGTCCCCCGCTGTAGGCACCGGTGAAAGTGATGAGGCCGTCTTCGGCCACGGTCAGGGTTTCGGGGTTGTTGGCCGGGGAAATCCAGTGAGGAATTTCTTCCCAGGTGATGGTGTAGGTGCCCGGGCTCCAGAGATTGATGGTCAGGTCACCCTGTTGATCGATATTCAGATCGGGACCGGCCAGGTTCCAGGACGCCTCGACTCCGTCGGGATCCACGTCGATGACTACCCGGGCGGCGTAGTCGGCGGAAGCCTGGGTCGCCTGGAGGATTTCCTTGGTGGTCATGTTCTGGACCAGAATGATGAGCCTCAAATCGGGCTCGTTCCAGCCAGGATTCATGGTGAAGGTCCGGTCCACGGTGACGCTCTGGCCGGGGGTGGTCAGGGCAAACGGCTCATTGTTGAGCATGTCCACGACCATGTTGGACTGACCGTGCAGATCTTCCTGGCACACGAAAAACAGTACCTGGTTGTTGGAACCGCTGACGGGCAGGTCAACCTCGATCTGAGCGAAAATCAGGACGTCGTCGCCGTTCTTGGTGTAGTTGGCGGACATGATCAGGGGGCTGGCGTTGGCCATCTGGCTCTGCACGGCCGGGTCGTAGGTGGTGAACATGGACCCGGAAGATGCGCCGCCGACGTGATTGACGGTGCCGCCGATCATCACGTTCGGCGTGCCGGACATCCCGTACCAGGCCATGCGTGCGGCCCCTTCGGGGGTGGAATAGGGTGCCCCGGTGTAAAAGGTCATCGGGATGAACTGGGTGATGTCGTAGATCGCTTCGAGATCATTGAATCCGCGCACGGCGGACGGGCAATAAGGTCAGTTGTCGGCAGACAAGAGCTCCCCGACGACAGCTCGATCCGCGGCGTAGACAAAACCCGAGGCGCCGATCAATCCGGCGGCCACAGTTAAAAGAAGAAGGCCCGTGAGCCTGGTCGATCGCTGGGAGGCGGTACGCATTTAAAGCACTCCTTAGCCGAAGAGCATGGGTTGGCATGAGGTTTCGAAACCTAAATATAATTTTACTACATTTTTGGTGGGAAATCAGGAAAAAAGAGGCCCCGGCGGGTGGCCGAAAGGGTTAAACCGTTTGTTTCACGGGTAAAACCAGCCCGGCTTCCAGGAGCTGGGAAATGAAGGTCTGAAGGTCCCCGGCAGCCGTGGCGGCGGTTACCACGTATTCGGCCAGGATTTCGTTGAGGATGGAGTCCAGGTCTTTTTGGCCGTCCATCTGGTTCCAGATAAAGGCCCCGATGTCCTCGATGGAGTGGGTTTCGTCCCCTTGCGGGCTGACAATGACCAGGCCGCTGCCGACGGCGCGAACCTGGCAGTCCGCGTTGTGAGTCAGGATTGTCTTCATGTCCATCATGGCTGATTTCCTTCCTGGACGGCGACTTCGCCTGGACGGGATTCCCCGGAGGTGGCTGGGGCCCGGTTTCAGGGTTCAGAATCGGACGGAATCACTGCGACCTTGAGAACAAAGTGAAAGGGGCCGTATTCCTCCGAATTCGGAATGCGGGCAGTTGGTCTTTCCCAGTTAACTTTATGTCATGAAGTAATGTAGGGATTGGTCGGTTCATGTTGGGTGGGTAATGGAGTGATCCAGGGGAGCTTGATCCAAGTCGACCTCGCCGACAAACCCCAATTGATTTCGAAAATTCGCTTGACAAAAAGCAAGATGCGGCCGATAACTTCACTGCGCGAAGTATTGAATCTCAAAAGTTCCATAGCTTCATTTTATGAAGCATAGATAATGAAGATGCCGCTTCAACCATGAAGGTCCAGGAAATAGACGAAATGCTGGGGGTTCCGGCGCGGTTGGTCATCATCGCGACGGCCGCCGGCGGCGAACGATGGACCTTCACCGCCCTGGGAAGGGAAACCGGGCTGGCCGACGGCAATCTTCACGTCCAGACCCGCAAATTGACCGCGGCCGGATATCTGGACCGGGAGAGGGAGCGACAGGGAGGCCGGATGGTGACCTGTTTCGAGTTGACCGAAAGAGGCCGCCAGGCGTTCCGGAACCATATCCGACGGTTGGACCGGGCCCAGGGGGGCGATGGACGCTTCTCCCGTGGAGATTTCAGCGAAAAGGGCGGCCGGGGCCAGGACAAGTCCCAGGTCTGGTAACAAAACCGAAGGCAGGGAGCCGAAGCATGAAGATCGCCATAGGAGCCGATCACGGCGGTTTTGATCTGAAGACCAAGTTGTCCGGTCATCTGCAGGGCCAGGGGCACCAGGTGCTGGATATGGGCACCGATTCGGCCGGGGCGGTGGACTATCCGGTCTTTGCCCGCAAGGTGGCCGAAGCGGTTTCCAGCGGTCAGGCTCAGCGGGGGGTCATGATCGACGGGGCGGGTATCGGATCGTCCATGGTGGCCAACAAGGTGCCGGGCGTGCGGGCGGCCATGGCCTACGACCTGTCCAGCGCGCGCAACGGACGCGAGCACAACGACGCCAACCTCCTGACTTTGGGCGCGGGTTTGATCGGCTCCAACCTGGCCGCCCAGATCGTCGACGTCTTTTTGAACACCGAATGCACGGAACCCCGCCACAAGAGGCGCGTCGCCATGATCACCGACGTGGGTGGCGCGGCGGTGGCTCCGGGTTTGCTGTCGGCAGCCCCGATGGCTCCGATCGGCCTGGCTGAATTGTCCGAGGATGATCTGGCCCGGATCGTCAACCGCCTGACCGGACTGATGGGCGGCAGCGGCGACGCCTGGCACGGAGGTCCCTGCGTGGGCAGCTGTCCGGACACCGCTCGCCAGTTCATCGAGCTGGGCGCCCGAATGCTCAGCGCCGGGCCGGACATCAGCGGCGCGATTCCCGCCGACGTGGCCGGCTACATCGATCACACCATTTTGAAACCCGACGCCACGGTGGACATGATCGACAAGATCGTGGCCGAGGCGCGGGAACATTCTTTTCGCAGTGTTTGCGTGAATCCCTGCTGGGTTCGCGTTGTTGCGGATGGCCTAAGAGGGAGCGGAGTGCTGACCTGCTCGGTGGTCGGCTTTCCCCTGGGGACCAACACCCCGGACATCAAGGGCATGGAAGCCCGCAAGGCCATCCGCGACGGCGCCAAGGAAATCGACATGGTCATCAACGTCGGACGCCTGAAGGGCGGCGATGACGACTATGTCTTCAAGGACATCCTGGCCGTGACCGACGCCTGCCGCGACGGCAGCGCCGTCAGCAAGGTCATCATCGAAACGGCTTTGTTGAACGACGAAGAGAAGGTCCGGGTCTGCGAGCTCGCCAAGCGGGCTCGGGCCAACTTCGTCAAGACCTCGACCGGGTTCGCCAGCGGCGGGGCGACCGCGGACGACGTGGCCCTGATGGCCTCGGTGGTCAGGGGCGCGGGCATGGAGGTCAAGGCGTCCGGCGGAATCAAGTCCTTCGACGACGCCCGCCGGATGATCGAAGCGGGCGCGACCCGGATCGGAGCCAGCGCGAGCATCGCCATCGTCCAGGAAGCCCAGAAATCAGCG
>CBDUDB010000110.1:0-8572 GCA_965365795.1 uncultured bacterium | reverse complement strand
CCTGGATTTTATGTGCAACCGCTTTCTATTCCTCGAACTCCTCGGCCAGCTCATTATCCACCACGTAGACACATACTTCTCGCGCGGCCTGCTCATTGTAGCCATAGCGCTCGACGAGGTTGCCGATGAGGTAGGTGATGTCATCGCGGATCCGCTTGTCGTAGGTGCGGAAATCATCCGTTCCGTAATCTTTCAGGGCACGGCGGAAGTTGGCGTTTTTCAAGAGGGGTTCGAGCACTTTTTCCTTGAGGCTGAACACGTAGCGGTTATGCAGTTCGGCAAACAGGGTGGTGGCATCGATGTCCAGGCCTTCGACCATGATCTCCTGGGTCAGGGTCTGGGAAGTGTACTCTCGTTGGGTCTCCGCGCGGAATTCCGAGCGACGCCCCTCGCGCACGTCCTGTCCCAGCAGGTGGTCCTCGATTCCCTCCAGGAAGGAATCGGTGATCTCCAGCTTCTCGCCGGTGTAGGTGCAGACGGCGGTGGTCCCCATCTCGTAATTCAAGGCAAAGAGGTAGTTCTTGATGTCGCGGCCGATCTGTTCCTCGTTGTAGTAGTAGAGCGACTCCTTCACTTCCTGCAAAATCTGGAAGTTGTACATCCGCCGCAGTGAATCGAGGAAGCCGCTGGGCAACTGCTTGTTCAGCTCGGGCCGGGTCTTGGTGAAGAAGCGGCACAGGATATCCATGGTGATCAGCTGGTCTTCGTTGGCGTAGGTCGAGTACAGGTCCTGGAAGATGTCGATGGAGTCCCGCCCGCTGAAGCCCTTGTTGCCCTCGGTCTCGGCCTCGGCGATGATCTTGCGCCGGCGTTTAGCCGTGAAGTTTTTGCGGTCTTCCTCGTCGAGCCACGCCGGGATCAGGCCGGTGTATATGGCCATCTTCAGCAGGTGCAGGTTCTCGTCGCAGTACATCTTGTATTTTTTACCGTCGCCGATCCAGTCGAGCAACGCGCGCGACTTTTCGTTCAACCGGCTGGAAATGATCACGCGGGCGAAATTTTCCAGGACTTGGGGTAGGAAACTTTCGCCGATGTGCCGGCCGAAGGTGTTTTCGTAGATCTTCACCTCGGTGGCCGAGTCCAGCACGTAGGAGATGTTGATGAATTCGATGCGGTCGCTCAGCGACTGGAAGCCGCGGATGTTCTTGTTGTCCTCGGGGTTCATCACGCCCAGGAACAGCGAGTTCACGTTTTCCTCGATCTCTTCGACCTTGTGAACACCGTCGCTGATGATGTTGTGCAGCTCCATCAGGCGTTCCTTGTTGTGCCCTTTGATGTCCATCAGCGCGTAGATGCCGTTGTTGGTGCGGGCGTACCGCGAAAAGATGTAACGGACCGCGTTGCTGTCCTGCAGCAGAGCGCTGATTCGTTTCTGCAACTCGGGATTGGTCAAAACCTGAAACCTGGAGCTGCGATCACCGGGGTTGAACACGGAAACACCCTCGCCCAGACGCCGGTTGAACACGTAGGGTCGAGCGTGCACCATCTTGAACACCTCGGTGGGGTCACCCAGCTTGTGCAGCAGGGCGTGATACAAGGTGGTGCAGATGGTGCAAGGGTTGTCCTTGAAAACCCAGTCGTATTCCTTGCCGTAAGACAGATTCCACTTGAACTCATCGTTGGCGAACAGGTGGTCCAGGAAATCGGGCCGCTGATCCTTGGGGATCATCAGCAGGGGATTGTCGTGGCTGGGGCAGGGCACTTCCACGAAACCCTGGCGAAGTCGCGGACGGTGATTTTCCGTGCCCTCCTCGAGCGCATTTCCCGATACGTCCAGCAGCTGGACCAGCTTGTCCATGACCGGCTGGCCGTCGATGTCCGAATATTCCCCCAGAATCGAGCGGTCCAGCCGCCAGACCGTCTCGTAGCGGCAGCCCTCTTCGCTGTTGGCGTACTCCTGGAATTTGCGCAGCAGGTTGTTCAGGAAAATGGACTTCCCGCAGCCGGGCGGTCCATCGAAAATGTAGATCTTGTTCTGCTGGGTGCCGCCCCGAAAGCCATCGATCATGTTCATCAGACGATTGGCGAAAATGCGGTCGGCGAAAAACGGATTGTCGGTGCCGGTTTCGAACAAATCCTTGGTTTCGTAGGCCACGAAGTTGATGGATTCCGGATCCTCGGGATACTCGTCCTGGCCGGTGCCGACCGAGGCCTGCACCATGTCGTGGAACACCTGGTGCACGTTGCGGATGAGGGTGTCGGGCTTGGCCCGCAACACATTCAGGAACTGTTCGAAGTCGAGAGTCTGCGCCCGGTCCAGCTGCCGCTGGCTCTCCTCGATGTGGTGCATGGCATTGCGAATATGTTCCATGCTCAGACCAATCCCTTGCTGATTTTCCGGTCCTTCATGGTGTACCGGACACGTTGCCACTCGATCTTGGCCATGGCCTCGGAGGGATCGACCGGCGGCCCCATGCCCGGCAGGGTGGGCTGCTGATCGGGTTTCTGGATCGACTTGACCTCGGTGGTCTCGAGGGTCACCTTGCCGCCCCACAGGAATTCCAGGCCCAGCATGGTGTTGTTGATGAACTCGCGGACCAGGGGCTTTTCCTCGAAGGTGTGGTCGAGCCAGAGGTTGTCCTCGCTGGTCTGTTTCAGGTCGATCATGATGTGGGGAGGATGGTAGAGGGAGTCCTTCACCATCTCCTTGTAGTCCTCGGCCTTGCGGCTCTTGACGTACCACTGCCACACCATGCGCTTCTCGTCCAGAACCTTGTCGGCGACGAACAGCTTGTTGCGGGTCACGAAGTCCTGCTCGATGAAGGTGTTGACGAACAGGAAGTCGTTCATGTTCTCGCGCACATGGAAGATGTAGTCCTGACCGGTGCCGGTCCCCTTGTCGAACTTGCGACGCTGCTCGATGTCGAGCATGGCCAGGAATTCCTGGCTGTAGCGGCCCTTGTCGGCGGCTTCCTCGATGAAGTAGAACAGCCGCATGCCCAGGGCGTAGGGATTCAGTCCCACCCGCGGCATGGCTGTGACCCCGGCGTTGACCCGGGCAAAATCCACCTCGTGGCCGGCGATGCGGTCGTCACGCATGAAAAGCGTTTCGTGCCAGTAGCTGGCCCAGCCCTCATTCATGGTCTTGGTGCGTATCTGCGGCTGGAAATACAGCGAGGTTTTGCGGACGATATGCAGGACCGTTTTCATCCACCGGTTTTCTTCGCGGTTCAAAAACTCGGAATTGTCGATCAGGAACTGGATCAGGTCGCGCCTGTTTTCGGCGTCGAAACCGTTGGCCTTCTCGAAAAGGGCCGCGAACTCCGGATGCTGTTGATGAACATTCTTGAAGAACTCGTCCTCGCCGTCGTCGCCGTGTTTGGCAACCGACTTGTTGAAGCGCTCGATCTCCTTCACGTATTCATTCACCCGCACGTGTTTTTCGTCCTGGAGGAACACGTCGAAGTAGTAATCCAGTTTTTTCGATTGGATTTCGGCCCCGGGGCGGTGCAGGTCCGCGAGCACCCCGTGGAAGTTCACCATGTTGTCGATCGAGCGCGCGAACTCGATGATGTAGTCGACCCAGCGGCCCTTCTCGCTGCGTAGCTGGGCGATGGCGCGCTTGTCGGCCAGGGCCTGGCCGGCGAAATCGTCGTCCCAGGTGTGCTTGAAGAACAGGTTGTTCTGAAAGAAGTCGATGTGCCCCAGAACGTGATAGAAAATCATCACGTTCAACCAGTCGGGATTGTTGTCGTTGTAGAAGCTGATGGCCGGCCGCGTGTTGATCACCGTTTCGAAGGGGTTGTTCGGGTACAGTTCGTAACGGCCCTTGCCCTGCAGCACCTCGACGTCGTGTACCCAGTAGTCGTACATGGTGGGGATCATGACCTTGGGCGACAGCTCCAAGAGGTCGCGGTTGGTCACCACGTACTCGAGGGACTCGTCGTCGAAGCGCAGGCCGGCATCGCGGGCGCGCTCCTTGCAACCCTCCATGATGGCTTTGGTGTGTTGATCGATCAACTGCATGGCCGTCTCGCCTCTATTCGCTGATCAGTTTCTTGATGCCCTCGATGATGCGGGGTTCCTCCGCGCTCTCGGGCATGACGTCCAACCGGATGAGGTTCTTCTTCTTTTCCAGAAGACCCGACCCCTTCAGATATTTTTCCACTTCCGACTCGCCCGGCGTCCCGTAGGAGTTCTCGGCGATGGTCACGCCGATACGGTTGGCGTAACCCATCATCTTCTCGATTTCGGGCAACGATTCCTTGCCCTCGGAATCCCAGTCGTCACCGTCGGTGCCGTGGAACACGTAGATGTTGTAGTCCTTGGCCAGACTTTCCTTGGCCACGATTTCGTTTACCAGCTGGAACGAAGAGGCCACCTTCGTGCCGCCCGCCACCCGGCTGTTGTAGTAGGTATAGAAGTCCGGGACTTCCTTGGCCTCGGTGTCGTGCAGGATGAAACGCGACTCCACCTGGCCGGCGTACTGATACAGGATCCAGCTGTAGATCATCACGTGCTGGCTGACGACGACTTCGGTGGGTTTGCCGCTCATCGAACCGGAATAGTCGCGCAGGAAAAACACCATGGCCTGCGACTCGAAATCTTTTTCCCGGGACAGGATGCGGTAGATGCGGTCCCGGGGGGAAACCAGCAGATCGGTGGTGTCGATCGGTTGGCTGGGATCGATGCGCTCAAGCGCGATGTTGGTCTCGACGAGCTGCCGCAAGGTGGCCTTCTTGTCCAGCAGCTGGCCGAAACCACGGTGCCGGTCCGTCAGGTCGTAGGTGTAACGGGTCAGCGACCGCTTCTTGCCCTTGTTCTTCAGGTTGGGCAGGGAGAACTGTTCGGTGAGGATCTTGCCCAGGTCGTAGGCGTTCGATTCCACCTCGTGGGGCCCGCTTTCGCCCTGGCCGGGCCCGGCGCCGTCGCCTTCGCCCTGCTGGGGCCGGACGGGCTGTTCGCCGATGACTTCGCCCTCTTCACCGTCACCGATGCCGCCTGATCCGCCGCCGCCTTCGGCCTCTTCCCGGAAGTTGGAATCGTGGACGAATTTTTCCTCCACGGTGGTCGGTACCACCACGACCTTGTCCTTACCGCTTTTACCGGGCTTGACCAGCTTGCCGATGCGGATCTTGCGGGGAAAGCCGTCGTCCTCGCGCTTGCTGTCGCGTTCCATCAGATCGTCGAGGGATCCGATCCGCGCCGTGTAACTGCCGCGGGGCGTGCTCATGGCCTGTATAAAGGTCAGGTCGCCGTAACGGTAGATGTTGTTGAAGACCTTTTGGATGATCTCCACGCCGGGAGTGAAAACCGGCTCGGGCGGAGCTTCGGGCAAGCCGTGATGGCCGCCGGCCTCGAGTTCACGGCGCAACCGGGCCTCCCTGTCGGGGGAGAACCCGGCGGCCTTGAGCTGCTCGAGAAATGCCTTGGCTTTGGCGTCCATCGGTCTAGTTTTCGTCTTCCTGGGTGCAGAAATACTCGATGGTCTTCTGCGCACAGGTCCGGCAGTAACCCAGCTTGTTCAGCATGGTGTCGATCATTCGGTCGTAAAGTTTCTGGTTCTCCTCGTTGGTGCGGTTGGCCAGGGCGCCGATCAGGCTGCCCGCTCCGGCGATGTCGCTCTTGAGCCGCACGTCGGTCACGGCCTTGACCAGCTCGAGGTTGTCCATGAAGTCGTAGTTCGGGTCCAGGCCGATCTTCTGCCCGTAGATCTTGCGAATCGCCGTGCGGAAGGTCTCGCGCTGTTCCTCGGTCTTCAGCTGCAAACGCTCCTCGATGCTCTTGATGAACCGCTCGTCCACCTTCAGGGCTTTCAGCTCGCCGGTCTGCGGATCCTTGTACTTCCACATCTTGTCCGGCCCGAGGTGCTCGGCGTCGATGCCGATGATCATGTTCACGTAGTTCATCACGTCCTTGCGGATGGCCTGCGGCTCGTCCATGTAGGCGTTGAACATTTCGGTCATGATGCGTTCACGGTACAGACCCCGCGCCGTTTTCAGGTCCTCGAGATACTTGGCGCGGTCGTTGTTGTCGGTAACGTAGTCCAGAATGACGCGCTCGACGGTATCGAATACGCTGTAGGCGAACATGCAGCAGCCCTCGTTGGTTTCGCTGCTTTCGACCATCAGCTGGATGGCCCGTCCCAGGTTCCGCTGGCCCAATCCCTTCTGGCCAAAACGGTTGGTGATGTCCGTATCCTGGCTCAGGTCGGCGATCACTTCGGCCAGCGCCTTGATGCTCTTTTCGCCGGCCACCTCGCCGGCTGCCAGTTTCATGGTCTCGATGGGGGTCAGCTTTTCACTGCGCGGCAGGCGAGAAAGGATCACCGCCACGCTGGCCGCGTAGTTCAGGTTCGGATCCTGGTGCAACACTTCCCGGGACAGCGTGGTCTTAGCATCGCTGCCGATGGCATACTGGGTGAGCTGTTCCTGCAGCCGGTAGTTGGTGTTGTGGGAGATGTAACTGATCCGGCACCTGTCCACGATGGGCGCTTCTTCCTTCTCGGCCAAAAAGCGGTTGAATTCGCTGTTGTTGCTGGTGGCGACGATCAGGGTGTCGATGGGCCACTTGAAACCGTCGATCTCGATGGTCCGGTTCTGGATCACGCCGAGGTAGACCTGCACGAGGTCCTTCTTGTTCTTGAACAGCTCGTCCGAAAAATGGATGCCGCCGCCGGCCACGCGGGCCAGCGCGCCGCGCCGCAGGTCGAAGCGGTAGGGGTTGTTGGTGTCGGTGATGTGCAACAACCTCTGGATCGACTCCTCGCCCAGAAGATCCACGGCGCTGGAAGTGATCTTGTCCTTGGCCGGATACTTGCCGGTGACCGTGCCCAGGCTTTCGGTCAACGGGACGGGGAATATTTCCACGTGGTTCAGCATGTTCTCGAGGTCGCCGTCGCAGGCGGTCCGGATGTCGCTCCAGATGTAGCTGCTGCAGGCGCCGAGGGGGCGGAAGTTTTCGTACAACCGCTCGATCTGTTCGTCGGCCAGGCCGACTTTGGCAGCCAGATATTTGCGGCTCTCGTCGCGGTTGTCGAACAGGTTCATCGCGAGGATGGCCGGATCCTCGTAAGTCTGACTTTCGATGGTCGTTATCTTGCCGTATGAACCGATATTATCCAGCCCCACGAAGCGGAAACTGAACTTCCTGTTACGGTCCACCGCCAAAAATTCGCGGTACAGACGGCTGACGTACTCCACGAAATAGGTCTTGCCGTTGCCGGGCTCGCCAACCAGGACGTAGGCCATTTCCGCCGAGGATCCTCCCTCGGCCGCGTCCTTCACGTAGGACACGAAGCTGTTGATTTCGTCATACAAACCAACAATATGTTTCTTTCCCGTACGGAAAATCTTGAAATCATATGTGGTCTTGCCGTTGACGACGACCTTCTCGATCTCGCTGTCCAGGATCATGCGACTGATCCCTTCGAATGCGTTCTCGAAGACCCGTTCATCGTTCTTGAGCGCCAGCAAATGGTTGTTAAGCGTGTTTTTCTTGACTGCAGCCATGATCGACCCCCGTTTGGGCCCAGTAGTGAATCCGCAGGGGATTCACGGCTATCCTGGGCCTGCTCTGTCAATTGCCCCTGGGCGATGTACACCGACGCCCGAGTTCCAAGCCTCCGCAAGGTGTGTGCCGGAATCGAAGGGGAGATTACGAAGGGGCCAATACCAAGGGTGCGGGTGCTTTCCCGGTCGAGTCGCCACGGAGGGAGGTCTTCTCATGAAGGAACAGAAACCCGCGGCCGACTGCCACCCATTTGGGACGAAAGAGACCACTTTTGTTTACGCTGAGGATTCCGACGAGTTGTCCGCCGGGTGAAAACCTGCGCTGGGCCAGGATCTTGAAAATGAATAACTTCCAGCCCAAATAAAAAAAAGGAACAGTAAAGATGAAAAATAATGGTCGAATTGCCGATATTGTTGTGCTACAATGATATCCGCCCTAAGAAAGGGGGAGCTGTATTCGCCTCGTGACTCCCCCTTGAACGTGAGAACCCCCGGTTGCCGAGCCGGGGGTTGTTTGTTTCAGGAAACCGGGAAACCGATGTAGCGCGTGACTTCCCCAACCCCGGGGTATTCATAGGTCCAGATTTCGAACTCGAAAAGGATGCCGTCAAGGGTCAGGCGATTGGTGGCGTGGGGCGGGTCAGTTTTGGTTCGGGAAATCAAGTCCCGGAAGTGTTCCTGAAGAAACTGCATGATATTTTCGGGTTCTTGCGAGGGCGGATTTTCGGTCGCCCTGCCTTCGGTGTTTTCCCTGCCGTTGATGTCCCTGGTCACATATTTCAACCAGGAAGTTTTTCCGCCGTAGGACAAACCCGTGGCCTTGATGACGGTTCCTTCTCCGGCCGCTACGCTCCGGTGGTATTCGTCGATATCGGCCTCGGAAAAATCACGGGGAAGATTCACGCTCCCGCCACGGAAAACGTTTTCATAGACGGTGACCGAATCCTGGATCGAAGGCCGCAGCAGAGTGGTTTTTTTGGTTTCGAAACTGTCGCTACCCAGTTGGGATATCTGACCGGACAAAAGCAACAGCAAGGCCACCGTGACAATCACCAGGATTAAACGGAAACGACGGCGGCGGGCCGGAACCACGGTGAGCATCCGGTCCTTGAGAAGAACCC
>CBDUDB010000109.1:0-8584 GCA_965365795.1 uncultured bacterium | reverse complement strand
TTCCGAACCATGTCTGCCGCCCCCCTATCGAGAAAAATCAACCAACCATCCTGTCCAGAGCACCGACCAAGGCCTGAATGTGTTCCCCCGATTCATAGTCCAATGTGGAACCATGGATGCTGTGTGGAATCGAGAAGATCACGAAAATGACCAGCATGGCCAGCACGGCCCACCACTTTCCCGCGCGGGGATTTTCCGGACCGGCCTTGCTGGTTCTGACGACCGCGATCAGCCACAACAGTGCGCCGACGGCCAGTTTGTTGTCGGTCAAATCCTCTCCCAGAGGCCACCCGGTCCAGAAGGCGTTGAAAGCGTATTTCTGCACGATGGGACCGAGTATCAATCCGCCGACCACCAGGAAGCCCAGGGCGATGCGGGACAGGTATTTCAGCGATGGCCCATTGGTTAGCGCCTCGAAGCCCGCCCCGGTCGAAAACAGGAAGGCGGTCACGATGGCGAACACGTGCAGGATGAGGATGGTATTGGGCACATCACCCTTGAAACGGGCCACGGCCGCTTCATGCGGCGGAACCCTGACCATTTGTCCACTCTTGGCCAGCTCGACGTGGTACTCCACCTTGCCGGCCATGCCCTGGCGATCAATGGCCGCCCGCAACACCTCGCCATCACGAACCAGGGGCAGCCGGGTCCAGGGGTCCTCCGTCGGGTAACGTCGCCAGACCACCGTACCGGTCACGTCGGTATCCGGCACGTGAATGGTCACGGGCATGTCCGCGGTGATGCTGTGCGTGCGAAGCAACTCCCCTTTGACGCGGGTTCCGGCCACTTCGGTGTCGAACCGTTTTTCGTAGGTCGGACCCGACACCTTCTGCCAGACCAAAAAGACCGCCGTAAGGACAAAAGCCAAAAACCAGATGAGGATGACTCGTTTCAAAACTACCCCTCAATTCAAGGGCCCGCGCCATCCGGCGCGGGCCCCGATGGAAAACGCCGGGTCAGGCGCCGTATTTCTTGATGGCCGCATCCAGGCGCGGCAGCATGACGAAGATGAAGCCCGCCACACCCAGGATGGCCACAGCCAACACGACGAACATGGTCGTGCCCGGCTCCAGCCCGCTGATGAAACCGGACATCTTGTTGCCGATGGCGGTACTCAGGAACCAGCCACCCATCATCAGTCCGACAAGCCGTTTGGGGGCCAGCTTGGTCACCAGCGACAGTCCCATGGGAGACAGACAGAGCTCGCCGAAGGTGATGATGAGGTAATAGTAGACAAGCAACATCATGGAGGTCTTGGCCGCACCATCCTGACCCAGCTTGGCGCCCAAGGCCATGACCAGCAGGGAGATCGTGGTGATCACCATACCGATGAAAATCTTGCGGGCCGTGGTCACCCCCTTGCCCCGCTTCGTGCGCCAGGCAAAGAACCAGACCACGACCGGGGTCAGGATAACGACAAAGAGAGGATTGAGGAATCCGGTCAGCAGTTCGGCGTTTATCAGCCGCAAGTACTTACCGGGAGCCAACCGGGGTGTTTCGGGAGTAGTTCTTTGGTAAACCTCCGTGAAGGTTCCCTGGGAGACCATGATCACCGGCACCTCGGCCCCCTCGATGTTGCGGGTCATCGCTACCTGACCACTGGAGGGTGTTTTTTCGGGATCGACCTTGACCGAGGTGGTGACCACACCGTGGGCATCCTTGGACTCGGTGACGCTGACGTTGGGATCGGGATACACCATGCAGGCGAATCCGCCCTCCAGCTCGGGCTGGCCCGTGTATTCTTGAACCGTCACACCGGACGAGGCGTCACTTGAGATCATGTCCACGGTCGACTGGTCGAGAATCCGCGCCCCGAACATGGACTCCGCCTGGTCGGGTACGGTGAACAGGGTACGCTCGTCAGGACGGGCCAGGTCGGGACCGGCGTTGCCGAAGTAGGACGGCATGGCCTTCTGGGCGTAGAACTCGGTGGCGGAGGGAATCCACTCCGCTTGGCGGTCGGTATTGTGCTCGGCGAATACCGTGATCAGGCCGCCGCTCAGGTGCAGCACCATGAAAAATGCCCCGCCGGCGATGTAGACGGGGATCAGGGCAGCCAATCCTGGCTTTTCCTCTGGATTTGCTCTGCGCACGAGATTCACGAAATAGGCCATGATCGGAAGCATACCCACGATGAAGCCGAAGGTCACCGGGCCGATGGTGCTGGCGACGAAGGGAATCTGTTGTCCCACGAAATAACCAATGGCTCCAAAGGCCCCCGCAGGTAGCAGGATCGTCAGGAAGACTTGGCGTAACCCGAAATCACCGGCAGCGGGAATCGGCTTGCGGTCCGCTTCCGCCAACCCTTTCCAGTTGATCAACAGAATCGCGACCCCGATCAGCATACCCACGCCGGCAGCCGAAAAGGCCATGTTGAAACTCCACAGATTGCGAAGCGGGGCGGCCACCAGGGCGGCGATGGTCGCCCCGATGTTGATGCCCATGTAAAAGATGTTGAAGCCGGCGTCCCGCCTGGTGTCGTTGGGGGCGTAGAGATTGCCCACCATGGCCGAGATGTTGGGTTTGAAGAATCCGTTGCCGAAACAGAGCAAGGCCAGGCCCGCGTAGAAGGTCGGCATGCTCCTTATACCCAAGGCAAAATACCCCGCGGCCAGCAGCAGGCCACCGATCAGCACGGAACGGCGGTAACCCAAAACGCGGTCGGCGATCATCCCGCCCACGAACGGCGTGAAGTACACGAAGGCCATGTAGGTCCCGTAGATCTCACCCGCCACCGCGGTGGTAAAGCCCAGGCCCCCGCGCTCGGTATCAATGATGTACAGGAAAAGGATGCCCAACATCAGGTAGAACCCGAGCCGCTCCCACATCTCGGTGAAGAACAAGGCTTTCAAGCCCCTTGGATGCCCCTTGGGGGGCGGGGCTGTCATGGCTTCAGCTTGCGACATCGGCGGCCTCCGGAATGGGATATTGTGGGAACAACTGGGGAATCAAAGAAATGGCGGCCGCCCGTTCCGGAAATGAACCGAAATCGGGAAACCGCCAATTCCATTGCGGTCCGAAGCAAAATACCCTATCCGGGCAATCAGGACCACTGATTTTTGATCTTCGGCCTACTCGACCCCGTGCATCATCTTGTTCAACGGCTTGGACAGCATGATCAGCGCCAGACCGATGCCCACGGTGACCCAGCCCATCTTGCCGAAAAGGCCCACATATGTCAGCAGGCTCTCGGCCGGCGGGATGCTGGCCACCGCCCCGGCCGATTCTCCCCCCGCCCCGGTGAGTTTGGCCAAGGCCGCCGCCAGGTACATTGAGAAGGCGAAGGACAGGAACCAGGCCCCCATGGCCGCTCCGGTCATGTTGCGGGGAGCAAGCTTCGTGACCATGGAAAGCCCGATGGGCGACAGGAAAAGCTCGCCGGTGGTGTGCAACAGGTACATCATGCCCAGGATCCACAAAGGCACCATGGCCTCCGGACCGGCAATGGCGTTACCCACCAGAAGCATCAGATATCCCAGGCCCAGCTGGACAATACCCATGCCGAATTTCATGGGGATGTTGGGGTTTTTCCCGATCTTGGCCAGACGCACCCACATCACCGAAAAAACCGAACCGAAGATGATGATGAAGGCCGGGTTGAAGAACTGAGTCTGGCTGGCCGGCATCTGGTAGATGTCGAAAACGTTGCGATCGACGTTACGATCGGCGAACAGGGTCAGCGAGCTGCCGGCCTGCTCGAAACAGGCCCAGAAAACGACGTTGAAGGTCATCAGGATCATCATCACGATGATCCGATCCCGCTGTACGGCGTCGCCCTTGAAGCCCGCCCGCAACAGATTGAAGCAAACGTAGATCAACAGTCCCATCAGGATAAAGAACAGCATATCCTGGCCCAGGATGACCACGTCCTGGCCGTAGTTGATCAGGGCATAGAGAGCCGGGATGGCCGCCAGCGAGACGATATAGACCAGCTTACTCCATTTTCGGTAGGCTTCCATGTCCTGGGGTTCGCCGGCGCCCTCGAACTTGTCCTGGCCCAGCAGGAATATAGCCACGCCGACGAGCATGCCCACTCCCGCGATACCGAAGCCCCACATGAAACCGTAGGTTTCCCCGATCGGAGCCACGGCCACCGTGGCCAGCAACGCGCCGATATTGATCCCCATGTAGAATATGGTGAAGCCCGAATCCCGCAGGGGATCGCCTTCCTTGTACAGTTTGCCCAGCAAGGTGGAGATGTTGGCCTTGAAGTAGCCGTTGCCAATGATGATGGTGCTCATGCCCAGGAAGAGCCAGAACTCGGTCCCTCCCAGGATCATGAATTCACCGATGGCCATCACCACGCCGCCAAAGACGACCGCGCGTTTGTAACCCAGAACCGTGTCGGCCAGCTTGCCGCCCCAGACGGGAGCAGCGTAGACCAGAGCGGTGTAGGCGCCGTAGATGCCGATGGCGCGGGTGTCGCCCTGCATCAGAGCCTTTGTCAGGTACAGAATGAGCAGTCCGCGCATGCCGTAGTAGCAAAGGCGCTCGAACATCTCGGCGCCAAAGCATACGTACAGACCTTTGGGATGTCCCTGGGTCATTTCTCCTCCAAGGGTTGGGATGTGTGGGTGCGACTGGATCGATCTCGGAATCGAGCAGGCGGAAAACCCGGAAGATTCAACCTCCATGGCATTCTACGAGTCGATCAGATGGCCGTCAAGCTGTCAGCAGGGTGTTCAGGGGAGGCAGGATTCCACAATCAGTGAGGACCCAATGATCGATTCCACATCCGGGCCCAGGTCCTCCAGCAAACCGATCACGAAGTCCGCTTCCAGATCGAGTTTGGCCAAGAACCCCTGAACCAGGGGATCGGTAAGGGGAGCCAGGTCCTGTTCGATGATCATGGCCAGCAGGTTGCCAACCGCCACCGAATAAACCACTTCCTTCCCTTCATCGGCCAGCTGAGGATCATGGTGAAAGCGGATGGCGTCGCGTAAAACCGTGGGGAAACCCCAATTTTCGGCCAGCATGGCCCCCGCCTCGCAGTGATCGAAACCGAGCAGCCGGCGTTCCGTGCCTGAGACATCGAAGGCGGGTTCAACCATGACCAGGCCCATCTTGTTCGTGACCAGATGGGCGTCGAGGACCAGCATGCCCACATCGTGAACCAGCCCCCCGGTGAATACCTCGCATTTTTTCTCGGTCCATCCCAGCTTTTCAGCGGCGAAAGCCGAAGCGATGGCCGTCAGAATGGAATGGTTCCAGAACCGGCTGCGGGTCACCTGGTAACCATCCAGGTCCCGGCGCATCACCGGAGCCATGCCCGAGGCGAAGGCCATGGTCACCACCGCCCGGTTGCCCAGCAATACCAGGGCCTCCTTGACGCTGCCGATTTCCCGGCGCGCGCCATAAAAAGCGGAGTTGCTCATTTTCAGGACATTGGCGGTCATGGCGGGATCGCCATGCAGGATCTTGACCACGCTTTGGGCGCTGGCATCCTCATCCTTGAAGAGGTACAGCAGGTCCACGACAGTATTCGGCAGGGCGGCCAGATCGCCGGTGTTGGCCACCAGGTTATTGAGCTCCTTATTCGTCACTTTTTCTCCCATGATCTTCCTTCATTCCCCCGATCAAAAGGCGGCAACGTGGGCCATTTTTTCACCCCGGGAGGCCGGTTTTGCAACAGTCCCCCGAGACAATTTGGCCGGATGGCCCCCAAAACCCCCTTCAGGTCCACTGCGGGGGCCAGCTCCGCGATGAATTATCAAAAATCAAGCCAAAATTGGAGTTAGGGAAATTATTGTCCGGCCGGGGAGGGGAAAAACCGGGCCAATATCTTAAATTCCGTTTCCAGATCCTCCCAGCGGCCGACCGCGCGGTGGTCCAGGGGTGTGGGATCCAGATTGACGATGGCTAGCCGTCCTCCGGATTCCAGGGTGACCAGCGGTACCGAGGCGGCCGGTTGCACGACCAGCGATGAGCCCAGAACCAGCAGCAGGTCCACCCCCGCCGCCAGGGAAAAGGCCTCTTCCAGGGCGCCCGTCGGCAACATCTCCCCGAAAAAAGTGATGTCCGGCTTCACCACCGCGCCACATCCGCCGCATTCGGGCAACCGGTCGGCCTGTACCACCGGAGCCACCTTTTCGAACGTGGTACTCCAGCCGCACTGGCCACAGGTATGGGTCGCCGGCGAGCCGTGAAGTTCGATTACCTTCCGGGATCCCGCCCTCTGGTGCAGCATATCGATATTTTGGGTGATGACTCCCCGGACCCGACCGGCCGCTTCGAGATTCGCGCAAACCTCGTGTACCAGGCCCGGCCGGCGGTCCTGAAGGCCATAGATGAAATCCTTGGCGTGCCGGTAATAAAACCGCGGGTCGGCGTAAAATTGATCGAGGCCGAAGATGCGGTCGGCATCGAAATCACGATAGATGCCCTGCGGGCCCCTGAAATCAGGTATGCCGCACAGGGTGGAAATCCCCGCCCCCGTGAAAACGGCTATTTTTTCGGCATTTTGGATCAATTTCACCAGTTCTGACATTGCCGCTCCTTGGTTCGGGTGGAAGTATACCGCCGATCCGGGCGGCCTGGGGAGGCAAAATCCCCATTCTCTTGGGAGTGGCATGCCCCGTGCATGGCTTCAGCCCATGAAAATGGAACGAAGTATGGGAACCCTGATGACGGTGTTCAGCGGCATGGCCGCCTTGCTGTGCCTGCTGGTCGGGCTCCAGCTTTTTGTCCTGGAAGCACAGATCGGACAGGCAGCCCCCAATGATCATCCGGATTCGAGACTCCAGTTCAGGCAATGGCAGGCCCTGGCCCATACCGGTGCGGTCATGTCGCTGGGGGCCGGAGTCCTGATTTTCCTGTTTGGGCTGCGTCAACATTCATCCACCGTTAAAGTGGAAAAAAATCCATCCGGCAAGGGAGACTCCCGCCAGCGGTCCATCGATCCCGAATCCCTTTCCATCAGGGTCTTCGAATCTGATACCGCCGACCGTTTCGTGGAGATTTCCCCAGAGCCGGATTATACCGAACAGTCCCAACCACAGACGCCTTCAACCCTTCCTACCGGTCCAACTCCTCAGGCCGCACCCGACGTCGAACCCGAGAGCGACCCGACCGACTCCATCGTGAGGTCCATTCGCGAAGCCTTGGATACGGAAAGTGGTAGGGATTCCTTCCCCAGCTCTGGCCACCGGCGGCTTTCAATTTTCGGCCGCCTCTTCGGTTTCCATCGTCGCCGTTGACCGTCTTGGCCGCGGCCTTGTTGGAAAAATTGTGCAATATACGCCAATTCTAAGCTATCATGGAGATGCCACCGCTAATCCGGCCGGTGCATTGGGGGAATAAATGTTTGAAATCAGTCAAGACGAGACGGGGATCATTCACTTCAAGGGCATGTTTGTCGCCGGCAAATCCAAGAAGGCCGAGGAAGTCCTTGATCAGATCACCGCAAGCACCACTCTGGATTTCCAGGATCTAAAATACATTTCCAGTTCCGGTTTGGGCCTTCTCATCAAGGTACAGCGTCGCCTCGAAGCCACCGGGGATAAGATCAATATCATCAATGCCAGCGATCACATCCGGGAACTGTTCACGGTAACGCGATTTGATTTGATCTTTGACATCGAATAGCCCTTCAAGTATCATGGTTTGAGGGGTTGAACCAACTGCTTTTTCAAGGGTTAGCATGCTGTCAACGGATTGACACGATCCGCCGATCCAATCAAACATCATAGGTCCCGCACCCGGACAGTTCCGCTCCTACCGGATGCCGACGAGGGACCGTCCCGCCCGAATTCTATCGCCCAGACATAGTGACCACCGGTTCGCGCCGCCGAACACCCCGGCGTGAAAAATTGTCACCAACCTTTTTGGGGGACATTTGTATTAATGGCAGACACGGATGCACATCTCGCCATCCAATTCCAGAACGGGGACCGAAAGGCCTTTACCATGCTCGTGGCCCGATATGAAAAACCGATCTTCAACACCGCCTTTCGGATGGTGAAGGATTTCGATGACGCCGCGGACATCACCCAGAACGCCTTCGTCAAGGCGTTCGAAAAAATCGATACCTTCAATCCGTCCTACAAATTTTTCAACTGGCTGTACAAGATCACCGTCAACGAAACCCTCAACCTCATCAACCGCCGCAAAAGGCGCCGGGATTTCGAATACGATTCTCCCGCGCACCTTCCCACTCCGGAGGACGACCTCGAGCTGAACGAGATGGGCCATTTCCTGCAGAGGGCGCTGAACGCCATGAGCTACGATCAGCGGATCGTGATCGTTCTCAAGCACCTCCTTTTGCTGCCCTACAGCGAGATCGCCGACATCCTCGGCATACCCGAGAAAACGGTGAAATCCAGATTGTTCAGCTCCCGCCACACCCTCCGCAAGGAATTGATCAAACAGGGATATATGAGATGATCAAACCAGAATACATCAAGCTGATGAACCAGGAGTTGGACGGGACCAATTCCACGGATCAATCGCGGGAACTCGAAAAATACCTGAGCGGGCAGGAAGAAGCCCGGATCTACTACCGGGAACTGGCCCAGGCCGTGGGCGTGTTCGAAAAAGTCGACATGTTGAACCCGCCACCGGGGCTCCGGAACAGTATCCTGGCCCA
>CBDUDB010000108.1:0-8798 GCA_965365795.1 uncultured bacterium | reverse complement strand
TCGACTTCTTCACCGATTGGTGACCGGGCTGCAAAGTGTTCGCCCGTGAGGTGAAATCAAACACTGACATGATGGCCGCGCTGGAAAACGCCATCCTCTTCAACGTCGACTGCGAAAAAGGTGAGGGCATCGAGCTCGCCAAGAAATACGAGATCCGGGGTTTCCCGACCTACATCGCCATGAACGGCGAAGGCGAGGTCACCGACAGCTGGATCGGATACGAAGGGGCCGAGAAGTGGTCCGCCTCGGTGACGGCCGCCAAGGCCGACCGGCGCACCATCACCGAAAAGAGAGAAGTTTTCAAGACCGAGCCGAACTTGGCGCTGGCTCTGGCCCTGGCCAGCGACGCGGCCACCGGCTCGGAGTACAAGGCCGCCGTGGTGTACTACGACCAGGCCCTGGAATTGGATCCGGCCAACGCCGGAGAATACCGGAACCAGATCCTGATGAGCATGATCTACGGCATCGAGGACGGCTCCTTCACCATGGATGATGTGATCACCAAGGCCGAACCGGTCATGGCTTCACAGGAAACTCCGGTCACGGACAAGCTGGAACTTGCCCTCATGCTGAAGTATTTCGCCGGCAAAACCGGCCACATGGACAAGGCGGTCCCCTTCATCGCCTCGGCCTGGGACGCCAGCGAAGGCTCCACCGACGAGGAAGTGATCAAATACCGTGATTACCTCGAGGTTTCCCACGCCCTGCTGGTGGAAAAGGACTCCGCCAAGGCCTTTGACCTGTACCGCGAAAAAATGCCCGAAGGCTGGCAGGAAGATCCGGAACAGTTGAACAGGATCGCCTGGTGGTGCTTCGAGAACAACGTGAACCTGGAAGAGGCCCAGGATTTGGCCGCCAAGGGGATCGAGCTGGCCGAAGTCGACCAGGAGAAGGCCAACCTTCTGGACACGGCCGCCGAAATCTGCACCGCGCTGGGCAACTGCGACGAGGCCCTGGCGAAAATCCAGAAGGCGGTCGAGCTGGAACCTGATAACGAGCACTTTCAGGAGCAGCTTGTTCGATTCGAAAAGGCCGTTGAGGATAAAAAGAAGGGTTGATTCCCATCCACTGAATCAACCAAAGCGGGCCCGTGAGAGCGGGCCCGCTTATTTCCACCCCGAAACCGAGGCCGAAATCCGCCAGTAACCATGATGCCCGTCCGGATCCTCAGGATCCTTCCCCCTGATGCCTTCCACCTTCCAGGTCAACGTGTGGACACCCGGCGTCAGCCAATTGCTCAGGTCGATAAACACCGGGTCGGCTACATCCCCGGGGCACCAGCCGCTGCGGGAATAATCACTGCTCCAGGAACCGTCGGACCACTTGGCGCAGTAGGGATTCACGGTCCGGAAATCCTCGCAATCGTCCCGCCAGGGCCGCCAGCGATAAACCTCTTGGCCATCCACCAGCAGCACGTTGTCCTTGGTGATGAATTCGTCGGCATCGCGACCGTCGGTACAGTGACCGGTGGTGATCGCCGCCACCTCGACCCAGCGGGTGTGTTCGGGAATGAGAACCTCGGTGCTGACTTCCGGTTTCTCCGCGTTCAGACCGCCGTTCGGAAACAACGCCCCCAAAGCCCAGGCCGGTGGATCGACCCCGCCCACGGCCGAAGGAACGAACACCAGTTCCGCGTCCACCTTCCAGGCGGGCGACAGCCAGGTGTCGATGAAGACCTCGAACTCGCAGTGCCCCGTCAACAGGGGCGCCAGGTGGGTGATATCCACTTCGTGGCTGATCGCGCCGCCGTAGGCTGTCATGAATCGGGCCATTTCCACGGGGGCCATACCCGGTTTGACCAGTCGGATCCAGCCCGCACGGTCCCAGTGGTCAACCACGTTTCGGATGTCCTTCCGGATGGGCCGCACCTCGATATTCAACCAGACCCGGCCGGGACCGCGCGGGCTGACCATTTCCCGATAGGTGGCCATGATCCGGCCGTTGTCCTTGGCCGAAGCGAAAGGGGAATCGTAGAGAGTGCTGTCGTCGGGGGTGAAGTGCACGGTCACGTCCTGGAACAGGGAAACCACTTCGGGCTCGGGAGGCAGAACCTGTTCGCCACAACCGACCAGAGCCAACAGGACACAGACCAGAATCGCCGGACGTCCCAGATTCTTCATGACTTCCCCCAGTGATGGTAACCGTTTATTTGATGTACCCCAGCGAGCGCAGCTGCTTGCGGATCTCCTCGTCGACACCCTCGTCGCGCTCACCGGCCGGCCCGGTAGCCGGCCTCAAGGGCAGGTAGCTGTCCACCCGCTGCTTTTCCATTTTCTGGATTCGTTTCAGTCCCGGTCCCGTCGCCCCCTCAGCCAGGATATGGCCCGGCATGTCCTTGGCCGGTGGCAACCCCATCAGGGCCAGGAAGGTCGGGCAGATATCCAGCAGTTCCAGATGTCCGAACTGATGCCCGGCCTCATACAGGGGGCTTCGCACCAGGAAGATTCCCCACTCGCTGTGCTCGTGCGTCCCCTTTTCCCCGGACATCCGAGGCCCGTAAAAACCGTGGTCCGACAGCACCACCGCCTGGCGCTGGGGCGGAAACCAGCCCAGCACTTCGCCCATGACCTCGTCCGACCAATCGTAGTAGCGCTTGACCACATCCTTGAAAATTGCCGCAGCCCCCGGGGCGAGCACCATGTGCGTCCGGTCGGGGGTCATGAACTGGTAGAAGTGATGGCTGATCATGTCGGGGCCGCGCAGGTAGAAAAAGAAAAGATCGAAATCCCCCGTCGCGGCCAGCATACGCGATACGGCCAGGTAACCCATGTCCGCGGCCAGGATGTCCCGCAGCTTGGCCACGTCCCGGGGATATTTTTCCTCCACCGCTGCCAGACTATCGGCGTTCAGGAAAGGTAACAGGACCTCTTCGGTCAGCCCGTCCGGATCAACGCGCAGGGCCACCACCTGGTCCGTCAGGGAATCGGGATAGACCAGATTGGCAAGAGGTTTGTCCCGACCGCGCCCATAGGGTAGGTAGTCGCTGACCATGACCCCGTTGATGGGCCGGGTGGGATAGGTGGTCCACATGCCGGCCACTGCGGTCGATTTTCCTGCCGCTCCGATCATGTCCCACAGGGCCGGGGCGAACCAGGCGCTGCCGGTTACCGGTTTCTGGCCCGATCCCTTGACGAAGTTGTTGACCCCATGGATTTCCGGGCGAACGCCGGTGAGGATGCTGGCCCACAACAAAGGTGATTTTTCCAGGGGGAAGAAGGTCTTCATGCGTCCATGGCTGGACTGCTCCATGAACGTCCGCAGGTGGGGCAACCGTCCCTCGTCCAGCATGGGTTTCAACAGCCGCCAGTCGGCCGAGTCGATGCCGATGACCAGCAGTTTGCCGGCCTCCGGATCGACGGCTTTTTCGTCCCCGCCGCAACCGGTCAGACCGAACAACAACATCACTGACAACAGGCAAGTCCGGATGATCCGGTCTGTCCTCGTGCAACTCATCGGACACCTCCGGTCAGATGGAAACGCGCAGCCAATTCTTCAGAGCCAACCCCGCCAGCATGGCCAGGATCATAAAGAGCAACAGCCAGTGCATGCCCAGGGTCAGGGAATGGGATTGTCTTTCGGGAAGGTGAAGGGTCGTTTCGTTCAGGGGCCCATCACCCGGCAGGGGCGGCGCCCCGGGATGCATCACGGCGTTCCACCAGCTCTTGTTGCTGGTTTCGCCCAGCCGGACCAGTTCATCCCCGACCACCAGATCGCGGGTCCCCAGTTCGGTCGCTCCGGCCATGACACGCAACCGATGGGTGCCCCGATCATCGGCCCGCAGGCGCCAGGCCGCCGAACGGGAAATCTCATCCCGCACCGGGCCCGCTTCCACGGTCACGCCGGGAGACGTTTCCAGGACCAGACCGTCCAGACCGCCGGCCAGTTCTTCGGCCAGGGTAACCGAAAAAACCGTGGTCTCCCCCGGCTCGAAGGGCCGGTATTGGTAGAGACTTTCCAGCTGCGTCAGGGTGAATACCATGGGGATTCCCAGAACCACCAGGGCGGGCAGAGTCAGACCCAGATATCGGGCATTCGCCCGGGCCAGATCCCTTTGAATGCGGCCGACCACCGCCAGATGATCCTGGTACAGGCCCATCTCGTAGATGTGACCAAACAGCTTGTCGCGACCGGCCGTCAGACGATCCTGGGGGGTGACCGCCTTGAACAACAGCAGGGCCCAGACCGAGGTAAAAACCGACACGACCAGCATCACCCAGAAGGATGAGCCGCCCAGAAGCCCGATCAACAGATCCAGCAGCTTGCCGATGGCGCCGATGAGCCAGTTCATTACCCGTCATTCCTCATGAGATGTAACCCAGTCCCTGCATCCGCTTGCGGATCTCGTCCTCGCTCGCCCCGTCCTTTTCGAACTTGGCGATTTCCCGCTCGAGCACGTGGTGCACGAATTCCTCGGGTGAGGAATAGCCGGCAATGGCGCTGAACTTGTTCACCTTTTCCAGAAGAGTCTTGTCGATCTTGATCTTGTCTCCACCGCCGAACATGGCGCCTCCTTCTTTAACTATCCGGTGTCTATCGTGAATCCGGGCTGAACAAATCGCCCCCCACCATGGCGTCCGGGATCTCGAGGCCGAACAGACGCAGGATGGTAGGTGCCATATCCAACAGAGCGGGATTCTCTTTCAGTATGGGCCGGTTGGCCATCAGGATTCCCGGCACTTCCGACGCGGCGATGCAGTGGTCGCCGCTCCACTTGAGCATGTTGTCCTCGAAAACCGTGGCGGGGATTTTCCCGAGGGCGCATTCATTGCTGCCGCGCCAGCCACGATGGTAACCCACCACGATGTCGGGACCGATTTTTATCATGTCTCCATGATAGACCTGATCGGATCGGTCGGCTGTCTTGATGGCCCGCCGTCCGTCCAGAGGATCGACCACCTCTTCGAGCTTGGTCTTGAGTTCGGTCAGCAGCTCTTCCTGCTCGGCCCCCGGCTGGACGATTCCGCCCTTTTCCCGCCCGGCCAGGTTGAGGTAAAGGCCGTTGATGCCGATGGCATAGGCCCGGGTGCGCCGCCAGTCCACACCGAACAGCATATCCACATCCTGGGGCTGAACCCCCTCATCCAGCACCAGATAGCCGTTTTCATACAACCAGGTGTTCACGTGGAAAGCCCGGTTCCAGGGGGCGAATCCATGGTCGCTCATGACCATGACCACCGCCTCGTCGCCGGCCTTCTCGACGGCCAACCCCAGGGCCGCGTCCAGTTCCGCGTAAACGTCCCGGATCCTGAATTCATGACGGTGATCACTTTGCTCGAAGGTGGGCGAATCGTGATCCATGTTGCGCCACATCATGTGGCACACCTGGTCCGGCGAGTTGAAGTAGAAAAAGAGAAAACCCTCGTCCAGGGTGGCGAACCGGTCGAGTTCCGTTTCCAGCTGTTCGAGCCTTTCGGCCAGCACGAAACCACTTTGCTGGACGTAGCCCTCATCACCGAAAAAATCGTTTTCCAGGGCGCTCGTGTCGTCCGGCAACCCCTGGGTGTAGAACAGGCCCGTGGCCTCGGCAATTTCCCGGCTGTATTCCGGTGGCGTGCTGATGGGCATTTCGGGCTTCATGGGATCGATCTGCACCGGGGTTACATAGATACGCAGATGGGGAGAAACCTCCATCAGGTAGAAGCGGCAGATACCGTGAACATCCTTGATATAGGGAATCATCTCGAAGGTGATCGGAACCCAGTCGCTCCACTCCCCTTCGGTCAGAACCACCGAACCGTCGGTGGTCTTGATCCAGGCCGAACCCGAGTCCTGATTGACGGTGATTTCCAGCGGCGCGATCGCCTGGGGATCGCCTTCGCGGAAGGAGTTGGCCGGGCCCAGCAGATCGGCGGTGCAGCGGCCGTCGGCCAGATAGACCGAAACCACGCGGCCGCCGCCCAGGTCACGTTCCACCGGCGGATTATCGGTGATCAAGGTCGAGATGCCGTAGTTGCCCGTCATGTCAGGGGTGCCCATCCCTGCCAGGCTGCGTGCCTCGCACTCAACGGGCGGAAAATTGGCGGGCACCTTGAATATGGTCGCGTCCACGCCGGCTTCACTCAGCAGTTCCCAGAAGGCGGTTCCCTGGCGCAGGTTCGTGACCTCACCTCCGCCGCGGGGAAGTTTCCAGGGACCGATTTTCCAGAATCGCATGGGCCCCTTGGCCTCGCTGCCGCTGAAGTAGGGCAGCAACGTTTCCGGATCGCGGTGAATGAAATCGAAGATGCCGTGCCCGCCGGAATCCATGCCGGTGGTGAAGTTGGACCAGGCCACCGGAGACTGGGGCGGGGTCGAAGTACCGAAAGGCGCCAATTGGCCTCCCCCGGCCAGGAACTTCTCGAAGTTGGGCATCACGCCCTGGGCGCGAAATCCCTCGAGCAGGACCGGATCCATGCCATCGAATCCGAGCACCAGGACCTTGGGCCCGGTGGCCGCAGTCGCCGCGGTGACGGACATCAGCAGTATCAATAGGACCATCAGCCTCAGCCTCATGACGCCGCCTCCCTCGTGACGTCAGGTTCATCTTCCCGGAAGATGCTGCGGCCGGTCATGTGTCCGGGAGCGGCCAGGCCCAACAGATCCAGGACCGACGGAGCCATGTCCACCAGGTTGGGCCGGGTGGAAAGGAAGGGTATCGAGGAAAAGAGCACCCCCGGCACCTGTCGCGGGTCCATGCAATGGTCACCTGACCAGCTGCGCGTATTGTCACTCATGATCGTCCCGGAAACCGCTCCCACGGCGGCGTCCCAGTCAGTGCGGTAGCCCGGCTTGTAACCGACGATCACGTCGGGCCCGTTCTCGCGGTAGGGACCGTGATAGATTTCCTCGCCCGGCCACAGCTCGGTGATGGCCTCGCCACCGCGTTCGGGATCGGGCAGGCCGCGAAGCTTGTCGTTGATCTCGATCTTCACCGCCAGGGCCTGGTCGGCCGGCACGCAGCCGTCTCTTTCGCGTCCGGCGATGTTCAGATAGTACCCCGCCAGCCCGTTGGTGTAGGCCCTCGTGCGTGGCCAGTCGATGTCCTCGACCTCGTGGCGCGTGCCCTCGGGGATGACCGGCAAAGGCCCCTCGGCAGGATCGGTCTTCAGGAAGAGATAACCGTTTTCGCGGAACCACGAGTTCAGATTCACCCCGCGCTGGAACTGCTTGAAACCGTGGTCCGACACGACCAGCAGGGCGTCGTTGTCACCCATCTTGGCCATGGTCTGCCCCACCAGGTCGTCGGCTTTCCGGTACAGATCATAAATGGCGTCCTTGTGAACCTCGGTATCCTTGCCCCGGTTGGCGGGATGCTCGGGATCCAGGTAGCGGAAGAACATGTGCTGGATGCGATCGGTTGCGTCAAATACCACCGAGACCACGCCGTCGGGCTGCCGGTCCAACGCGTGGAAGAACTGGAATTTGCGTTCTTCGTGGATGCTGTAGGCCTGATCGAGGAAAGCCTGCTCGTCGAGTACCCGTTCGTTCAGCGCCCAGGTGTCCTCGGCCAACCCCAGAGTGGCGAATCGCCCCTGCAGACGCGACAAGGCCATGGCGAAATGGGGCGGGTTGCTGATGGGCATCGCCGGTTTGCGCGGATCGATGTGCAGCGGGCTGACATAAAAGGAAAACCCGGGCTCGAAACCGGTTATGCGAACCTTGCAGATACCGTGCGCCTTCTGCGTGCCCTTGCCGAAGCTGACCGGGATCCACTCGGAAAATTCATTCAAGCCCAGCGTGAAGGTCTGGCCGGCCAGGGAGAAAACGGCCTGCTTGGAGTCCTTATTAACCGTGACGGAAATGAGGACGTCCATGCTGCCGGTGCCGTCGGGCAGATCCGGCCCCAGTAGACGGCCGGTCCACTTGCCCTCGCCGGCCGCTTCCAGATCCGTCCGCACACCGCCGGTGGTCCGATCGGTTTCGTTCTGGCTGCCCGGTTCCGAAAAGTGGGAAAACGTTCCCTGGGTGCCGCGAAGGTCGGGCACGCACATGGCCGACAGCATCTTTCCCCCAAATTTATCGGGCGGGAAAGTGATGGGAATTCGTAGAACCGAACTGGCCACCCCCGCCTCGGCACAGGTTTTCCAGAAGGGTTTGCTGCGCTTCAGAAGTTCAAACTTGTGGCCCCGGCCCGGTATTGTGAAGGGACCGATTTTTTTCGCGGGATTCGCATTCAGCCGCGTCGACGACAACACGGGCATGTGGGTCACCTTGTCGCGGCTCAGAAAGTCGAAGATGTTGTGGCCGCTGGGGTCGACCCCGGTCGCGAAGGTGGACCATCCCACCGGAGACATGGCCGGCCAGGTCGAGCCCAGGGGCCGGAAGCCCCCTTCGTTTTTCAGGCGAGTCAGGTGGGGCAACTGCCCGGCATCCTCCATTTTCCTGGTGATGACCGGATCCAGCCCGTCCAGGCCCAGGACCACGACCCTTTTGACCTTGGCGTTTTTCAAGCGGCCCCGGCCCCGTAGCGAACGGACCAGCACGCGGACCGGCCACGCCAGCAAGGCCAAAAAGGCCAGCAGGATACCCGCCAGCGCGAACAGAAACGACCCCCCGAGGGCAAAACCCGCGCCCGGCCCGATGTAGGCGGGCACGACGATCAAGGCGGGCAGAATGGCGATGGCGGACGGCATGGCGTGTACAGGCGGCTTTCTTGTGGGTCCAATAATGTCCAGCAGGTTGTTTCAGAACGGTTTGAACGTAATCAAGGCACCGGATCGGGGCAACCCGATTGCTGGTGTCGGGGCTCCCTAATTGAGAATGATAACATATTCGAGGACAAACGGCAGGGGCGGGTTGGCCCGCCCCCGACAAAAAAC
>CBDUDB010000107.1:0-8896 GCA_965365795.1 uncultured bacterium | reverse complement strand
GCAGCCGCCCTGTTTCGTCCGGTGATCGTGGAGCGGGGACTGTCCCGCAAGGAAGTGCCCATGCTGCTGGGGGCCACCTTGCTGTTCACCGCCCTGGCCTGGGACGGCCGTCTCGGTCACCTGGATGCCGGTCTGCTGTTCGTCGGCTTCGTCGGCTTCATGTGGTGGACCTTGAAAAACCTGGACCGAGGCGTGGCGGTGGCGGACGTGGCGGTGGAATTGCCCGACATCGATGCGGGCCATCGCTTGCGGGAAGTGACCCGGGGATCGGTGATGACGGTTCTGGGCGTGGTCGGCCTGGCGGGTGGGGGGCAATTCATAGTAACCTCGGCCTTGACCCTGGCCGTGAGAATGGGGATCTCGGAAACCCTCATCGGTCTGACCCTGGTCGCCGTGGGTACGAGTTTGCCCGAACTGGCCACGACCATCGTGGCCGCCCTGCGCGATGAAGACGATCTGGCCCTGGGAAACATTGTCGGCTCCAACCTCTTCAATATCCTGGCGGTGGCGGGCCCGGTGGGGATGTTCTGGAAACTCGACGCCGAAGGCGACCAGGCTCCGATCACTTCGCTTATTCTGCACCCGACTCCCCTGCAGGTCCAGATGGCCAGCATGGTTTTGCTGACGATCATGGTGTTCTCCATGATCATGCTGGGTCGAGGCAAGATCGGCCGAAAGCGTGGCTTAACCCTTTTGCTGACCTACGTGCTGATCATGTTCCTGTGGACGAATTTGAAGTAGATGCGTACTGAACAACCGGAAGACCATGACCAAGAATAACAAGGACAATTCGGCCCCCACAACTTCGTCGCCGGGAAGGTGGAAACCTACTCGGGCCATCGGCGTGGCCCGGGCCCTGATGAAGGCGGGTTACGGCACCCGGAAACAGACCAGCACGATGGTGACCGAGGGCCGCATCACCGTGGATGAAAAAGTTGTCCTGGATCCCAACCGCATGCTCGAGCCCGGCGCCCAGATCTACCTTGATGGTGAACCCCTGGCCCAGTTGAAGCACAGCTACTACGCCTTAAACAAACCGGTCCGGGTGGTTTGTTCACCCAGCGATGGCCCCGAATGGAGGCTGGTTTCGGACTTTTTTCCGACCAAGGTCCCGGGACTCAGAACCGCGGGCCGGATGGACGGCAAGACCGTGGGGCTGCTGCTCATTTCCAATGACCGCAGCTGGAACAATCTGGTGACGGGATCCAAAACATTGGACCAGGAATTCCGGATCCAGGTGGAGGGTGAACTGACGGAAATGGAAATCTCGGTCATGACCGCGGGGGTTCGCCTGCCCAATCTGGGTCTGTTCCGGCCCCTGGCGGTGAAGGTGGTGGAAGTATTGAACGGCCGCACCGTGGTGACCATGGTGGTGCGCCAGGGGAAGATCCGGCAGGTTCGCCGCATGTTGACTACCTTGCGTCATAAGGTGGTCTTCGTCCGCCGCATCAGGATCGGGGACATCCGGTTGGGCGATCTTCCGGCCGGGGGCATCAGGCACCTGACCGCGGGCGAGATCCACTCCCTTTTCGAAATGGGGAAAAAAGCCGCCAAACCGACCAAGAAGGGCGATGGGTAAGATGATAGACATGCTTCTGGGTTTGAGCCTATTTCTCGTCCTGGTTCTTTTCGTTTTGCAGACCGTTCGTCTGTGGCGCCGGGAGCGTCAATTCCTGGAATGGACCGACTCCTTCGAAAAACAGGAAAAAATGGCGACCATGGGCCATCTGCTGGCGGGCATTGCCCACGAGTTGAACACCCCGCTGGGCGCGGTTTCCTGCAGCCTGGACACGGCGAAACGGGGATTGGCCAAGGTGGGCGAAGCCCTGAAGAAAATCGAGGGAACGACCCTGGATGCCGAGGCTGCGGCCTCCCTGTCCAATGCTCAAAAAGCCCTGGGCCTGGTTCAGGGCAACGAACCGGTCCTGGATCAGGCCCTGACCAGAACCGGGCAGCTGGTGCGGCAGTTGCGCCTGACCGGGCGCGGCGATACCGAACAGCCCGAGGCGCTGGATGTCAACGACCTGATCAAAGGGACGCTTATCCTGCTGACCCACGAGTTGAAAAATGACGTGACGATGGATCTGCAACTGTCCGACGTACCGGCGGTCAATGGGTGGCCCGGTCCTTTGGGCCAGGTTTTTCTGAACCTGATATTGAACGCCCAGCAAGCCATCGAGGGAAAGGGCCGGATCGTGGTCACCAGCGGGGTCGCAAATGGCCAGGTGGAAGTAAAGGTGGCTGACGACGGTCCCGGACTGCCGGCCGGTCTCCAGGACAAGATTTTTCAGCCGGGATGGACCAGCAAGTCCGAGGAGGAAGGCACCGGTCTGGGGCTTTTCATATCCAAGCGAATCATCGAACGGCACTCCGGTAGTATCAAGGCAGGTAACGGTGAATTCGGAGGGGCCGTATTCGTGGTGACCTTGCCGCCCGCCACCGAAAGATCGCCGGAAGCCCGAGTCTGATGGGGTGGCTGGGGAGAATCCTGCCTGACTTGCGGCCCGGGGAAGGACGCCTGGCCGTCCTGATGTCTGCCAACTATTTCCTGCTGCTGCTTTTTTATTACCTTCTCAAGCCTGCCCGGGATTCCCTGTTCCTGGTCGAGATCAGCCCTGCCCAGTTGCCATTGGTCTACGTCCTGACCGCCCTGGTGGCCGCCCCGGTTACGGCTGCCTACGCCCGGGCCGGATTGAAATATCGCCTGGATCGACTCATCTCGCTGACCCTTCTGATCCTGATGATCAACCTGGTGGTGTTGCGCTGGTTCATCGGGTTCGGCCAGGACTGGGTTTATTACCTTTTCTACAGCTGGGTGGGGGTGGCCGGTGGGCTGACCACCAGCCAGTTCTGGCTTTTGGCCAACGGTGTTTTCGACGCCGCCCAGGCCAAACGAATTTTTCCCCTGCTAGGGCTGGGGGGTATCGCCGGCGCCTTCGTGGGGGGGGAGTTCACAAGTTACCTGATCCGTACGGTGGGGTTGCCGACCCAGGACCTGTTGCTGGTGAGTGTCCTGGTACTGGCCGGTGCGGGGTTTTTTGGCCGGTTGGCCTGGCGCAGAACGCAGGGTCTGACGGACCTTTCCCCGGACTCTTTTGACGTCGATGAAAAAAGCGGCGACTTCCCCAGCATTGTTCGCTCCATCGCCGGGTCCCGCCATTTGAGTCTCACGGTGGGCATCATCGCCTTGACTGTGATGACCGCGTCTTTTGTTGATTTTCAGTTCAAGACCGCCAGCTGGCAGGCCTTTGGCGACCCTTCGGAATTGACGTCTTTTCTGGGCCGTTTCTACGGCCGAATGAGTCTGGTGTCGCTGGTCGTCCAGGCCCTGTTGGCGGCGCGGTTCATTCGCTGGCTGGGTGTCGGGGGCATGCTCCTGGTCTTGCCGGCGGTTTTGACCGGTGGCGCTCTGGGCATGGTGCTGGTGCCCGGCCTGATGGCGGCGATGGTCATGCGCGGCAGCGACATCACCCTGAAATACTCCGTGGACAAGACCAGTCGGGAGCTGCTGTTTTTGCCCATTCCCCTGGCCCTGAAAAAGCGAACCAAGGTTTTCATCGACATGTTCGTGGACCGGTGGGCGCGGGGACTGGCCGGTGGATTGCTCCTCCTGTTAACGATGGTCCTGAAGTTTGACCTGCGTCAGATCGCCGTGGTGACCCTGGTCCTGTTGGCCGGTTGGATGATCCTGGCCCTGATGATGCGGCGGGAATACGTGGACTCGTTCCGGAGGGCGCTGGCCAAGCGGGAGATCGATCTGGCCGGGCTGACCATGCCCATTGATGATGCTTCGGCAGTCAAGGTTCTGGTGGGCGCCCTGGGTAGCGGCAACCGGCGAGAGATCGTCTACGCCCTGGACATGCTGCACGAGGTTCGGTCCTCCCAGCTGGCGGACGCGGTCCGGCCCCTGCTGGAGCATCCGGCCGGGGAAGTGCGAAGCGGTGCGCTGGATGTCCTCTGCCTGAACGGAGCCGAAGAAGATGGCCGGCGGGCCCGGGAATTATTAGCGGATCCGGCTCGGGAAGTCAGGGTCAGGGCGGTCGCATGTGTGGTGGCCCATTTGCCGGATCATGAACAGGCCCGGGATTTTCTGAACGAATTGTTGACCGGCGATCCAATGGGCCGCAATGCGGCCCTGGCCTTTGTCGCCGCGCAACTACCGGGGACGGAATTCCAGGACCTGATTGCCGAACCGGTGGTCGATGCGGTGCTGAACGACCTCGGCGATACCGGTCGGCAGGGCCGTGAAGTTCTGGCCGGTCTTTCCTGGAATCCGGCCGGGTATTCGGATGATCTCTGGGACGTCCTGGTGCGGGACCCGGATGCCGGGGTTGTGGAAGCGGCCATCGCGGGAATTGGTTCGCGCGGGGATTTCAGCCGCCTGGACTGGTTGCTGGGCCAGCTCGAACATCCCCATTTTCGGGTCCACGCCCGTGGCGCTCTGGCCTTGCTGGCCAAGGAAGATGGCGGTGTTATCAAGGATCTGGAGTCGTTTTTTCTGTCCGTCGACAATCCAGTTCGGGCCCGCGATGAGATTCCCCGGATACTGGAACTGGTGCCCGACCAGAGAAGCGTGGAAATCCTCTTGAATCATCTGGCCACCGGTCATCCTGAGTTTCGGTTCGGGGTATTAAAGGCTTTGGGTAAGCTGCGGTCACGGTATGCGGGCTTGGATTTCCACCGGGAAACAGTATCGGCCCAGATCGATATCGAGGCCGGAAGGTTTGTTCAATTATGCCGGCTTGAGGACCTGCTTCCGGAGCAAGGGGACGCGGCCCGACTGCTCGACAAGGTGATGACCGAAACGCGAACTCTGCGGCTCGAAAGTGTTTTTCGGCTGCTGGGACTATTATATCCCCTGCGCGACGTGCTCAACTCCTACCATGGAGTGATGAGCGGCCGGCGGATTCCCCGGGCCAACGCCCAGGAATTTTTGGACAACCTCCTGGCCGGAGACCACCGCCGGCTGGTGCTGTCTTTGATCGATGAGCAGCCGGCCAACGAAGCCTGGATAGAATCGGGCCTGCTGGCTTCACAAATAGTGGACGCGCCCGCCGGCAACACCACCGAAGCCCTGAATTTTTTGAGCCGGGACTGTGATCCCTGGCTGGCCGCCTGCGCCATATTTGCCGGCGGAAAGGCCGACAACCCGGCGACGGCCCACCATCTGGCCCGAATGGGAGATGAAATGCTTTCACCCATCGAAAAAGTCCTGCTGTTACAGAACGTCGAGGTTTTCGCGGAGGTCCCGACGGATCAGCTGGCCGCGCTGGCGGCCATCGCCCGTGAGGTGTCGGTGCTTGCCGGGGACACGGTCTTCCGCGAACACGACGTGCCCGACGCCCTGTACATGGTCCTGGAAGGCCACGTGAAGCTGCATCAGGGGGAGCGGGAGATCACCACCGCGGACAAATTGCAGCCCTTCGGCACCTGGGCTTTGTTTGATGACGAACCCCGGGTCCTGACCGCAACGGCGACCGAGGACACCAGGCTGCTGCGCATCGACCGCAACGAGTTCAATGATCTGCTTTCGGATGACGTGCGGATCGCCAAGGGCATCATTCGCACCGTGACCCGCAAGCTGCGCGAACTGGCCGAAAGGGTATCGTGATGACGGGAATTCACGGCCGCAGGCCGGTGGTCCTGTTGGTTGACGACGAACCCATGGTGACCCAGGCCCTGGCGCTGTTCCTGGAACTGGAATCGGAATACGAGGTGGTCGCCTGCGGTTCGGGGACCGAAGCCCTGGATAGACTGTCGGACCGCCCGGTGGACGTGGTGGTATCGGATTTTCTGATGCCCGGAATGAACGGACTGGAGCTATTGGCGGAAGTCGCGCGGCGAAATCCGGAAATTCCCCGCCTGATGCTTACCGGTTACGCCGACAAGGAAAACGCCATCAAGGCCATCAACGAGGTGGGCCTGTTCCAGTACCTGGAAAAACCCCTGGAAAACGAGGCCTTCCTTCTGGCGTTGAAAAACGCCCTGGCCCACAAAGGGGTGCGGGCTGCGCTGCATGAAAAGATCCAGGAACTGGACCGGACCCTCTTGCAGCGCGATGAACTGAGCGCGCGGGAGGAAGAGATGCGCCGGGAAATGGAATGGGCGGCGACGGTCCAGGCCAGGTTCCTTCCCCGGGAAGTTCCGACGGCGGCCCCTTTTTCCCTGGCGGTGGTCTACCGGCCCGCCATGGCGGTGGGTGGGGATTTCTACGAATTTGTACCCCTGGCGGGGGGCCATCTGGGCGTTATCGTCGCCGACAGTGCCGGGCATGGAGTTCAGGCCGCCCTGGGGACGGCTCTGCTCAAGTTCGCCACTTCCGGGCTGGCCGGTCTGGACCTGGGGCCCGGCGAAATTCTGGCACGGATGAACGAAGTTCTTTTCCAGGGATTGCCGCGGGAAATTCCGGTGGCCGCCGCCGTGGCGGTCATCGAACCGGAATCAGCCAGGATCCGGTTGGCAGGCGCGGGGTTGCCTCATCCGGGGCTGGTGACCGGCGAAGGGGAATGGCACTTTCAATCCTCGGCGGGTCTTCTGCTGGGATTGGTGGACGGTCCCATGTATACTCCCGGAAAGGAAACGGTCCTGACCGTGACCGAGGGTAGCAGCCTGCTGCTGTTCAGCGACGGTCTGACCGAGTCCCAGAACGCCGCCGAGGAACTCTACGGAGAAGGCCGTCTGCGCGAAGACGTGACCGCCTTGACCGGGACCAGCGGCCAGGAACTGCTCGATGAGCTGACCGAACGTGCGCTGGCCTTCGGACTGCCGGAGTATCGCGACGACCTGACCGTGGTGGGTATAACCAGAATAGATTGAGGGGAAACAGCGTGAACGATCATTCCGAGCAGGGAACCATTCCGTTCGCCGAAAGCGACGCCACCCTGGTGATCGTCGATGACGAAGAAATGGTCCTGGCCAGTCTCCAGTCCTTTCTCGAGCTGGAAACCGAATACAATATACAGCCCTTTACCTCGCCGACGGAGGCCCTGGCTTACGCCGAGTCCGGAACGGTGGACGTGGTGGTGTCGGATTTCCTTATGCCCCAGCTGAATGGGATCGAGTTGCTGGGACGTATCAGCATCATTCACCCGCATGCGCCCCGGATTTTGTTGACGGGCTATGCGGACAAGGAAAGCGCCATCAAGGCCATCAACGACATCGGGCTTTTCCAGTACATCGAAAAACCCTGGGACAATTCGAATTTCCTGATCGTTCTGCGCAATGCCCTGGAAAGGCGGTTCCTGGTCAAGACTCTCCAGGAAAAGATCGCCGAGATCGACAAGGCCCAAGGGAAACTTTCCGGTCTGCAAAACGATATCCTGCGGACCTTCATTTGATCCGGCACCCGGAGGCCGTCGTGAAAATTGACCGTTCGATTCGTTCGAGGCTTCACTTTCCGACAGGAATCCTGCTTCTGGTGTTGGCCACCGCGACACTGGCGGTTGCCGGAGAAGTCGGCGACAACCTCTACGTCAACGGCTTTGTGAGCCAAGGCTACCTGAACACTTCCAAGAACAATTACCTGGTCCCCCGCAGCGTCAATGGGACGTCGGCCTTTACCGAAGCGGCCATCACCCTTTTGGCCAGGCCCATGGATCGGCTGCAGGTGGGGATCCAGTTCCTGGGGCGAAATTTCGGTAACTCCGGAAACGACCAGGTCGTCATCGACTGGGCCTACGGGGATTACCGCTGGAAGGACCAGCTGGGTTTCCGTGCTGGCAAGGTGAAAATGCCTTTCGGCCTATACAATGAGGGCCGCGATGTGGACATGTTGCGCACGACCATCTTCCTGCCTCAAAGCATCTACAATGAAAAACAACGGGATTTCATTCTGGCCTACGAAGGTGCTGGAGCCTACGGCAACTTCGATCTCCATGGCGGCGGGGAGCTGGACTACCACATCTACGCCGGTACCCTGAATGTGCCCGATGCGACCAAGGGGTTCTGGGGGGATCTCTTCGCCAATGCCGGCAAGGATCTGGAACCCATTGCCGGTATCGTGTTCGATCGGGAAAACGGCTACGCAGACGGGACCGCGGAGGCCCAATACAGATCCATGGACGAAAGCCAGGTGACGTTTCCCTGGATAGTTGGTGGGTCCCTGATCTGGTCCACCCCCCTGGAAGGACTAAGACTCGGGACAACCGCGATGCAGAGCCGCTACAATATCCAAAGTATTTTACGCTACGACATGACTGTTCCGGAGCCAAATCCGGATGCGGGTTACCACCCTTATGCCATTGATATCGATGAGACGATCAAGATCAACCACCTGGGCACCTTGTCCGCGGAATACCTCCGGAATGACTGGAATCTTGCCGCCGAATATTATCACGATTCGATTAGTGAAAAGAAATCCACCGGCTGGTACGTCCAGGCCGGTTACAGGGTCTCGCGGTTGTTGTCCCTGGCCGGGTACTATTCCGACGCCGAGCCCAACGGCGGTGATGAGGAAATCCAGGAACTTCAGATGCTGGACCTGCCGGACTATTACGGATGGCAGAGGGATTTGACGATCAGCGGCCGATTCGACCTGACGGATTTCTGGTTGTTCAAACTGGAGTACCACTTCATTGACGGGGTGGCCCTGACCGAACCGCAATCCCTCGAGGAGGATCTTGCCGATCCCAAAGAGCGGAAGTGGGGCATGTTCGCGGCCAAGACGACTTTTCACTTCTAGTGGTAAACGGGAAAGGGGGTGACGTCATGAGCATCAAGTCAATCCGGATTACCGGGGCCGTCCTGTTGGTGGCCTTGGCGTACGTTTGCCCCGGCTTTGGCCCTGACGCCGCGGCGGCGGCCGACCTGGTGATCATCGCCAACCCCGATGTCGCCGAAACGGCCATCGACAGCAGGGATCTGCAGAGGATCTATCTCGGCAAACAGACCCAGTGGC
>CBDUDB010000106.1:0-8964 GCA_965365795.1 uncultured bacterium | reverse complement strand
CCCCAACCACCTCATTACAAGTGAGGAGCTCTACCAGTTGAGCTACGCCAGCTCTGAAACAGACGGGCCCGTAGCCTGGTCACACGGCTCCATTACCCGCGGGCCAGGGGTCCGCGAACCAATTCCAAAGTCGTGCCCACCACGTAGGCAACCCGCTAAGTTCTTGTCCTCACAGGCTTTCAGCCAAAGATCGGCCCGGGTCATGTACAAAAGTATTGACAGACCAGGACCGATTTGGGTCCGGGAATATATAACGCCCGTCTAAAATAAGTCAAGGCCTTCAGGATATTAATTTTTGCGGCTATTGAGGCGGCTACCGGACCAGGCAACCGGGCCTATTTATGCGGTAGGGCAGCCAAACAGACATCTTCCACCAGGTGTTCAAAACCAATGCCCACTGCGGCGGCGGCTTTGGGCACCAAGCTGGTCTCCGTCATTCCTGGTATCGTATTTATTTCCAAGCAGTTATAGTTTTCGCCATCCAGCCTGAAGTCCACACGAGCCAGGCCACGGCAGCCAACCAGTTCAAATACGCGCAGGGCGTCGGCCGATATCTGCTCGTATATCGGGGAGTGGACCGGGGCCGGTACCAGGTATTCGCTGGCCCCAACAGTATATTTGTTGCGGTAATCGTAGAACCCCTCGGCGGGCCTTATCTCCAACAGGGGCAGGCGGCGGCCCAGGAATATGGCGGCCGTCAACTCCCTGCCGGGTATGAACTTCTCCAAAAGGATATCCAGTTCGCCGGAGGCGGTATCGGTAGTCCCGGCGGCGGCCACCCTGCTGAAGGCCTCGGTGAACAGGCCGGGATCCTCGACGATTTCCACACCCACCGAACTGCCGGCCCCGTTGAGCTTGATGACCAGGGGAAATCCGAGTTCGGCGGCCGCCCGCTCGAATATGTGCTCGGGCGTACAGCCGCCTTCGGTGCCGGCGCCGGCCAGGCCTGTTTTTCCCTCCCGCCGATCCCAGGTGACCTGGAGCCATTCCGGAGTGGGAATTCCAGCCGCCCGCATGACCCGTTTAGCCGAACCCTTGTCCATGGCCAGGGCGCTGGCGGCCGCGCCCGAAAGCGCGTAGGGAATCTCCATGACATCCAGCACGGCCTGCAGGTGCCCGTCTTCCCCTTGGCCCCCATGCAGAGCGGGGAATACAATTTCCACTTCCTTGAGGATGTCCAGATCCAGGATCGCTCCCACCGAGGGGATATCCACCAGCTCCACCACGTGGCCGGCCCGGCGCAAACCGTCCGCCACCGCCTCGCCGCTCAGCAGGGAAATTTCCCTTTCCGGCGAGTCTCCACCCATCAACACCGCGATTTTCATCATCCCTCTCCCTGCCCCGCCACCAGCAGGGCCAACGCCTGAACCGTCACGCATTCGCCACGGCCTTCCGGCCCGAGTCCTTCGCCGCGGGTGGCCTTGACCGAAACCTGGTCTGGAGCGATCTGCAGGGCCCCGGCCAGAGCATCCTGCATCCGGACAACCTGGGGAGCGATGGTGGGCTGTTCGGCGATGACCGTGCAATCGACATTGACCACCCGGAACCCCGCCCCCTGAACCAGCCTGACCGCTTCGCGGAGAAGTTCCAGGCTGTTGGCTCCGGCCCAGCGGGGATCCGTGTCGGGAAAATGGCGCCCGATGTCGCCCAGGCTGGCCGCCCCGAGCAGAGCGTCCGTCACGGCATGGCAAACCGCGTCCCCGTCCGAATGGCCCACCGGACCGACAGGGCAGTCCCGGAACTCGACCCCGCCCAGAATGCACTGGCGGCCGGTGGCCAACGGGTGCCGGTCCCATCCCTGTCCTATACGATACATGGGCCTCCTTGGGGTCGGTGCACCGTCGGCGGTGAATCAGTCGAAAAGATCGGCCTGGTGCAGGGCCGTCCCACCGAGATCCTTGGCCGACAGGACGGTTTCCACGCCGGAAACCAGCGGCCAGCCGATGTCGATATCCGGATCGTCGTAACGAATGACCCGTTCGTGCTCGCGAGCATAGTAGTCGGTGCATTTGTAAACGAATTCGGCCTGCTCGCTCAACACATAAAAACCGTGGCCGAACCCGGGCGGCACCCAGATCAGGCGGTTGTTCACCGAAGACAATTCGGCCCCGACCCAGCGGCCGAACGTTGGCGAAGACCGCCGAAGGTCCACCGCCACATCAAAAACCTTCCCCGAAATGACCCGGACCAGCTTGCCCTGCGGTTGTTTGATCTGGTAGTGAAGGCCGCGCAGGACCCCTTGGTGGGAACTGCTCTGGTTGTCCTGGACAAAAGGAAGATCCACACCCGCGGCGGCAAACAGGTCGGCGCGCCAGGTTTCCAGAAAGTATCCCCGGTGGTCGCCGAGAACTTCGGGTTCGAAGATCAGGACCTCGGGAATGTCCGTGGCCACGACCTTCAACGTCCGTCCCCCAGGATCTGAAGCAGGTATTTCCCGTAACCACTGTTCCGCAACGGTGCGGCCAGTTTTTCCAGCTGGCCGTCGTCGATGAAACCCATCCTCCAGGCGATCTCTTCCGGGCAGGCGATTTTCAGGCTCTGGCGTTCCTCGATGACGCGAATGAATTGGCCCGCGTCCAGCAGGGACTGATGTGTTCCCGTATCCAGCCAGGCCGAACCCCGGCCCAGGATTTCCACCTGCAGGTCGCCCCGCTCAAGATAGGCCGTGATGACCTCGGCGATTTCCAGTTCCCCCCGGTCGGAAGGTTTGATTTTTTTGGCGATCTCCACCACATCGGTGTCAAAAAAGTACAGACCCGTGACGGCAAAGTTCGACTTGGGGTGGGCCGGTTTTTCCTCAATGCTGAGCGCCCGGCCGTCCGGGCCGACATCCACCACTCCATACCGTTCGGGATCCTGCACTACGTAGGCGAAGATGGTCCCGCCCGTGGGCCTCTCTGAAATTTCCTGCAACCTGCGCGACAGTCCCTCCGCGTGGAACAGGTTATCGCCCAGAATCAGGCAGGCCGGACTGCCGGCCAGAAATTCCTCGGCCAGAATAAAGGCCTGGGCCAGTCCGTCGGGACTCGGTTGCACGGCGTACTCGAGATTCAAACCCCAACCGGAACCGTCACCCAGCAGCTGAACAAAGGCCGGCTGATCGTTGGGTGTGGTGATGATCAGGATGTCGCGGATTCCGGCCAGCATGAGGGTCGACAGGGGATAGTAGATCATGGGCTTGTCGTAGACCGGCATCAACTGTTTGCTGACCGACAGGGTCAGCGGATGAAGGCGGCTGCCCGTACCGCCGGCCAGGATAATGCCCTTGTAATTCGATTGGTCCACGGAACCACTCCCGGGGTGGAGATGGGAATTGGCGCGAATGGATGGTGCGACCGCTCAGACACCCACGACTTCGGCGTCGATGCCCTGGGCCCGGACCATGCCTTCGATCTCTGCAGTGTAGACCGGATTCATGACCAATACCAAGCGGATACCGAGCTCGGCCAGATTTTCCGGGGCGACGACCCGGTGGCCGGTCCCGGGCACGAACAGCCCGTGCTTCTGGGGATTGATGTCCACCGGCACACCCGCGGTGCCGGCATCACCCATCAGATTGAGGAAGGTCACGCCCTTGGAGCCGGTTCCCCAGACAGCAACCTTGCCGCCGCCGGCGGCGATTTCCTTGAAGCGGGAGCGCCAACTGTCCAGCAGACCGGTCATCTGGTCGCCTAAACCTGCGGCCAGGGCGACAAGTTCCCCCGTGGTCGGGACAGATGACAAAACGGGCGGGGTGGACCCCGGATCTTTTTCATCGGCTTCGAGACAGAGAAACTGCCCGTCAAAGGTTTCCCAGGTGCGCCGGACCGCAAAACCGGCCCGGGCGAAACAGGCGCTCAGACTGCGGCCGCAGAAGTAGCTGACGTGTTCGTAGATGAAATCCCAGATACCGCCGTCCCGCAGGCTGTACAGGGAGTTGGGCACCTCGAAAAACACCGCGGGCCGGGATCCGGCCGGGACGGCCTCTTTCACCATCTGAAGGAAGCCCGCCGGATCGTCGATGTGCTCCAGAGCGTGACGGCAACAGACCAGGTCAATGGCTTTGGCCAGCGGCCGCGCCCCGAAATACTCACGCTCGATGGAAATCCCCTCGGCGGGGACTTCGCCCCGGAAGCTGGGATCAAAGCCGGTGCCGGAACAACCGGGTTCACTGCAGACCAGCTTGAGAAAATCGCCCTGACCACAGGCGATTTCCACCACGTGGGAATCGGTCAGATGGTGACGTCCGCGCAGTTCGGCGGCCAGTTCCTCGGCGTAGGATTGGAAACGAGGCGAGTGGTGCAGGGAGTTTTCATACCCCTCGGCGTATTTCACGAGCTCGGGATCAAAAGCCAGGTTGAAAACGTGGCCGCAGGCTCGGCAAATACCCAGGTCCAGGTCTCCCCGCGGAGCGGCCTGGGCTTCGGCCTCGGTCGGCAAGAGCACGTTGCAGAACACCGGCACCGCGGGCAGATGCAGGAACCGATCGATCTGTGTCGCGCCGCAGGCCAGGCAGATGAGCTCTGTTTTCTTGGGAGCGGTCAATGTTTCACCCCGTCGTCGATGGCCAGGATCTCCGGAGTCAAACCCCGCTGGGCCAGGTCGGCCGCAATCTCCTGGCGGTATATGGGATTCATGACAATCACCACATCCGGCTTCAGCGCGACCAGATCGTCAGGGCCAAAGATCTTGTGTCCGGTGCCCGGCATGAAATAACCCTGGCGGTGGGGATTGATGTCCACCGCCCCGGCGATCCCGTCATCCAGGCCGAGGGTTGTCAAAAAAGACACGCCCTTGGAACCGGAGCCCCAGATCACCGCGGTCTTTCCCTTGGCCTGCCAGTCCTCGAGCCGTTTCCGCCAGAATTCCAACTGGGCGGCGAACAGGGCGGGGAAACCCTTCACCCAGCTGGTCAATTCCTTCAGCTGTTCGCCACCCACCAAAGTGCCCCGGCCCCGATCGGCCGTACCGGCGGCGATGGTCAGGTACTGGTCGCCGTATTCGTTGCCGATCTCCGAGGGGTAAAAACCCGCGGCGCTGAACAGGCGATCCAGGGAGTGAGGACTGAAATAGGAGCAGTGTTCGTAGTAGACGTCTTCGAAGGCGCAGTCCTGCAGGATGCGGGTGGCGTCCGGGATCATGAAGAAGATTTCCGCCGGCCGGTCGCCCTGGGCCAGGCGGACCATCCGCACGAAGTCCTGGGTCTCGGGAATGTGTTCGAGAGTCATTTTGCAACAGACGAAATCCGCGGCGGTGTCGGTGCATTTTTCCGTGTAGAAATCGGCCTCGAAGCGGACGTTTTCACCCGGTGCCGGCGCATGGCGATCGGCCCGGTAGCCGGGGTCGTAGCCGACGCCGCGATTTTTGCCATCGGTGCAAAGCAGCAGCAGGAACTCTCCCTTGCCGCAGCCGATCTCGAGGATTTCCTGATCCTGCAAGCCGAACTTCGCGATGAGCCGATCGGCGAGATCCTGATGAAATCGCTGGAAGGTCGGCGAAAAACCCTGGGTTTCCTCGTAACGGCCTGAATATTCAGTCAGTACCGGATCGAAAGCCGTGTTGCCTACGAACCCGCACACGTCGCAGAACCCCAGGGCGATGTCGCCCTTGGGATATTCCAGGGCCTCGGCCCGCGAAGCCAGCAGGATGCAGCTATTGGTCGGCACACCGGTGGCGGTGTGAAAAATCTCCATCGTGCCCTGGTGGCAGTTGGGGCAGCGGACCGATCCGTTGTTATCACTCAATGAATTCTTCCTTTATGTCAGACGATGCGAGGCTCGGGCACCGGAATGATGAACTTGCCGCCCTGGTCGCGGAAGGCCTGTTCCTGGGCCAGGATCTCGCTTTCCAGATTCCAGGGAAGCAACAGCACGTAATCGGGTTTTTCGGAGGCGATTTTTTCCGCGGCCACGATGGGCACGTGCTGTCCGGGCATGTACCGCCCCTGCTTGTGCACGTTCTTGTCGGCCACGAAATCCAGCAGTTCCGGGCCTATGCCCACGAAGTTGATCATGGTGCTGCCCTTGGCCGCGGCCCCGTAGGCGGCGATGTGTTTGCCCCCGCTTTTGAGGTCGCGCAACATGGTCAGCAGGCTCTTTTTCAGGTTTTCGACGCGGTGGGAAAATTCGCGGTAGTAGTCGATGCGGTCCAGGCCCAGTTCCTTTTCCTCGGCCAGCAAACCGGTCACGCTGGGCAGGGGCGCTTCGACTTTTTCGATGAACAGCCGCAGCGAGCCACCGTGGATGGGCAGCCGCCAGACGTCGTTCAGGTACAGCCCGTGCCGACGCAAAAGGTGATCGACGGCCGTCACCGAGAAATAACAAAGGTGCTCGTGGTAGATGGTGTCGAACTCGCAATGATCGATCAGGTCCCGCACGTAGGGGAACTCGATGACCGCCATGCCGCCGGGCTTGAGCAGGGCCGCGATGCCCGCCACGAAACCGTTCGTATCGGCCACGTGGGCCAGCACATTGTTCGCGTGAATGATGTCGGCCTGCTTGCCGTCGGCGGCCAGCTTTTTGGCCAGATCGATCCCGAAGAACTCGGCCAGGCTCGGCACGCCGATCTTTTCCGCCGCTTCGCAAAGGGCGGGTACCGGATCGATGCCCAGCACCGGGACCCCATGGTCGACATAGTTCTTCAACAGGTAACCGTCATTGCTGGCCAGCTCGACCACCAGGCTATCCGGACCCAGGCCACGTCGCTTGATGAGTTCTTCCACATTTTTCTTCGAGTGCTCCAGCAGGTAGTTCGAAAACGAGGAAAAATAGGGGTAGTCCGCGTCGAACAATACCTCCGGATCGACCGTCTCGAGGATCTGCATCAACGAGCAGTTGGGGCAGAAAACCACTTCCAGCGGGAAGACCGGTTCGTGTTCTTTGAGCTGAGCCTCATGCAGCATGCGATCCGCCAGAGCCGTGGTGCCCAGGTCGAGCACGGGCTTGAGGTCGGTGTGCCCGCAGGAGCGGCAAGTGTTGTCAATGTGAGCCATTGGACTATTTCTCCACCGCGGTTTTGGTCCAACGCAGGGTTGCGTCAAGCCGTCCATCGTCCAGCAATTGTTTCACGTGGCCAATGCGCTTGAAGCGCGGGCCTTCGAAATCTTCCAGGGTCAGGCCAACTCTCTGGTAGGCCTCCAGCAGTTGTTCCACTCCGCGGCGCACCGTCCACTGGGGTTTGAAACCGTGAACCGTCCGGGACAGCAGATTGCAATCCACGCGGTAACAACGCACGTCCGGTTCGGCCCCTTCGGCAAAACCGATCTCGCAATTGGGCACCACATCGTGAACGATTTCCGCCACCTCGCGGATCTGGTAGTTCTCCGAGGTAGTCCCCACGTTGAAGGCCTTGTTATGAACCAGGCCACGATCGGCTTCGAGAATGGAGATGTAGGCGCGGCAGATGTCTTCCACATGAACCAGCGGCCGCCAGGGCGAGCCGTCGCTCTTGAGGTGGACTTCCCCGGTGGTGAAGGCCCAGGCCGTGAGGTTGTTGACCACCAGATCGAAACGGATTCGGGGCGACATGCCGAAGGCTGTTGAAGCCCGAAGATAGGTTGGGCTGAAATCATCGTCGGCCAGGGGGGTCACGTCGCGTTCCACCTCGACCTTGGACACCCCGTAAGGTGTCAAGGGATTGAACTTGGCGCCCTCGTCGAGGAAATCCTGGCCGCCGCCGCCATAGTTGCTGCAAGAACTGGCAAACAGGAACCGTTGGACTCCGGCAGCCTTGGCCAGGCGGGCCACCCGCACTGAACCCTGGTGATTGATGTCCTCGGTCAGGCTGGGGTTGTAGTCGCCCAGTGGGTCGTTGGAAAGACCGGCCAGATGAATGACCGCGTCGAAACCCGCGAGATTTTCTGGTTCGACATCCCGCACATCGCCGATCAGCTCGGGGATATCGATCAAACTACCGTCGAAGGTGCAAGCCCGGAAAAGATCGCTGTCCAGGCCGGTGACCTCGTGGTCGTGGTCCAACAAAAGAGGAACCAGAACACTGCCGATGTATCCCCTGTGGCCGGTTACCAATACTCGCATTTCAAATCACCTCGAATTATGGCGGATGGCCGCCAGGTCAATCCCAACATTTCCAGGGGGCGTCGCCGCCGTCCCAGAGCTTCTGCAGAATGTGTTTCTCACGCAGCGTATCCATGCACTGCCAGAACGAATCGTGTTTGTAGGCCATGAGCTCGCCATCGCCCGCCAGACCTTCCAAAGGTGCCTGTTCGAACATCACCGGGTCGCCTTCGATGTATTCGTGAACCTTGGGCTCGAGCACGAAAAAGGCCCCGTTGATCCAGCCCTCGGCGGTCTGGGGCTTTTCGGTGAAACACTTGATGCTGTTCCCCTCGAACTCGATGTGCCCGTACCGGGCGGGCGGACGCGCCGCGGTAAGGGTGGCCAGCTTGCCGTGCCCTTGGTGGAAATCGTAGAGGTCCTGGATGTTCACGTCGGACAGCCCGTCACCCCAGGTCAGCATGAAGGTGCCTTCGCCCAGCCAGGGTTTCAGCCTCTTGATCCGGCCGCCGGTCCCGGTCTTTTGCCCCGTTTCCACCAGGTGCACCGTCCAGTCGGGCCGGTGATCCTGGTAGGTCAGGACGTCCCCCTGGTTGGTCTTGACCGTCATGTCACCTTCGAGACTGCCAAAATCCCGCATCCAGCGCTTGATGTATTCGCCCTTGTAGCCCAGCGCGATGACGAATTCGTTGAATCCGTAGTGGGCGTAATGCTTCATGATGTGCCACAGGATGGGTCGATCGCCGATCTCGACCATGGGTTTGGGGCGGATTTCCGTTTCTTCCGCCAAGCGGGTGCCCATGCCTCCTGCGAGGATGGCTACCACGGGTTTACTGGCCATTGGCTTCCCTTTCAGTCCAAGGCGGCGTCAAATTGGGGGAATGGAGTTGGGATCCGCCAACACATATAGCGAGGCACCGGAAAAATGCAAGAGCCGAAAATGATGGGTCGGTCTCCATTCCAGTGCCGC
>CBDUDB010000105.1:0-9042 GCA_965365795.1 uncultured bacterium | reverse complement strand
CCCGTTGGAGGCGTACAGCGAGTCCACCTTCAGGGAGTAGGTGTCGGTCCCGGAGAACGGCTGGAAGTAGGCGTCCTTGCCGTACAGCACATTGAGGGGATCGTATTCCTCGTCGAAGACCACCGGATCGATATCCGCGCGCCCGACCGGAAGATTGGTGGGATCTCGATCACTGCACCCGGTGCTGAGGATCAGGACAGGAATCGCCGCCAGGACGAACAGATGGCGTCTGGTCAGTTTCACTTTGGGCCTCCGCTGAGAAATTGAGGGCCGGAAATTCCGCTTTGTACGGTAACCGATCAAAGTATGCCTTAGTAGTCGCAGGCTGTCAAGGCGCAGAAGTCCCGCTGTCGAGCTTTTCCCAAGGACCGGGTTCATGGCTGAATCGGTAGAATATCATTAACCCTATATGCTTGGACAGGTTTTCCCTCCCTGTCGTTGGCTCGCTTTTCGGGGATTCGATTTTTCCATTTTATCAGGAGAAAACCAGGATGCAAGCAGGGGACAAGCTCGGCCATTTTCAAATCCTCCGCAAGCTGGGCGCAGGCGCGATGGGTGAGGTCTACCTGGCCGAAGATCTGCGCCTTGGGCGCCAGGTCGCCATCAAGATCCTGCCCAGTGAACTGGCCAGCGATCCCGGCCGCCGCTCCCGGTTTGCCCGCGAAGCCCGGGCGGCGTCGGCCCTGAGCCATCCGAACATCGCGCATATCTACGACGTGGGGGAACAGGACGGCACGCTTTTCATCGCCATGGAATACGTGGAGGGTCCCGATCTGAGCACCCGGCTCTCGGACTCCAAGCCGGACCTGGATGAAACCACGGCCATCGCCATCCAGATCGCCGACGCCCTGGAAGAGGCGCGAGGCAAGGGCATCATCCATCGCGACATCAAGCCCGCCAATATTGCCTTGACGACCCGGGGCGAGGTCAAGGTCCTGGATTTCGGTCTGGCCAAATTGACTGCCCCTCTGGATTCCGAATCCGGCGACAGTTCGGCGACCCTGTCCCAGACCGCCGCCGGAACGGTTCTCGGGACGGCGCACTACATGAGCCCGGAGCAGGCCCAGGGCGGAGACATCGATACGCGCAGCGATCTGTTCAGTCTGGGCGCCGTCCTTTACGAGATGGTGACCGGCCGCAAGGCCTTCGAGGGAGATGGTGTCCTGGGTATCATCTACGCCATCTCCAACCAAACGCCCGAGGCTCTGGCCCGCTTCAATTACGAGGTGTCGCCCGAACTGGAACGGATCATCCTCAAGTGCCTGGAAAAGGACCCGGACCACCGCTACCAGGCGCCCCGGGATCTCGTGGTCGATCTGCGCAACCTGCAGAGAAAAGGTGAATCCGGTTCAATGGCCGGTTCCGACATTGCCCCCCGGGGGGCAAAACCGGGATCGCGCCTCAGGCCTCTGGTTCTGGTTCCGGTGATCGCCGCCGTGGTCGCCGCGGCCTATTTCCTGATTCCCTGGTCTGGCGCCGACGTTGACGCGCTGGCCGTGCTTCCCTTCGAAAACGAAACCGGGGATCCCGAAGTGGATTACCTCTGTAACGGAATGACCGAGAGCCTCATCAACACCTTGGCCCAGATTCCCGACCTGAGGGTGATTTCCCGCCGGTCCGCCTTCGCCACCAAGGGACGGAACCTGGACGCAGTGGCCGCGGGCCGGGAACTGGACGTGGACGCCGTCCTGTTCGGGAGGGTGGTTCAGCACGGGACCGGTTTGACCATCAGCACCGAACTGGTTGATGCCAGGGACAGCCGCCAGATGTGGGGCGAGCGATATAACCGGCAGCTCAGCGAATTGCTGGACGTGGAAAACGAGATCACCGGCACCATCGCCAAGACCTTGAAGGTGGAGCTGGCCGGCGGCAGCGCCGAACTGGCCGCGCCTGGAATCACACAGAACCCGGAGGCCTACCGTCTTTATCTGATGGGGAGGGAATTCACCACGGGGACCCGGCGGGAAATGGACAAGGCGATCGAGTATTTCGAGAAAGCCATCGCCCTGGACTCCGGCTACGCCCTGCCTTACGCGGGGCTGTCGCGTGCCTACACCACCCAGTCCTACCTGCGGGGAGGCGACCGCGACGAGACTGTGGAAAAAGCTCGGGCGGCCGCCAACCAGGCGATGAAGCTGGATCCGAATCTTCCAGAAGCCTTCACCGCGTCAGGCATGATCAAGCTTGTCTTCGACCTGGACTTCGCCGGAGCGGAAGCGGATCTGAAAAAAGGCCTCGAGTTGGGACCCGGCAAACACGACACGGTGATGCCCTACGGTGATTTCAACCTGTTCATGGGGCGCTACGACGAGGCCCTCATCTACTACCAGCGCGCCATGCAACTGGATCCCCTTTCGGTCATCGCCGCCCACGACATGGGTTTCGCGAACCTGGTGATGGGGAACCACGAAGAGTGCGCGTTTTATTTCAAAAAGGCCATCGACATCAATCCCAACTGGACCTGGGGTCACGTCAAGCTGGCCCTGAACTACTCGCTGGTTGGTAAATGCGAAGAAGCTTTGGCGGCGGCCGAAATCGCGGAGTCCCTGCTGGCTGGCAGCGACACCCCGGCCACCCGTGCCTGGCTGGGTTTTACCTACTCAAGGTGCGGCCAGGAGGAGAAAGCCCGGGCCGCGCTGGTCACCATGCAGGGCATGGCGGAAACGGAGTACGTCGATCCCGCCCTGTTTGCCGAAACCCACCTGGGCCTGAGGGACCTGGATCAGGCTATCGCATATTTCCTGCAAGCCCTGGCGGAACGATCGCCGGGTTTGATCTATTTCAAGATGAGCCCCGACATCTTCCTGGCCGAACTGGGGGAAGATCCCCGGTTCCAGGCCATGGTCATGGAGATAGGGTTCCCAGATCCCAATTAATTACATCCTGTGTTAAACCAGGTGTTGCTTGTGGTAGGGCAACGATATAGCATGGCCTTGGTCACATACCGGAGCCCCTTATTTGTTGGGACAGGATTCAAACCATGACAAGAGCTTGTTTCGTTTTAATACTGGCTTTGTTCCTCTGTTGGGTTATTCCGGGGAACACTTTGGCCCAGGAGCCCGCTTCAGAGGGCTACCGGCCGCCGGATACCGATAAGCAGTGGGCTACTTATGGCAGCTCAATCACCCAGATCACCACCGCCTTCCGCTATACCCACCACCACTGGTATGGCGAGATCGGCATGGGTGGCTTAAGTGCCTTCGACAACCGCGAAAACGCGTTTTTCCTGGGACTGAACCTTGGTCGCAGATTTCCCCTCATTCCCCGTCTCTTTCTGGGGGCCGATCTGGGTTACCGCCATGTCATTCCCGACGGCTCGGACAACCCTGCGATCGATACTGGCAAGTACTTCACCCTCGATGCCCGCCTGAAACTCGAAGTCGTCTTGGGCAAACATATGAGCGTGTTCGTGGGTGGGGCCACCACCAACATCTACCAGGGTTATTCTCTGGGCTCGGACACCGTAAACAAGGGTTCGGTGTTCTGGGGGGTGGGGTTGCTGTGATGCTCACAAAAATCAGAACCCTGGTCCTGTTGGTGTTGATGGGATCTGCCTTGCCCCTGATGGCACAGGCCACCGATGTGGCGGAACCCGACTCGTTGAGATCTGATGAAACGGTGACAGCCCTCGCCGGATTCCCGCCTCCGCCGGAAGTCGAAAAAAACAACGGTCTGATGGCCATTGATATGGCCTTTTTGACGGTGGGTGTCTGGCTGCCTAGCCGTCTCATGGGCACCGACTGGGCCTACATCGGCGCCAACACGATCAAGGAAAACATGAAGACCGGGTTCGTGTGGGACCACGACGACTGGGCAATGAACCAGTGGGGGCATCCCCTGCACGGCGGCCAGTTCTTCAATGCCGCTCGCACCAACGGTTACGATTTCTGGGGATCGATTCCCATCACCATGGCCAGCAGCATGACCTGGGAACTGTTCATGGAGGCCGAGCCTCCGTCGATCAACGACCTGATTTCCACCACTGTCGGCGGGGTGTACATGGGAGAGACCGCCTACCGGATTTCATCCATGATCCTTGACAACACGGCCACCGGTTCCGAGCGGACGTTCCGTGAAATCGGCGCCTTCTTCGTCAACCCCATCAGGGGGTTCAACCGCCTGGTCACCGGCAAGACCAGCGGGGCCGGCCTGAACCCCGAAGACCGTATGCCCGATTCTCTCGGAGGCCATCTTTCCTTGGGCACCAACCGGGTCGCCGACGGGACCGACCTGGGCAACGCCGAGAACGCCTTCCTGTTCAAGGGCAGCTTCCTCTACGGCGCCCTCTTCGACGATCTGGCCGATCCGGACCCCTTCGACTACTTCTCCATCCGGGCCGTCTTGAACCTGTACGGCAAGTTTCCCTTCATTCACGAAGTCACGGGCACGGGCCTGCTCTTCGGCCGCAAGTTCGACCATGGCCAGGACAATCGCAGCCTGTACGGCGTCTTTCAGGACTACGATTTCTTTGACAACAAGGTCTACCAGTTCGGGGGGCAGAGTGTGGGCGGAGGTATTTTTTCCAACTTCAACGCCGATTCACCCCTGCAGGTCCTGACCGGCGCCCAGTTGAACTGGGTGATCCTGGGCGGCGCCAACGTGGGTTTCGAGACCGCCAAGGGCCGCGAGTACAACTACAACACCGGAGCCAAGTTAAAGCTGTTCGGCATGCTGGATCACAAGAAATACGGCGCTTTCGCCCTGCGGTACTGGATTTACTGGTTCCACACCATCAGCGGTATCGACGGCAACGAATACATCCACTGGGCCCAGGCCCAGCTCAATCCCCGGATCTACAAGAAATGGGGGCTGGGGTTGGAATACACGTATTACATGCGGGACTCATACCTCCACGGTTATCCCGAATCGCATTTGAATAATGTCGAATTGAGGACGTACGTGTCCTACCGTTTTTAGCCGCCTGGAACCAGGATTGTTGTAACTTATTGCAAAAAAACACCTGAAGGGATGCGATCCGCCGGGGGGTTTCCCGCTTCAGCTGACCGGTTTCGTTTTGGAAAAGGCCCCCGGGGGGCCTTTTAGTTTCCGGCCAATTCAGTTATAATGATATCCGAAGATCAAATGACTGATTGAAGGGGGACATCATGAAGACCATGATCCTGACTGCCGTCGCCGCCTTGCTACTCGCCTCCTTTCCCGTTCTCGCCGAATGGGACATCGATCGGGCCACCCCTGTTGAATCCGATTGCGTTGCCCCCTCCGTGGCTTCATCCGGCACCGGATTGACCATGATCGGCTTCAGTGGCTCACAGGAACCCATTCCAGAGCGTTTCGCCTTTACCCAGCTGGCGCCGACCAACCCGGCGACCGACGAACTCTGGCCCGCACCCGTTCTGTTGAATTCCGGCAGTTCGCCGCGAATCTGCTGGACCCGTGAAGGGTTCGTGGCCGTGGTTTCCAGTGGGCCCGTCCTCCTGATTTACGAGTCCGACCTGAATGGCAACTGGGACCAGTCCAGCTATGAAATGATGGATCCCGGTGGCGAGGTGATGGGCATCGATTTGTGGGGCGTGCCCACTGATGCTGCCGGTCCCTACGTGTTCTTGACCGTCATGATTTCGCAGGATCCCCCCAACAACGATTTCAGGGTGATATATGCCGCGGGCAGCGAGCTGGGTTGGACCGATTTCGAGATCGTGGCCGAAGAGCCGGTCATGATTCCTCATCCCCAAATAACCTGGAGTCTGGGCCCGGCGGGTCCCTGGCCGACCATTTTCTATCTGACCGGCGAACCGGGCAGCAGCAGCCTGGTCTACACCACCAAGGATCTGGCCGCCGGTTGGTCCCCTCCGGTCCCGGTTCCCGGGGACGGTGGCTCGGGCCCCGCGCCCATCGCCGGAGTTTTCGACGTGGTGACCCATGGCGCGGTGAACCGTAGCGTGCTCGGCCTGGGCGAGCAGCCTACCTGTCCCTGCGGATCCATCCATCATCTGGAACTGGATCAGAGTTCGGGGTGGTTGCCCCAGGAGAATCTCACAACGAATCACGCCGAAATGGACTGGCCCATGTCGCCCCGCGTGGATGCCGATCCGGCCGGCCGGGTGCACGCTTTCTGGTACCAGCAGGGGTCGGGAATGAATCTGGAACCCGTGACCAGGACTCTCGAATACTGGGTCAAAACCGGGACCGGCTGGTTCGAGATGGGCGGATTCCTGGACGGGCAGGAAAACGGATCCCTGGACGAGTTTGTGGATCTCGACGTTTCCCCGGCGGGCGAAGTGGTCCTGGCCTGGACCCGGCGCGATTCCCTCGACGGCGAGGCCCTGCCCAGGCAGGTCTGGATCGCGCGGCCCCACGACCTGGCCGATGTGCCGGGCCCCGGTGCGATACCCGTGGCGGTCGCGCTTTCCGCGTGGCCCAATCCGTTCAACCCCAGCGTCACGTTGGCCATGGAAGTTCCGGCGGCCGGTTCGGCCAGCCTGGACCTTTACGATGTGCGCGGACGCCTGGTGGCCCAGCTGTATGACGGTTTTCTGCCCGAGGGACGTCGCGAGATCGTGTGGGACGGCCGCGACGCCGCCGGCCGGACCGCACCGAGTGGGGTCTACTTTGCCCGGCTGAAAACGCAGGCCGGACAGGCCGTGCAAAAACTGGTACTGGCCGAGTAACGGGCGGCGCAACCGCCAATCGCCCCACCATTTCTCCAGGGATGGAATGCCCCCCTCTGCCGTGCTACAATGGTGCGGTCAAAACTAATCCAGGAAAATTGGGAGCTGAAATGATGTCAAGACAACGCCAGATGCATGTTTGTCACCTTTTGGGACTGTTTCTGCTTGCCGCTGCAGGTTTTCTAGTTGCGGGATCCGCCGCCGCCCAGACCTTCGACTGGATCGAAAGCGAAGGACCGGAAGGAGGTCAGGTGGAAACCCTGGCCCAGGCTCCGAACGGCGATCTTTACGCCGGCCTCTGGGACCGCGGGGGTGTCTATCGCTCCACGGACCAGGGAATGACCTGGCAAGAAACCGGATTGGGTTTTCAGCAGGTCCATTCCATTGTCGTCAACAATGCCGGGGTCGTTTTCGCGGCCCTCAGCGGCGGCCAGGTTTTCCGTTCCACGGACAACGGGGCCAGCTGGCCCATGTCCCAACCGAATCTGGTCAACCCGGCCGGTGCCCTGGCCTATGACCAGGATCTGGACATTCTCTATGCTGCAAGGGCGGAACTCATTTCCCGCTCGCTGGACGGAGGATTGACCTGGATACCGGCCAGCGTCTTTTTCCCTTTTGTTCAGATCCGCTGCATGGCGGCCGTTCCCAATGCGGGCCCCTTGTACATAGGCACGGAATCGGACCATGTGTATCGCTCCATTGATGGGGGAACTTCCTGGGATGTTTTTGATGCCGGATTGACCGTCAGCGGCATCCACGATTTCCTGGTTGTTCCCGAAGGGGATATCTATGCCGCGAGCTGGGGTGGCGGCATCTTCCGCACCGAATGGAACGGCACATCCTGGACCCGGCTCAATAACGGACTGGACGACCAGTTTTGCCAGGCCGTCGGCCGGGATGCCGCGGGCAACCTCTGGGCGGGAACCCAAGCCTCGGGAACCTTTGTTTCCAGCAACGGCGGCCTTGATTGGGCCGCGGCCCGCACCGGAGTCGAATTGCGGGAGATCAGAGATTTTATCTCCCTGACCGGGGGAGAATTTCTGGCCGCCTGCGGCGGTGGCGGGGTTTTTCGCACCGACAACGCGGGGGCTACCTGGGCACCTTCCAATGGGGGGATGAATCGCACCACGATCAGATCCCTGCTGCTGGCCGGGACCGGAGACTTGTTCGCCGCCACACACGGAGCCGGCGTTCACCGCTCCACAGATGGCGGATTGACCTGGGGGCCGGTCAACAACGGCATCGAGGATCCTATCGTTTACGATGTGGTCAATCATCCCGATGGGGATCTCTTTTGTGGGACCTGGACCGCCCAGGTCTACCGATCATCCAACGGTGGCGATACCTGGAGTCCCACGGGTTCAACCCCCAACATGACAAGGGTTGGGAGTATGGCGGTCCACCCCGGCACGGGTGAACTGTATGCCGGGGGATTGATCGAGGGGGAAGTTTGGCGTTCATCCGACAAGGGCGACACCTGGATACCGGCCCACAGCGGGCTGCCCGATTTCGGCGTGACCGATATTGTCGTGGAGGACGACGGCAATCTGGTGGTTGGCCTGGATGGCGGGGGGATCTACCGGTCCGAGGACAACGGGGCCTCCTGGAATGACCTCAACAATGGCCTGCCAAGCTTGTATGTTACTGAAGTTCTGTCCCTGCCGGGCGGCGTCCTGTTCGCGGCGATCCCCTATTTCCGATTGCACCGTTCCCTTGACGACGGCGCCAGCTGGGAGTCCGTCGACACCAGCCTCAACGATTCCAGAATCACCTCCATCACGGTCAATTCCAGTGGGGCCCTTTTCGCAGGGGCTTCGTTCGGGGGACTTGTCTTCGAGTCCCTTGATGGGGGAGACTCCTGGTTCTCCATCTCGAACGGCTTTTCCCATGCTTCGGTTGTGAAGCTGGGATTCAACGAATTCACCAACCTGCTCGCCGGCACTACTGGATTCGGTGTCTTCCACACCGATGAACCCACTCCGGTTTTCATACGAGAATTCATAGCCGATAGGAACGATGACGGCTCGGTGACAGTGACCTGGGTTTTCCCCTCGGATGTATATCAAGTTTCGGCGGAGGTCTACCGCTCGGTGGGTGGCGCAGCTCGGGAACGGTTGTCGTCCGATATACTGATCGGCGGGCCCGATTTTCAAATCGTGGACGAGTCGGCTCCTTCCGAGCCGTGCGACTACTGGCTGCTCTTGACCGATTCTTCGGGCACCCAGAGCTGGCACGGTCCGGTCAGCGCAAACAAGGCCGATTTGCTGGTGCCCGGGCTGTCCATCGAGGCGGTCTGGCCCAATCCCACTCCCGGTTCCACGACCATTCGTTATGCGGTTCCCGGAAATCAGACCGCCCGGCTCGACGTGTACGATGTGGCCGGCCGTCTGGTGCGGCGGCTGCGTCAGGATGC
>CBDUDB010000104.1:0-9130 GCA_965365795.1 uncultured bacterium | reverse complement strand
AACATGATCATGTGGCCGTTCTCGTGGCAGAATGTGGACAGCCTCAGGGAGTTGCCGATGTTGGTGATCTGGTACTTGTAGGTCTCCACGCCATCGGCGAACCAGGTGATACTGCTCGAGTGAGGCCACAAGCCCACCGACCAGCCGCCGGTAGGACTGCCGGCGTAGAAGACGTTGACCGCGTCGATGTAACCATCGCCGTTGGAGTCGTACTGGCTGAAGTCGTGGCCCTGACCGTTGAGGGTGTTCAGAGCCCAGCGGGTCAATTCGCGAGCCCGCTGGCCATAGCCGATATCGGGATCCTCGTAGTAGGTTTTTGGTTGGGGCGCCGTCATGTAGGTCGGAGGAACCCAGTTGTTGTAGGTGAGCACACCACCGGAAACATCGAAGAAGTAGTCGCGCACCGAACCGTTGTTCCCGTATCCGGTGTAACCCTCGAGGTTGAGATAGTTGTCGAAATCAGCCGCGGGCACGGACCAGGGTTCGTCGGGGAAGTCGATGATCAGGGTCAGGCCCAGGACGTTGCCCTGGTTCGCCGGGCCCGGAAGACGCTTCTTGCCGGCCAGCACCGCGGCCTCCTGGGCGGCGAACTTGTTGCGCACGCTCCAGGCAGCCTCGGCACGATCGGCGGCGGGCAATCGCAAGCCCTTGGCCAAGCCAGCAGGCGGTGCCTCATCCACGACCACGCCGGTGGAAACGAAACTTCGTCCGTCGGCGGCCAGATCGGCGTAGCAGATCTCATCCGTTCGCGCGTCCCGGATCAGGGTATAGCCGTCGAGATTTTCGATCCGCTGGTAGAACTCGTCGCCCCAGACAAGCACAGAAACCTCTGTGCCGTCGGGCTGCTCAAGTACGAAAGGATCGCCGTGGTGCGGGGCGGCCTGGACCGCGGTGGCCGCCAGCATAAGCAACCCAACAATGATCATGGGGCGGGTGGATCCGGAGGGGAGGAACAGCATCGGTTGACCTCGACTGGATGGGTGAAAACGAATTTCCCTTTAATCAGGGATATTGTACTCTTAATACTACAACATTTTGAGGTCGCGCGAAAAAATAACTCTGGAGGAATCGGGAGATATGTCCAGATGAACGCTTCAGGATTTACCGGAACAACCCTGTATATCATGGGACCACGGAATTGGCTTCAAGGGCCGAACCGTTCATGGGGCTTGCCTGTCTCCGGGGCTCGGTTTAAATTGGCTTCTTCCCATGATTTGGGCCACAAACTTTAGCCGCGATTGGATGATCGGATATGTCGGACCTGATTTTGACACTCCCTGACGGCAACTCCCTCGAGGTAAAGGAGGGGCAGTCGTACGGCGACGCCGTACGACAGATCGGTGAAGGCCTGTTCCGCAACGCCCTGGCCGTGACGGTGGATGGCGTTCATCACCCCCTGATCGAAAAGGTGTCCGGCGACGGCGAGATGCTGGTCATCACCCGCAGCGCCGATGCGGGCCTGGAAACCCTCAGGCATTCCACCGCCCACCTGATGGCGTGGGCCGTGCAGGATCTTTTCCCCGGGGTGAAGTTCGCTTTCGGTCCGGACATCGAGAACGGTTTCTACTACGACTTCGACCGGGAAGATCCCTTCACCGAGGACGACCTGGGGAAGATCGAAAACCGCATGCGGGAGCTGGCGAAAAAGAAGGTCGTCATCGAGCGGCTAGAGGTCAGCCGGCAGGAAGCTGAAAAGATGTTCAGCGACCAGTCCTACAAGCTGGAGCAGATCGCGTCCCTGGGGGATGAACAGCTTTCGGTTTATCGGATGGGGGAATTCCAGGATCTTTGCGAAGGGCCCCACCTGCCCGACACCAAGGACCTGAAGGCGTTCAAACTGCTCAGCGTGGCGGGTGCCTACTGGCGGGGCGACAGCAGCCAGCCCATGCTGCAACGAATCTACGGGACCAGCTTTTTCAAGAAGAAGGACCTGGATGCCCATCTGGCCATGCTGGAGGAGGCCAAGAAGAGGGACCACCGCAAGCTCGGTCGGGAGCTGGACCTGTTCGGCATCATGGACGAGGCCGGGCCCGGCCTGTCCTATTGGTTTCCCCGGGGCGATTTGTTGCGCGAACAGATCATCGACTACTGGAAAGACATCCACCGGCGCAACGGTTACAAGACGGTGACCACGCCCCACATTTCCCAGGCCGCCCTTTGGGAAACCTCCGGGCACATGGAATTCTACGCCGAGAACATGTACATCTTCGAGCAGGACGATCGGCCCTACGTGGTCAAGCCCATGAACTGCCCGGGGCACATCCTCATGTTCCAGCGCAAGAAGCGCGGCCACCACGGGCTGCCCGTGCGTTACGCCGAGCTGGGCACCGTGTACCGGGCCGAGCTCAAGGGAACGTTGCACGGCCTGATGCGCGTCCGCGGTTTCACCCAGGACGACGCCCACCATTTCTGCACGCCGGAACAGCTCGAAGACGAGGTGAGCCTCTGCATCGATCTGGTGAAGGAGATCATGGGGGCTTTCGGGTTCGATGACTTCAAGGTGGAGCTGTCGGTCCGCGACCCTGAGAACAAGGATAAATACGCCGGCACGGACGAGGAGTGGGACGCCGCCGAGTCTTCCCTGATCAAGGCCCTGGACAAACACGGCCTGGATTACACCCGGGAAGAGGGCGAGGCCGTTTTCTACGGTCCCAAGATCGACGTGAAACTGATCGACGCGATCGGCCGGCGCTGGCAGACCAGCACCATCCAGTTCGACTTCAATCTGCCCCGGCGCTTCAACGTGACCTACACCGACGCCGAGGGCCAGGAACGGTATGTCTACATGGTCCACCGGGCCATCATGGGGTCCCTGGAACGGTTTATCGGGATACTGACCGAGCACTTCGCCGGGGACTTTCCGCTGTGGCTGGCCCCCGAACAGGTCCGGGTGATGTCCGTCAGCCGTGATCAACACGAATATGCCCGCGGTGTGGCTGCCCAGCTCCGGAAGGCCGGGCTGCGGGTCGGCGAGGATGTCCGGGAGGAGAAAATCGGCTTCAAGATCCGGGAGGCCGAGTTGCTCCACGTGCCCTGGATGCTGGTTGTGGGGGGTCGGGAGGCCGAAAACGGTGAAGTTGCGCTGCGGATCAGGCATCTGGGGGACCAGGGAGCCCGTAAGGTCGACCAGGTGGCCGAGGATATCCTTGACGCGGTGAGAAACAAAACCTAGATTATATCGATTCTAGCGTGGCCGGGGCTGGGTAAACTCCGGACCGCGTAACCAAGAAGAGGTCCGCCCTCTCACCGTAGCTGATCCCGGGAGCGTGTTTTTCACCCCTGGCGGACGGAGCGGTTTCGCAACCCGGAGCCTGGATAGGCCTGTGGCGGACCATTGTGTCCGCTTTTTTTATGCTCAGCGGGAGGTAGTGATTATTAAGGACAGCAAGTTGACCAGGGTCAACCGGATGATCAGGATCCCACGCGTCATGGTCGTCGACGAAGATGGGGAACAGCTGGGAGTACTCGAGACCAACGAGGCGATCACCATCGCCGAGGATCGGGGGCTCGATCTGGTGGAAGTGGCGCCCACGGCCCGTCCGCCTGTATGCAAGATCATGGACTACGGCAAGTTCAAGTACGAACAGGCCAAGAAGGCGAAAAAAGCGAAGCAGGCTTCGCACACGGTCAAGGTCAAGACCATCCAGTTTCGGCCCAAGACCGACGACCACGACTACGAGTTCAAGAAGAAGCACATCATCACTTTTCTTGAAGCGGGTCACAAGGTCAAGGTGGTCATGCGATTCAGGGGCAGGGAAATTTCCCACCTGGATTTGGCCATGGAGTTTTTGAAACACCTGATCGGCGAGGTCGAGGAATTCGGCACTCCCGAGTCCCATCCCAAGCGAGAGGGACGGCTGATCACGTTTGTCATCTCTCCGAAAAAAGTTCATTAGGTTTCGTTTGGCCGGGTCCGCGCGGGCCGGCATTACGGACGACCGCAGAAGAAGGCAAGCCGACCGATTGCCCCAGGGTGAGCCGGCTGTCCTGACTCGTCCGGTCAAATAGAGAAAGGCAAAAACATGGGCAACAAGATGAAAACCAACCGCGCCGCCGCCAAGCGCTTCAGGCTTACCGGCAGCGGTCGCATCAAGAGAAGCAAAGCCTATCATGGGCACTTCTTTACCTCCAAGAGTCCCAAGCGGCTGCGCAACCTGCGCAAGTCCGGCTTGGTGGCTCGCTGTGACGAAGCCAGAGCCCGCAGGATGTTGGCCAAGTAACCCGAAACCATACCGCCCCGGGGCCGGGTCGCCCGGTCATGTCCTGATGGGGCCAAGATAGAGGAGGCAATGAAATGCCAAGAGCAACAAATAATCCTGCCGCCAAGGCGCGCCGGAAGAAGTATCTCAAAAGGGCCAAGGGTTTTGTCGGTGGCAAGAGCAACCAGTACGCCGCCGCCCGTGAAACCGTGGAGCGCGCCATGGCCTACGCCTACCGGGATCGCCGCAACAAGAAGCGCGATTTCCGCCGGCTCTGGATTACTCGCATCAACGCGGCCGCACGCCTGAACGGGCTGAGTTACAGCCACTTCATCAACGGGCTGAAGAAGGCCGAGATCGACATCGACCGGAAGATGCTGGCCGATCTGGCGGTCCATGACATCGGCGCTTTCAACAAGCTGGCCGAGGCCGCCAAAGGTGCCCTCTAAGCCGAACAATGTTCTGACCAATGAGCCGATCTTTGCTCCGGACATTGATTCATGCCGGGTGGGCCCGGCGGAGGGGTTCCTGACATGAAGGAGACCATCGAGAGACTCCGGTCCGAGGGAATCGAGAGGATCAAGGCTGCGACAACGGAGGCGGAGATCGAAACCGCGCGGGTGGCCTTTCTGGGCCGCAAGGGGGAGATCACTTCCCTTCTGCGCGGACTCAAGGATGTGGACGCGGTAGAGCGTCCGGCCGTTGGGGCCGAGCTGAATCGTCTGAAACAGGACCTGGCCGAACTCCTGGACCGCCGCCAGGATGAGATCCAAGCCGGGTCCGGTCAGACGGCCGGTCCACTCGGCGACCTGAGCCTGCCCGGAGTTCCGCCAGCGGCCGCCGGGACGAACCATCCGCTGCTCACGGTCATGGAATCCATCTGCGACATATTCTACGGCATGGGTTTTACCCGGGACGAGGGCCCCGAGGTCGAACTGGACTACTATAACTTCACGGCCTTGAATTTTCCCGACGACCATCCCGCCCGGGACATCCAGGACACCTTCTACATCGATCCCAAGATCTGTCTGCGCACCCAGACCTCGCCCGTTCAGGTCCGGACCATGGAAAGGAATGATCCGCCGCTGGCGTACATCTTCCCGGGCCGGGTCTACCGGAACGAAAACGCGGACGCGTCGCACAGTTCGGAGTTCTACCAGATCGAGGGTCTGGTGGTGGATAAATCCATCAGCATGGCCGACCTGAAGGACACCGTGGACACCTTCGTCCGCAATTTCTTTGGCGCCGCCGAGCCCACGCGTTTCAGGCCGCACTACTTTCCCTTCACCGAACCCTCGGTGGAAGTGGACATGCAGTGTGTGGCCTGCCGGGGCGCCGGCTGCGGGGTGTGTGGCCAGACGGGGTGGCTGGAAATCATGGGAGCCGGCATGGTTCACCCCAACGTTTTCAAGGCTGCCGGTTATCCGGACGACCAGTACACCGGGTTTGCTTTCGGCATGGGCATCGACCGGATCGCCATGCTGAAGTACGGCATCAGCGATATCCGCCTGCTCTACGAGAATGACCTGCGTTTTCTGAATCAATTCCGAGGTGTGTCTTGAAAATTAGCCTGGACTGGCTCGCCGAATACGTGTCCTGGGACGACACGCCAGAGCAACTGGCCGCCAAACTGACTTCCGCCGGGCTCAACGTCGAAGGTCTGGAGGAATTTCGGCAGACTTTTCCCGGGGTCGTGGTGGCCCATGTTCTTCACCGGGAAAAGCACCCGGACGCGGATCGCCTCAGCCTGTGCCGGGTCGATGACGGCACCGGGGAACCGGTTCAGGTCGTGTGCGGAGCTCCCAATGTGCGCGAGGGGTTGACCGTCCTGTTCGCCAGGGTTGGGGCTGTTCTGCCCGGTGATTTCAAGATCAAGAAATCCAAGATTCGCGGTGTGGAAAGCCGGGGGATGATCTGTTCCCCTAGTGAGCTCGGCCTGTCCAGCGAAGCGTCGGGTATCATGGAGCTTGACACTGATCTGACTGTTGGGTCTTCCGCGGATGAATTGTATGGATTCAGCGACACGGTCCTGGACATCGAGGTCACGCCCAATCGCCCTGACTGGTTGAGTCATATCGGGGTGGCCCGCGAGGTGGCGGCCATCTACGGCACCAAGGTCTCCATGCCTGTGACCTGGAATTTTCAACCAAGCAGCGAAAACCTGGGTATTCAGATCAAGATCGAGAACTACCGGGACTGTCTGCGTTACGGGGCGTTCGGTGCGGGAAACCTCAAGGTGGGGCCGTCACCGGATTGGATGCAGAATCGTCTGCGCGCGGTGGGCGCTCGGCCCATCAACAACCTGGTCGACATCACCAACTACGTGATGTTTGAACTGGGGCAGCCCATGCACGCCTTCGACCGGGACAAGCTGACCGGTGACACCATTACCATCCGGGCCGCCGAGGCGGGCCTTCAGGTGACTACCCTCGACGAGCAGGAACGGAAACTCGACGAAGGCACCCTTCTGGTCTGTGACCAGAGAGGGCCGGTCGCCCTGGCGGGAGTCATGGGCCTGGCAAATAGCGAGGTCAGCGATAGCACCACCGAGATCATTCTGGAGAGCGCTTTTTTTGACCCCCAGCTGGTGCGCAAGGCCAGCCGCGGGCTGGGGCTCATCAGCGAAAGTTCCTACCGCTTCGAACGGGGCGCCGACTGGGACATGGTGGAGAAAGCCGCCCTGCGGGCTCTGCAACTTTTTCAGGAGCTGGCCGGGGCCAACATCAGACCCGCCTGGGCCGATCGCCAGGATCCGGACCGGCAGGCCGCACCGTCGATTCCCCTGCGCCTCTGGCAGGTCAACCGGGTTCTGGGAACCAGCATAACCGTGGATGAATCCGCCCAGTTGCTCCAGTCCCTCGGCCTCAAGGTTCAGCCCATGGGCAATTCCGGAACCGGCAGCCGGAAAGCCGTGGACATGATGGTGGAAATTCCTTCGTTCCGGCGGGACCTGTTCCAGGAAGTCGACCTCATCGAAGAGATCGCCCGCAGTTACGGGCTGGACAACCTCCCCGTCGGTGGTGGTTTCCGCGGCACCGGTGGGGGTGTGCGGCGTCCTGAGGAATTGATCCAGAGTCGAATGCGGCACTGGTTGGCCGCGGTTGGTTACCATGAAATGGTGACCTCCAGTTTTCTGGCTTCCGGTGACAATGAACGGCTGGGCCTGACCGAGGACGATCTCCGCAGTCAAACCCTGGCTGTCATCAATCCCAGGCACGGCGGCGACACCCAGTTGAGGACAACCCTGCTGCCGTCCCTGCTGGTTGTGGCCAGGCGTAACCTCAACGCGGGTGCTTCGGCGCCGGTCCGGCTGTTTCAAATCAATCGAACCTACTGGCCCGCCGGCGCCAAGAGGTCCGATTTCCGGCAGGAAGACGACCAGCTTCTGCCCGAGGAGCCCACAATTCTCCAGTTCGCGGTGGCGGGTTGGCGGGAAAAGGGGCTCGACGGCCTGCCCGCGGATCTTCTCCAGATCAAGGGGACCTTGGAGGCCCTGAGCTCACATCTGCGTCTGCCTCTTGAACTTGAAGAGGCCGACAGTGAATCCTGGTTGCAATCTGGTGCCCAGTGGCGCATCACCGATCGCCACGGTCAGGTGGTGGGTTCGGCCGGGAGGGTGGCGACAGCGGTTCTGGAGAATTTTGACCTGGATCTGCCGGTTGCGGTGGCCGAAATCAATCTCAGCAAGGCCGATATGATTCCCGATCTGATGGAATTCCAACCATTTGTGAGATATCCGGCGGTCAGGCGTGACCTTTCCCTACTGGTGCCCGAGGGGACCTCATGGGGGGCAATCAAGGACACCGTCATCGAATCAGGGGGGCCGCTTCTGGAGCAGGTGGAACTGTTTGACATCTACCGGGGCAAGGGTGTTTCCAAAGGCCTGGGGGCCTTTGGAATTCGCTTGAAGTTTCGGTCGCAAAAGGGTAGTTTGAAAGGCAAGACGGTGGACAGAGCTATCACTCAAGTACTTGAGGGCCTGTCCGGGCGTTTGCAGATAGAACCGAGAAGCCAGGACTGAATTCCAGGCGATATTCCCTGGTTTTTGGGCCTTAATTCTCCCTGGCCGGGATCAAAAGAGAGCGGGCATCCAAATGGACAGCAATCTCAATATCCTGGAGGCCAAGGTGCTGGAGGCCGTGGCTTTGATCAAGGACTTGCGGGCGGAAAACGGACGCCTCAGTGAACGTTGCGGCGAACTGGAAGCCCTCAATACTGAACTCGAGAATGCGAGCGACCGTTTGAAACATGAACTCGACGAAGCCCACCAATCGGTGGAAAACGTCGAGGTTTTTGAGCAGAAGAGGAAGGAAATCGAAGACAAGGTCGGAGATCTTCTCCTGAAACTGGAGGCCATGGGTTAAAGGTGGCCTGCAGGAGCGGGGGACCGACCTGAAGCGGGAAGCGGTTTGAGTTGGAACAAGAGAGCGTGACAGTTACAATCTTCGGTAAGGAGTACACCCTCAAGGGTGGCGCCGATTCCGATTATGTTCAAGAGGTTGCGGCCTTCGTTGACAAACGGATGAGCGAAGTGGCCCGTAATGCAGCCGTTGTCTCCACCGACCGGGTTGCCATTTTGGCAGCCGTTAACATTGCCGATGAGTTGTTCCGGGAACAACAGAAACGCATGGAAGCAACGGCCACGCTCGAAGATAGATCGCTCCATCTCACCCGGCTTCTGATCAAGGAAGTCGAAGGTGACCGCACCCTGGAGAATGGTGGTGATTCCCTGCCCGGCACGTGATGCGCCGTACAAGTGAGCCAACACTTCGTTAGAGGGATTCCACAGTTTTCGGTTCGAAACCATGCCCTTCGGGGAAGGTTGAAGACCGCGGCAGGAAACCCACCTGGAGCAACACGGTTCAGTTGCTTCCGGCTCACACGACCGGGCGGGGTTGCCCCAGGATTCCAGGACCTGCCTCAGGATTTTC
>CBDUDB010000103.1:0-9150 GCA_965365795.1 uncultured bacterium | reverse complement strand
TGCCGCTGTCCGACGGCCCGGGCCGGATGACGCTGCTGGCGGCCACGACGATCGGAAAGGTGTCGGCCTTCAATTTCTTGAGCAGCGAACGCATGCCCGGCGATTCGATGTAGAAGCAGCCCATGGTGTCGCCCTGCCGCATCAGACGGCGCGTGGCCGGATCGGTGTCCGGCAGCTTGCTCAGGTCCACGCTGATGCCCTGGTTTTCGCTCACCGCGCGCGCGGCGTCCGCGACCACGGCGATGCCTCTTTGGGCCAGCAGATCGATCTTCACCAGGCCCAGGTCTTCCACCGAGTACATGTCGAGCTGGCTGATGAGGATGCCCTTGCGTGCCCACTGCAGTGGGAACAGGTCGGTCAGCGGCTTGTCGGCGATGACCACCCCGCCGGCGTGGATGCCCAGGTGCCGCGGCCGCTTGTTCAACTGCCGGGCCTGCAGTAGAAGCGAGCGGTAGGGTTCACGATCCAGGGGCAGGCCGGCGGATTCGGGTCGTGTGGCCAGGGCCGAGTCGGCGTCCGGTCCTTCGAGCATGCGCCAGGGCAGTCGGCGTGTGATCTTGCTCAGCTGACGGTCGCCGTAACCACGGGCCTTGGCGGCTTCGCGAAAACCGGAACGCGAGCTGAAACGGTTGATGTTGCAGATCATCGCCGTGCGGTCGCGCCCGTAACGGTCATAGACGTACTCGAGCACCCGGTCGCGGTCCTTCCAGCCGAAATCCAGGTCGATGTCCGGGGGCGTCAACCGTTCGGGATTCAAGAAGCGCTGGAAGTAGAGGTCGTGCTCCAGGGGATCGACGTGGGTGATGCCCAGCAGATAACTGACCAGCGAGTTGGCCGCCGAGCCGCGGCCCAGCGTGGGCATGCCCTGGTCGCCGGCGAAGCGCACGATGTCCCACACGATCAGGAAATACCCGGCGAAGCCCAGCTTCTCGACCACGGCAATCTCTTCCTGCAGGCGGGCCATGGCCCGGCCGGTGACCCGGCGATAGCGCCTTTGCAGTCCGTCGAAGCAGAGTTTCCACAGGTACGATTCGGTGGTCTCGCCGGCGGGCAAGGGAAACTCGGGGTAACGCCAGCGGCCCAGCTTGTGCTGGAAACGACACTGTTCGGCGATGGCTTCGCTTTCGAGACAGGCGGTGGGGAATTCGTCCAGCAGCTCGTGCATCCGGGCCGCGGGCCGGAGCCAGGAGCCGGGCGGGGCGCACCTGTCACGGGGCACCGTCTCGACCGTGGTCAGGGTGCGCATGCTCGATATCAGTTTCTGGCGCTCGAGGTCCTCGGGAACCGCGGCGAAGACATCGCCGCCGGCAACGACGGGTACGTGGTGTGCGGCTGCCCAGGCGTCCAGTTCGCGCAGCCGGCGATAGATGGGACCGAGTTCGCCGCCGACGGTGGGCAACAGAACCCGTAGCGCGCCGCCGGTGAAATCCATCAGGTCCGGCTTTCCGCCGGTGTCGGTTTCTTCACGGGCGGCCCGCTCGATCGCTTCCAGCAACGGCAGCGAATCGGTCAGGCAGAACAGGCCGCCGCCTTCGGCGCCGAGCCACGGCGGCAACTCACGCAGCAGACGGAAATCGGGCCGCACCTGCCGTAGCGTGGTCAGCCGGCAGATGGCCGCGTAACCGCTCTCGTCACGCGCCAGTAGCACGGCGCGACCGCGGCCCGGCTGCAGGGAACCTGCGATCAGCCGCACCGGGTCTGTATCGACGGGCCGGTCGTCGGTGATCTCGACCCCGTGGATGGCCCGCAGCCCCGCCTTTTCGCATTCCTTCTGGAATTCGACGGTGCCGTACATGGCGTTCAGGTCGGTCAGGGCCAGGGCACTGAAGCCGAGATCAGCCGCACGCGCGATCAGTTCGGCGGGCGAACTGGCGCCGCAGAGCAGGGAATAGTGGCTGTGTATGTGCAGATGGATCATGGAGGGACAATAGGCGAAGAAAAAGCGAAAGTCAACGGTTGTGCCTGGGAAATCGTGTCCGGCGGGCCGTGCCCGAAAAAAACCCCCGGCGATGAACCGCCGGGGGTGTGTTTGTCCGGATTCCCGGAGATCTAGGTCACTTGGCCAGGATCATCTTGCCGGTGGCCACCTGGTCCCCGGCGGTGATCAGGTAGAAATAGACGCCGCTGGCAACCGACCGACCCGTCTTGTCGGTGCCGTTCCAGGAAAGTTCTCCTGCGGTCCCGTCCATGATCCCTTCGAGCAAGGTCTTGATCCGGCGTCCGTTCACATCGTACACGACCACCGAAACCTCCGTGTCGGGATTCGGGGCCGTGAAGGAAATGGTCACCGTCGGGTTGAACGGGTTGGGGTAGCAGCGGTGCCGGATGGTGTCCGCCAGCGGCAATTCGGGATCGACCGCCGATATGGAGCCCACGGTGAACGCCACGGTGTCAGTGAAGGACACCGACGGGGAGGTCATGGACTGCGCCGTGATGTAGACCTCGTTCGGGAACCCGTCGGTCGTGCCGGGCGGGACATCCAGTTCGGACAGGAACAGGATGTCCTCCTCCGCAGGCAGAAACAGGTCCGGGGTAAAGGGCAGCACCGGCCAACCCTCCAGGTTGGTGACCGTCAGGAAGTAGTCGTCGGGCAGGGAGCCGCTGTTGCTGATCCAGTGTTCGATGCTCATGACCGAACCACCGGGGGCGGAGTTGACGCCCCAGACCGCCACGCCTACGTCCTTCACCACCTCGATGTCCTCCACCGGAATGAGAATGTTCTCGGTGTATTCCTCGGTGAAGGTGGTGGTGCTGCGCACGGTCAACTTCAGGGAGTTGGTATCGACGTCGGGGATGGCCCACTCGGGCACGTCGAAGGGAATGGTCAAGAGGGTTTCCGAGGGGTCGAAGGCCCCGCCGAGCAGGACGGGGGTCAGGCCGGGCGGCGGACCCCAGTCGAGGGAGTCCACCCAATCGAACTCGAATATGTCTGCGAAGTTGCCCATGTTGGCCACCTCGAACTGGACCTCACCCGAAAATTCGGGGTAGCCGGTGGTATCGCCGTAGGACAGGCAGGCCGGTTCGAAGAAAGGCTGGGGCCATCCCGAGAACACCGGTCCTGGCCCGCAGAGATCTTCCAGATTGACCCCGGGGTCGAGGAGGATGAAGTCCGCGAATATTTCGATTTCGCCCGGGCAGACGATAACGGGTGTACCGGCGGGGTTGCCGGTCAAATCGATGGTGCTGAAGATACCGCCGGCCACACGGACAAAATCGACCGCTTCGATCACGGTCCCCTGGGCGAAGCTGAAGTCGATGAAGGCGTCGTCATCACCAATGACGCGGACATCGTCGGCCTTCTCGGCGGGTAGGGCGGGATTGGCGCGTTGGGGGACGTTGTGGTTGACGACGACCTTGTTCTTGTTGGAAACCTTGCCCTCGATGGACCCGCCTTCCTCGATGATGACCACGTTGCACATTTTCTGGACGGTACGCCCCTTGATCTTGCCGGCCACGCGCAGCGTGTCGGCCTTGATCTTGACTTCACCTTTGGGGGCTTCGAGCCTGCCGCCCTGGCCGATGTTCACGTTGCCCCCGTTACCGTTGACGACGACGTTTTTCTTCTCCGAATGGACCACGCCGTTGACCGCGACGTTTTGGTTGGGGCCGCACTTGATGATGACGCTTCTTTTGGCCTGAACCGTATCGCCAACGGCTATGCTGACATCCCCGCCGGTGGATACGATTTTCACCGTCTTCTTTTCCGATTGCACCCTCTTGCCCGGAGTTTGCCCGGCGATGAGGATGTTGCCTCCGGAAGTTATGGTGACCTTGCCACCATGACCGTTGATGTTCCCTTTGACGGTGACCTTGGTGTCCCCGTGAATATGGACCGGACCCCGGGAGTTGCTGGAGGGGCTGCCGCCGACCTTTCCGCTGGGCTCAACTTCAACTTCGGTGGCTTTGAGTTTGATGGGTTTGGAGGAGGAGCGGCCCTTTACCTCTCCCCAAACCTTGATGATGGTCAACCTCGTGTACCCGGTTTTGTCGGCTTTGTCCCAATCGGAAAAACCGAAGGGTTTCGGGGTCAGCGTTTTGTCGTCGGTACTCAATCCGCCTTCGTAAAAAACGGTGATTCCCTGGGGGATGGTGACCGAATCGAGCCGCCCATCCAGGATGCCGGGAATATTGAGGTCCCGTGCATAGCCGCCAAAGCCCCAGGTCGCGGGATCTTTCCAGTCACCGGTTTCGGTGGCGGTGAAGTCATCGGCCATGGCGGAGGTGAAAAGGCAGGATAGAATCAGAATGGTGATAAATCCGCTGACTGAATTCCGCATGGGGTTACCTCCATGTAAAAGCCCCAGATAATGATCCGTCGAAACGGATGATATCTTTCCTGAAAATTAATGTCAATCAATTGCAAAAACAGGCCAAAATGCTTGGATTTACCCTGAAGATACGGGTTCAGACCGATAAATCACGGCGTCACGAAGTCTTCCAGCCCAAAGGATTTCCGGTATTTTGATCCAAAAAATCCAAATTAATTCTTTTATAATTGGATACCAAGGTCCACTATTTCCCGGTTGGGAAATTTTTGTCAACCGGACCCTGGAAGGAGAGCACGATGAACCGCCCCCTGATGAGTTTTGTGCTTATGGCCATGCTTCTGATTTTTGCCTTGCCCGTGACCGGTGGCGAGGATCCTGAAGCCGGATCCCTGAGTGACGCAATCCACAAGGGTCAGCCGTTGTTTTCCCTTCGTTACCGTTTCGAGGAAGTGGACCAGGACAATATCGACAGCAAGGCCCACGCTTCGACCCTGCGGACCACGGTCGGCTATCGGACGGGCACCCACAAAGGCTTCAGTTTCATGATCGAGGCGGAGGATGTCACGGTCGTCGGCGATCCCCATGCTTACAGCAACAAGGGATTTGAACATCTTCACAACGGAATCGCGCCGAACGAAAGACCCGTCGTCGCGGATCCGGCCCAAACGGCCATCAACCAGGTCTTTTTCCAATGGAAAAACAGCGCCAACAAAACGCACATTGGACGTCGGGAAATCATCATCGGCGACGCCCGTTTTGTCGGCAATGTCGGCTGGCGGCAGAATCACCAATCCTTCGACGCATTTGCCTTCACCAACTCGTCCCTGGACTTCGCCGACCTGTCCTACCGCTTCATCAACAAGGTCAACACGATCACAGGCGCGGTACAGGACATGGCCAGTCACTTGATCAACGCCGACGTGAAGGTCGGTGACCTCGGCAAGCTGGGTCTCTACGGTTACCTGCTGGACTATACCCGTATGGAGAATTACCCGAATTCCCGGTCCACCTATGGCGCCGAGTTCAAGGGCCAGCAGGAACTGAGCGAAAATGTGGACCTGCTCTACGAACTCGAATACGCGGCGCAGGCCGACAACGGCGACTATTCCGAAGTTGGCAAACTGGATGACACTCCCGACAGCATCGAGGCCCAGTATTTCTTCGTGATGGTCGGCGCGGCCTTCAAACCGGTCACCTTCAAGGTGGGGTACGAAGTTCTCGGCGGGGACAGCGAAAAGGACATGGACAAGAACAAGGGGGCATTCACCACGCCGCTGGCCACTCTGCACAAGTTCAACGGCTGGGCGGACAAGTTCCTCGGCACCCCCGGTGCGGGCCTCGAGGATCTGTTCTTCCAGGCCAACGGCCCGATCGGCCCGGTGAAGGGCCTGGCGGTCTACCACATCTTCAAAACAGCCGACGGCGGCGTGGACCTGGGCAACGAATTCGACATCCAGTTCACTTACAAGGCGCCCTGGAAACAGACCTTCGGCCTGAAGGGGGCTTTTTACAGCACCGAAGCGGCCGAGCCCATTCCCGGAGCGGCCCATTCGGTCGACACGAAAAAGTTCTGGGTCTTCACCGGCTTCAAGATCTGATCTGGTTTTCCTCAGCGGGCCCGCGGATCTTCGCGGGCCCGTAACGAACTGCTTTCCGGAATGGATGCGGCCAATCCGGTTTCCCGATATCTTTTACTCAATTGACGGTTCAGGAGGGTGGGTGGTACCATCTTCATGTAATTCAGCGCCTTATAACGGGGGAACCAAGGCGGATTCGGAATGATCGGTCGCACTATATCCCATTACGAGATAATCGAGCAAATCGGTGAAGGGGGTATGGGCTCGGTCTACAAGGCCCTCGACACCAAGCTCAAGGTCCATCGTGCGCTGAAATTTATTCATCCCCACCTGGTGGCCGACGCCGATTTCAAGCACCGTTTCATCCAGGAGGCCCAGGCGGCCTCGTCCCTCGATCACCCGAACATCTGCGGCATTCACCAGGTAGACGAGACCGCGAACGGGCGTCCTTTCATCGTCATGACCTACTATGAGGGGATGACCCTTTCCGAACGATTGAAAGAGGCCCCCCTGCCGGCTGTTGAAATTTTCCGGACCGGTATTTCCATCGCCCAGGGACTGAAGTGCGCCCACGATAACGGCATCATCCATCGGGACATCAAACCGGGCAATATCCTGATAACCGATGACGGGTACATCAAGATCCTCGATTTCGGTCTGGCCAAGCTGGCGGGTATTGCGGGGGTGACCAAGACCGGGGTCACCCTGGGTACGGTCCGTTACATGGCGCCCGAACTGGGGGCGGGCAAGGATGCGGACAACCGTTCGGACATCTGGTCGCTGGGCCTGATCATGTACGAACTGGCCACGGGAGATTTCCCTTTCAAGGGGGATTTCGACCCGGCGGTGATCTACTCCATTTTCAATACCGAACCGACCCCGGCCCACCAGGTCAATCCCGACATTCCCGAATCCCATTCCCGGGTGATTTCCCACTGTCTGGACAAGGACCCGGACGATCGCTACCAGTCGGCCGCCGAACTGATCAACGACATGGTCGGCGCGGCCCAGAATGAGGGCTGGGGCAGTTCGTTCGGGGACCTGGTCCTGCCGGTGCCGACTTCGGGTTTCGGTTCGATCCCGGCCAGGCGGCGGGCCTGGCGGCGGGGGCTGGTGGGGGCGGTGGTGGTCGTGGCCGCTTTCGCCGCCATTTTCTGGTGGTCATCCCGGCCGCCATCGGTCTATACGACCGATCTGCGGGTTGCGGTAATGCCGCTGAAGAACAAGGCGCATCCTGATCATGAAACAATCAATTACGGCCTGTGGGAGGTTCTTTTCCACGTCCTGGACGATGCCTCCCGCAGGCATGATTCCATGTGGGTCGTCCCGAACCGATTGGTGAGATATGCGGAGATTGGCGAGGACAGCCAGGCCCAGAGGTTGTTCGGCGTCAACCGGATCATCACCGGAGGACTCCAGCGATTCGAAGGGGGGCAGGTTCTTCAGCTGGTTCTGAAGGAAGCCGAGACTCTCGATGCCCTGGCCACGGTGCGCGTTCCCTATGATCCCCAAACGACCGCGCTCGCGGATTCCCTGCCCGGAGCCCTGGCGAAATTGTTCGATTTGGACCCTGTTCTGATGAGAACAACCCCTTACCTGCCATCCGACGGACCGGCAGCCCATCACTATCTGCGCGGTGTTGGTTATCTCCTCGACCAGAACTACGAGAATGCCTTGGCGGCCTTCGGCGCCACGACCACTGAAACTCCTGTTTTTTCCATGGGCTGGACCGGGTTGGGGCAGGCTCAATGGCTGGCCCATTCCAGTTCCGAGGAGGAGGGGTTGGGTGTAGAGGCCATCGAAACCCTTGAAAGAGCTGTCGGTCTTGCCCCCGGATCCTGGCGGCCGTTGTTCGAACTCGGGGACGTCCATCGAAAAGTCGGCAACCACCAGGAGGCGCTGGCGGCCCTGTTTGGTGCTGCGGAGCTTTCCCCGGACAATCCACGGATCGTCGGGATCCTGGGCCGGGTCCTCCGATATGAGGAGCGGCATCTCAAGGCGGAAGAGCTTTTCAGGTCGGTCATCACCGCCCATCCCGACTACTTCGAAGCCCAACGGCAGTTGGCCACCTTCCACTACTGGATCGAGGAAGAGGAATCTGCACTTAAGGGCTTCGAAAATGTCCTTGCCCTGGCGCCCGACGATGCTTTTTCCCTGAACACTTTGGGCGCCATCTACCAGAATCGCGGAGAATTCGCCCAGGCGCTGGGCTATTTCGAGAAGGCCTACGCCCTGCTACCGAATCACATCACCTGTTCCAACATAGGGTTGATGCTTTTTCACGAGGAAAAATACCGAGAATCTGCCAGCTTCTATGAACTGTCCCTGGAATGGCCCGACGAAGTCGACGCCATGACCTGGGCCAACTGGGCCAAGGCGCTGTACTGGGTCGAAGGCGGCCGACAGCAATCCATCCCCAAGTTCGAAAAAGCCATCGAGATGACCTGGGAGGATTGGAAGGAATCTCCGGGTGACCCCGTCTTGCTCGGCGACCTGATTGACTTGCATGCGATGATCGGGGACAGGGAAACCGCCCTGCGGCTCATTGCGGTCGCGGATTCCATGGGACCGGACAACGGCCAGCTAATGTTCCAGATCGGTGCCGCCTATGAGCTATTGGACGACCGGGAAGCGGCTTTGCTTTACCTGGGCGGGGCCATACGCCATGGAATCCCGGTCGCGGAAATCTTTTCTACGCCCGAACTCAAAAAACTTACCAACGACTCGCGTTTTGTCCGGATGATTTCCGCCGAAGCCGGACAGATCCAATCCCAGGCGGACACGGCCCAATAAACGGCCCCGGGGAGGGCCAAATAGGAGGAACCGATGAAATCCATTGGAAAACCGTTATTGATGTTGATCCTGGTGGCCACCCTGCTCGGAGTCAGTGGTTGTGATAAGCACTACGTGGATGTCTTCATCAACGAGGACGGAAAAGTCGTCTTGATGGACAACGTTCCCGGAACAGAAATCGAGACCCTTTTCGTGTTTCCGGGTGATTTTGTGGTTTTCAACAACATGAGTGGCGAAAAGGTAACCCTGGGTTTTACCAAGGAGGGGTTGTTCGGGACCACCATGGAGGATATCGAACCCCACTCGAGGATCATCCTCGAAGTGCAGGCCGGTGCACCCTCGGATGCGGAAATCGCCGTAGCAGGAGATGAATGGCCGAGCACGGGACCCAAGGTCAAGGTCGGCGAAGGTCCCTGATGGCCGGCTCCCTGACAGGATGAGAACAGAGCGGGTGGCGAAGGTCACTCGCTCTGCTTGTTTTCATCCCCGCGAAGGGCTTTCCCTTCGCGGTC
>CBDUDB010000102.1:0-9187 GCA_965365795.1 uncultured bacterium | reverse complement strand
GGATTCCCGAAATCCCCCGCAACCTGCACCAGGTCGAAGGAGTTTCCCTGCTCTGGGCCCTAAATGACTCCATCCTGGCGTTGGCCGATTCCAACAGGACCGACGACCGGTGGGGCGGCACGGTCGGCGGATCAGGGGACAGCCTCGGGGTTTTCCTGCGGCCCGAACAAACCGGGCCTGCCTTGGAACGGTCCGAGCCCCCGGCCTTGCCGGATCTGGATATCGAAGTTGCCATTTCCGACAAGCTCAGAATTATCGGTTACGGCGCGGATATAAAACTGGGTGGCCAATTCAAGGTTCTGCGAGGTTATGACAAGGACAACTTCCCCGGACCGGCCGTCAAAGGGAACATCACGATACCCGAGGGAACCCTCAAGATCATGAATCGGGTGTTCAAGTTCGAGCGCGGCACCATTAAATTCACCGAGTCGGTGCCGGCCAATCCCAATCTCGATCTCATGCTGGAAACACAGGTGAATGCCTATCTGCTGAGGGTCCTGGTTTCAGGGCGGGCCGCGGCCCCGGTCATCGAATTGACTTCGGAACCGGATCTGAACGAGGAGGACGTCATGGCCGTTCTTTTGTTCGGGCAGCCGATGAGCGATCTGGACGGTGATCAACGTGGTCGCATGCAGGAGGAGAACGACCCCAGCCAGGAACTCCAAAAAAATCTGGCGGGCCTGGCCATGGCCTTTGGTACCCGCGGTCTTCAGGACTCGATGAGCGATTCCTTCGGGGTCGATGTGGTTTCGATGGGCTCGGATTCCTCGGGCGGTAGTACGCTGATGGTGGGGAAATTCATCACGCCGGACATTCTGTTGAAGTACAACCAGTCTCTGGAAAACAGCGGCACCTACTTCATGACCCTCGAGTATTCCCTCAACCGCTATTTCAAGATCGTGTCGACGTATGGGCAGGGGGAGGAAGCTTCGGGAGCCGAGGTGAAATGGTCCAAGAGGTATTGACAAGAGGTATTGATCCTGGGGGCAGTCCGCTTCCATCCAGGCATAAAAAAACTCCCTGATCAGGGAGCAATAATCAACAGGCGGTAATAAAAAAAAAGAGCGGGGAGGCTGGGCGAATCAGGCGAGATGAAATTCAGTTGTCCGTCCAAGTGCCGGTGCTGACGTTAAAGATTCGGTAGAAGCCTCCCCGAATGTTTTACAATATCAGAATCCCTGACCATATAGCCAGAAAAAACTTCATTAGGAATGCTTTTTTTTGAAAATGTAAATCTACTTTGGAACCAAGCCCTTGTCATTTCAGGGGTTTATCTTGGGCCTGCAGGACGGTGATACTGTGGCCGGGGACGGTGATCCTGGCCGGCTGAACGGGGGCCGGAGCCCCATGATTCAGGATGTCGTTCGGCGAGGCCAACGAGGTGTCGATCACCCGGGCCCAGGGCCTTTTGTCAGGCAAAGGTGGCAGCTCGAATTCAAGTTCCCTGGTATCGGCGTTGAGGGCCAAATAAACATCTGGACCCAAGTCGAATTGTTCGAGGGTGAAGGCCAGAAAACGTGAGGCGCCGGTCCAGTCGGGCCGCCCAGGCTCGGTGCCGTGCCAGGAAATGTTGCCTCCCTGTTCATGATTGGTGGCCTTCCAGAACCGGTTGTCTTGCAAAAGTCCCACCGATTTGGTGAAGCGGATCAACTCCCGGGTGAAACGGACCAGGTTCGCGTTAGCACGCAGCGAATCCCAGTCGAACCAGTTCAGCTCATTGTCCTGACACCAGGGGTTGTTGTTGCCCTGGCGAGTGTGGCCGCACTCATCGCCCATCCAGAGCATGGGGGTGCCGTGGGACAGCATCATCAGACAGAGAAAATTGCGGACCTGCTTTTCCCTCAAGGCCGAGATCACCGGATCGTCGGTCGGACCCTCTATTCCACAGTTCCAGCTCAGGTTGTCGTTGGCGCCGTCGGCGCCCTGCTCACCGTTGGCGTCGTTGTGTTTCTGATGATAGGAGACCAGGTCACGCAAACTGAAACCGTCATGACAGGTCACGAAATTGATGCTTTCGAAGGGCCGATCCTGAGGCCGAGCAAATAGGTCGGGGCTACCGACGATGCGGGCCATGAGAGATTCGATGGTGCCTTCATCCCCGCGCAAAAACTGGCGTACGGTGTCGCGAAATGGCCCGTTCCAGACGTTGTACCGCTCTCCCGGAAAAGAGCCGACCAGGTTCAGGCCGCCGGTGTCCCAGGCCTCGGCGATCAGCCGGGTCGCCGCCAGGGTGGGATCCGATTCGATGGCCCATAGCACCGGGGGGTTGGTCAACGGCTGGCCGTCTTCGCCCCGGGCCAGGGCCGCTGCCAGGTCGAAGCGGAAACCGTCAACATGCATTTCCCTGACCCAGTAGCGGAGCGAATCCAGGATCATTCTGCGGGCAACCGAATGGTTGGCGTTGACGGTGTTTCCGCAACCGGTGAAGTCGGCGAAAACGGCGCGGTCTTTTTCCAGCATGTAGTAGGCGGAATTCTCGAAACCCCGCCAGCTGATCACCGGGCCGTCGGCGCCGGCCTCGGCGGTGTGGTTGTAAACGACATCGAGGATGATCCGGATTCCTGCCTTGTGCAGGGCCTTGACCATATCCCGGAATTCCGTGACGGGACCTATGGGGGAGCGGTCTGAACTGAACGGTGCGTGGGGCGCGAACCAGGACACGCTGCTGTAGCCCCAGTAGTTGGTCAGTCCCTCGGGTGCGTCCTGCGGGTCGAAATGATGCACGGGCAGCAACTCGACAGCCGTCACACCCAGTTCCGTCAGATAGTCGATCTTCCGGGTCAGCCCCGCATAGGTCCCGCGCAGAGGTTCGGGCACCCCGCTGGAAGGGTGGGCCGTGAAGGCGGCCACATGCATTTCGTAGATGACCTCGCGCCGGCGGGCCGCCGGCAGAGGCCGGTCACCCTCCCAATCATAATCCGACGGGTCCACCACCACGCTGCGCAGCGCACAGGCGCAATTGTCGCCGGAACGGCGGGCGGCCTGACGGTCGTAAATGTCCTGGCCGACCACCGCCAACCCGTAGGGGTCCAGAAGGGTTTTTTCAGGATCGAACCGGTGGCCGTCTGCCGGTCGTGAGGGTCCCTGCACGCGCCAGGCATAGATCTGACCCGGGCCCAGGTCCGGTACGAAGAGGTGCCAGTAGTAATTGGTCCGGTGGTTTTCGGGATCGAGATCAAAAACTCGATTCGGGGCCGGGTCATCCGGGCGGTCGAAAAGGAGAAGCTGGACCGCCTGGGCGTATTTGCTGAAAACCGCGAAATTGACCCCTGATTCCAGGACGGTGGCGCCCAGAGGAGCGGGTGTTCCGGTTTGGTGGCTGTCGGGTCTGGATGGATTCAAAATTACCACCGCGAAAGGAAGAATTTGGTTTTTAGTGATTTCGCTCGCAAAAATAACCCCATTTCCCGGCCTGGTCATCATGTAATCCGGTTAAAGGGGCCCGGGCCTGGGTCGATGTACTTGTAGAGCCCTCAAAACGGATAAACAACCGCCAGTGCTTGGGAGTTGCTGGATCATGTTACTCGATACTCTGAAGGCCCTGAACCTGGCCGGAACCGAAGCCCTGGAAACAAGCTGTGGATTGTCGGTGGATGGCCGGGAGATATCCCTGGTCAGGGAAGGCAGGCAGACGTTTCCTTCCCTGATCACCTTGAGGATCAAGGGGTGTCCCCTGCAGGTTGTCCACCTGGGGTGCGACGAATCCTTGGCCGCGAAGTTGGCGGAGAAGGGATCCGGTAGCGCCGAAGGGTCGGGTCTGGATTCATTTGCCGGCAGTTTCCTGTCCCACCTTCTGGAAAAGTTCGACGACCGCAACCCGCGCGGTTCGGTGGAATACCTGAGCGAGGATCCCGCCCCCTTGCAGACCAGGGGAGTGCGCACCTTCCAGTTTGGTTTGGAAACGAGGCAGGGCCGGCTATTTCTGCTGGCGGAGGTTCCTTCCCGCGCCGAACTGTCACTCGCCAAGGGCAGCGAATTCTTGACCAGCATGGAGTCGATTTATCTTCCGGCGAACTGGGGCGGCAGTCAGAAGCTTCCGGATCAGGAAGCCGTGAAAAATTTCCTGACCTACTTGCGCAAGACCGAAGGCGACATCTATCTGGAAACACCCGCCGGTGACGGAACCGCCACCCTCAACTCCGGTCTGTTGATCGAGATGTGCCAGTTCAACGACAGGCCCGCTCTGAAACTCATCACCGACTTCCTGGATCCCGCCCAGGGTATTCCTGCCCCCGGGTCGGCCGTCAAGGCCTGCATGGGAATAGGTGACCGGTCCTTGGAGTTCACGTTGACCTACCAGGCGCCCGCTACTCACGAGTTGGCTCCGGGCGCGCTGGTGCCCTGCGCCATTTTTTCCGTGCCGGGAATGGTTATCATCGGCCAGCGGCGTCAGACTTTCCGAGTTCACTTATCCGGAATGGTCCCCGTGGAAATCGTTCCCGCCGCCGAAGGTTCGGAAATCACAACGGAGTCCCAGGGTGGGTCAGATCCAGAGGTGATCCGGGGACGTTTGGCCGACCTCAGCTTTTCCGGGGCCCGGATCATTGCGGAGCATCCCCAGCTATGCTCGGGCCTGGACAAGGACCGCTGGGTGGAATGCCACCTGTTTTTCCCAGACATGGACCAGCCGCTGAAGGTCATGGGCATCGTCCGGCGTTCCCTCGTGGGTCCGGCGGACAAGGACCAGTGGCGGGATGACCTGGGAATCGAATTCCTGGTTCCTGTGGGAGGGGATCGGGCCTGCCTGGATTTCATCCGCCAGTTCGTCCTGGAGGTACAGCGGAACCAACTGGCCCAAAGACTTCAGGTCGCCAACGTTTGAACCGGCCTCCCGGGAAAAAGGCTGGGTTGATCGGAGCAGGTGGGCTAGATTCGAACCGATACCCGGAGCAGCCCTGATTGAGGGGGATGTTTCCCTAGCGAAGTTCCGCCAACAGATCCGGTCGCCGTGTTGCCACTTGCCCTGACAGTCTGCGGTTTTTTTCTCTTCCTTCTTTTTTTGGGCCTGTTTTTCGTTTCCCTCCGGGAGCGAGAGATGACCGCCGTCCGCCGCAGCTTGCTGCTTGCGGTGGCGATGCCGGTACCCTTTATGGTCCTGGCCTGGATTCCCATTCCCGGAAGCTCGGTTGCCGGGCCGGCCCTTCTGGGCCTGACCCTGGGTACGGCCCTGTTGCTTCTGATTCCCACAGGCAAGCCTCGAGGCCTCGCCGATCCCCAGGCATCAGCACGCATAGATGAACGGACCGTCATGTTTTCCCGCGCCGCCCTCGAACCCGGCAGCGACCGGTTCGAGGCTTATTACGGCCACTACCCCGAACACCGTTCCGGGGACGACCGCTTCCGCATGTTGCCGGGTTTGATGTCCCACAAATCCCGCCACTATGAACCGCTTTCTTTCGCCGCCGCGGCCGGCAGCTTCGACGCCGTGGAAAAACTCGCCGCCCTGGTCGAGGGGCCCGCAGCTGCTGAACGGGTTGATGTCGATCCGGTCGTGGCCGGCCGGTTCCTCAAGGGATGGGCTCAAAAACTCGGTGCGGTCGCCTGCGGGGTTACAACCCTGCGGGACTATCACGTCTACTCGGTCAAGGGCCGGGGCCGGGACTATGGAAAAAACATCGATCTGATCGGCGCCGAGGGACACAAATTCGCCATCGCGTTCACCGTGGAAATGGACCACGCCAACCTGGGCACTTCCCCGGCGGGTCCGACCCTCATGGAATCGGCACAGCAGTATCTGGAATCCGGGGCCATCGCCGTGCAGATCGCCGCCTTCATCCGGCGGTTGGGTTGGCGGGCCGAAGCTCACATCGACGCAAATTACAAGGTCGTCTGCCCGCTGGTGGCCAGAGACGCGGGCCTGGGGGAGATCGGCCGCATGGGCCTGCTGATGACTCCGACCCTGGGGCCACGGGTCCGGATCGCTGTGGTGACCACGGACATTCCCCTGGAGACCGATTCGCGAAACTTCGATCCTTCGGTTCAGCATTTCTGTGGGCTCTGCCGGAAGTGCGCCGACATCTGCCCCCCCGGGGCCATTCCCGCCGGCGGGCGCGAGATGATCGACGGTGCCGCCCGCTGGCGCATCGACCAGGAGGCCTGCTTCGCCTACTGGTGCGTGTCCGGTACTGACTGCGGCCAGTGCATGAAGGTCTGCCCCTATTCACACCCCGACAGTGCTCTGCACAATGTGGTGCGCTGGGGTTTGAAACGGTCATGGTTGTTCCGTCATTTCGCTCTGGGCATGGATGACCTCCTTTATGGAAGACGACCCGGACCACTGCCTCATCGGTCCTGGCTTCCCCGGCGAAACCATCGTTCCCCAGTTCCGGAAAGCCGGTTTGACGATCCCGGGCCCAATCGTTAACCTGATGTATCCCCGACCGCTGAAATAACCTTCTGCCGGGCCCGATTCAGGTTGGGCCGTGGAGTCGTCATGATCGATCTCGAGCGCTTGAACGATCACTCCCGTCAGTTCGCCACCCAGCTTTTCAGGCGCTGGCCCGAATGGATCCAGCACGCCAGGTTCGACCCCTACGAGGATTTTGAAAAGGAAGCCCTGCTGATCGAAGTGCCCCGTCCGGTCGATGGGTCCGGTCACGGACTTTTCATCACCACCAGCGAGTGGGAGATTTCCGTGGGTTTCGGGGAAAATTTCCATACCCGCTTCGGGATCAGCGGGGAAAATTCCGGTGGAAATTTCTACGACGAAGCCCTGGGGTTCATCGAGGACTTCGTGGCGGAACGTCTGGTGGTGGCCATCGCCTACCAGGAAAAGGAGTGGCTGGGGTCCTGGAAAATCGATCTGGCCAAGGAGTCCCTCGACGAGATCGAGGTGGGCCCGGGGGAAACGGTCAAGATCCGGTCCTGGCTCGGAACCTACAACCGGGAGCTTCAACCCGCCGAGGGCCATTGAAGAAAACCCAGGTGAAGGTTGAATCACAGGGTGGAATCCCTATAATCCAATAAATCATCAACTTGAGAAAAGTATCCATGCGGGGTTGGGCCCCCGGGGACCGAAATGTCCATGACCTCCTATAAAAGAGCCCTGTTGATCGTCAACCCGGTGTCCGGGCATGGGCGGGGTTTGCGCCTGGGGCAGCAGCTGCGCGCGTCGCTCGAGTCGCGCGGGACCGTCTGTTCCGTGCGGGTAACCAGCGGGCCGGGGGACGCCCAGCGCTGGGCCGGGGCCGCGGGTGATGAACCGGAGGCCGGGAATTTCGACCTCATTGTCGCCATCGGGGGAGATGGCACCGTCAGTGAAATCGTGTCGGGGCAAGCGCGGTCCGAAGTGAAAGTTCCGATAGCCATCGTGCCCGTGGGGACGGCCAACGTGGTGGCCATCGCCCTTTCGCTTCCTTGGTTTCCCGGCATGGCGGCCGGAAACATCCAAGAGGGGCGGATGGTTGCTTTCGACGTGGGATTTCTCCCCCAGCTGGACCGCCACTTCCTGCTCATGGCCGCCATCGGATACCCGGCACGTGTCATTCAGGATTCGCCCCGCCGCCTGAAGAACCTGTTCGGGATTTTTACCTACATCGGTGCCGGTATCCGCAACGCGCTGAAACTGGACGAAGCCCGCATATTTATCGAAGATGAAAACGAAAAGGTCCACGAGTTCGAGGGGAACACCATTCTCTTGTCGAACATCGGCAAGATCGGCGACATCAACCTGAAGGTAACTCCCGACACCAGCGCCCATGACGGCCTGTTCGATCTGACGGTGGTTTCGAGCCGCTCCTTGTGGGACGTGATCGCCGTCCTGTTCCGCATGCTGACCTGGCGGTACAAGGGGACGTCACGGCTCCATCATTTTCAGGCGCGCAAGGTGGTCATCGCCACCGACCCGCCGGTACCGGTCCAGGTGGACGGTGAAGACATAGGTTTGACGCCCCTGGAGGCGGAAATCGTCCCCGGCGGGGTGCACCTGATCGTCGGGGCCCGCTATCGAGAAAAAGCGGACGAAGGCGGTTTCCTGGACGAATTCAACCTTCCCCAGATGTGGCCCAAGAATCGGGACTGATCGGCCCGATAGGGCGTTTGCCTATTGCTGAAACGTCCAAAATCCTGTATAATAATTCATGCAGACCGGCTCTTTAATGTGTGCAACATCTTGTTAATTTAAATTTTGAGAAATAGCGCACTAAAACAGTTCGGTTCGCACTGGGAGGGCTTCCATGATGCTCTCCCTTTTATTTTGCCATCAAGTATTTATAGCAGAATTTGGCCTATTTCCCTGTGTTGACTATTCTATGGCCGCGGTCCGGTTGAATTTTCTTGTGCCAAGGATATGTGAATGCAAATCAGAAACGTTGCCATCATTGCCCATGTTGACCACGGCAAGACCACCCTCGTGGACCAGATTCTGCGTCAGTGCCATGTCTTCCGCTCCAACCAGGCGGTCCAGGAGCGGATCATGGATTCGAACGATCTGGAGCGCGAGCGCGGCATCACCATCACCTCGAAGAATTTTTCGGTGACGTACAAGGATACCCGCATCAACCTGATCGACACCCCGGGGCATTCCGATTTCGGCGGTGAGGTGGAGCGCGTCCTGAAAATGGCGGACGGGGTTCTGCTGCTGGTGGATGCCTTCGAGGGCCCCATGCCCCAGACCCGCTTTGTCCTGCAGAAGGCCATGAAGCTGAATCTGAAACCCGTGGTCGTGATCAACAAGGTGGACCGGAAAAACTCCCGCCCCGCCGAAGTCCTGGACGAAATCTTCAACCTGTTCCTGGAACTGGACGCCAACGACGACCAGCTTGATTTTTGCGGGGTCTACGCGGCCGGCCGCGACGGTTGGGCCGTGGGGGAGATGGAGGACGAGCGGAAGGACCTTTCCCCTCTGCTGGACATGATCATTGCCCATGTGCCCGGACCCGAGGTTCAGGACGGTCCGTTGCAGATGCTGATCGCGGCCATGGACCACAGCGACTATGTGGGGCGCATCGGTGTAGGGCGCGTCGTGCGTGGCACCTTGCGGGTCAAACAGCCCATGGTCCTGTGCAAACGGGATGGCAGCGAAGTCAAGACCATGGCCCGGCAGCTCTTTGTTTTTGATAACCTGGGACGCCGTGAGGTCAAGGAGGTCCAGTGCGGGGATATCTGCGCCGTGGTCGGACTCGAGGGGGTTGATATCGGTGACACCCTGGCCGACGCGGAGCATCCCGAACCTCTGAAAATCATCGAC
>CBDUDB010000101.1:0-9492 GCA_965365795.1 uncultured bacterium | reverse complement strand
GACGATACGCATATCATTTTCTGGCTCGACACCGAGCGCGTGGGCAGCCGGCTTTTCCGGGCGGACATTTCCGACCCGTCCTATTGTGCGACCGAGGTCCTGTACCTGGAGCCCACCGATGCTGATCCCTCGCCCTTCTCCTGGCAGCACATGGAAGGAACCCTTTCACCGAACCACAGGTGGTTGGCATTCACCAGGTCCGGCTGCGCCGATATGGATTCCTTCGAGACCTGCACTGGTTTGTCCCTCCATGTTTTGGATATGACCACTGCGGGGATCAATAACGGATACGACGCCGTCACCATGGCGCTCACCAACGAATACTCGCGGATCGAAACCCCCAAGTGGTCTCCCGACGGAACCAAGATCATCTTTTCCGGCGGTATGGACGTGGACGGTGCTGGGGTCGGGGCGGGGACCGAGCTTTTTACCATCGATGTGGACACTCCCGCCCTGGAGAACCGGAATCCTGTTCTGGACAACAATCTTACTCGCCTTACCTTCACCACTCGGGGTGAAGGCGATCCCATTTCGGGTATTTTAAACTATGATCCCGTCTACTCCCTTAATGGGCAGACCGTGTATTTCGTGTCCACCCGCCGGGCTCCGACGACCACACTGCACGACCGAAATATCTGGACCATTCCCGCCGATGGTTTTCTGGAGCCTGAAATCTATTATTTCACTCGTTCCGATGATGTGGATCCCTACGTCATGCCTGATGGCCGTCTCCTGCTCAGCAGTGCTCTGGGTTTCCCCACTGAAATGCTCACCAGGCTGGAGGAAGAGGCGTATCAATTCCATGTGGAACAGAATAACAAGCCTGAGGAAGAGGGTGGATACGGCGGGGCCCTGGATGAAGTGCAGATGCGGGAATTGGCTTCCGATGAGATTCGGAACCTCGAGTTTTTCGAAGGCGTGATGTCGCACATCTACACTTTCACCAAGTAGCCGCCCCATGGGGATGTATCCGAACCTGGTTGTTCTGCGCAGGGAGATGGTCGAGACCGGCAGGTTGATGTACGAAAAGGGCCTTATCGTGGCCGCCGAAGGGAATCTCTCGATTCGCCTCGGCGGCCATTCTTTTCTGGTCACGCCGGCGGGTTCCAACAAAGGGCGTTTGCGGGTGCAGGACCTGGTGGAGGTTGACGCCAAGGGACGCTCCGCCCTGGGGACCGCGACCAGCGAATGGCCCCTGCACAGCCAGATCTATGGCCGTCGCCCGGATGTAAGGGCGATCTGCCATGCCCACGCACCCTGGGCCACGGCTTTCGCCGCCGCCGGCCGGGATCTAGACGGCAGCCTCCTGACCGAAACCGCCGCCCTGCTGCCGTGGGTCCCGTTGGCGGCTCGGGCCCTGCCGGGGTCCGAGGCCCTGGCCGCGTCGGTGGTCCCGCAAATCGATGATAATGACGCGGTGCTTCTGGGCCATCATGGAGTGGTCACGGTGGGGTCGGATCTGCCTGCGGCTTTTGGTCTGCTGGAAACCGTGGAGCGGCTGGCGCAGGTCACCCTCTTGGCCGAAGCGGCCGCGGGTAATACCAGTCTTGACCCGCAGGTATTGCGAAAGCTGCAGGATCCCGCCAGCTGAGAGTTTGGTCTAAATTATTTCCCCTGGTAGATGGCCGTCAATTGCTCCGTGATGGCCGCCCAACTGAATTTTTCCTCCATCAGTCTTCGGGCCCTGGTGGCGCGCAGGCGGCCTACGTTGGGGTCCTGAACGGCCGCCAGGACTTCGATGGCGAATTGACGATCGCAGGGGGCGATGACGATGGCGCCGTCGGCGACTCCGGTAATTCCTTCGGCCCCGATCGGGGTGGTCACCACGGGGATGCCCCGGGCCATGGCTTCGAGGATCTTGATCTTGATGCCGCCTCCCTCGGGCAGAGGGGCCACGAACAGATGGGATTCCCGGAACAGGGGTGTGAGATCGTCAACGAACCCCAGGGCGTCCACGCCCCGGCCGGACCAGTGGTCTTGTCCGCCCCGGCGGCGCAGGAACCGGCGGGATCCCCGACCGGCCAGAACCAATTTGCTTTCCGGCAGGGCCTGAACCACGGTCGGCCACATGATATCCAGCAGAAAGTCGGCCGCCAGACGGTTGGGTCGGTGGTTGAACGATCCAACAAACAGGAAACGCCGATCGGGGCCTGGCGACCAGTCGGCCTTGATTCGGTCGAGGTCCATTCCCAAAGGGACGGTCACCAGATTTTTCCCGCCCATTTCCTGGTAAAGGGCATGATCTTCGTCGGTGACGCAAAGGGTTCGGTCGAACCAGGAGGTGGCGTCCACCTGCAACCGGCTCCAGGCCTGGGCTTGGCGGCGTGCCGCACCCGAAACCAGGGGATTGTCCGCGCGTTTGGCCTGTCGTTCCCGGGGGAGTGAACCGAGCTCGTGGGTATTCAGAACGAGGCGAAAGTCGGAGGACCGCCCCTGGCCCTGCCTTTGATCCCGAAACCGCCGCAGATCGCGCCCCAGCAGGGCCAGCTGGAGATATTCGATCTGAATCGCATCAGGGGCGAACTGTGCGGCGATGTCCCGGACCCGCCCGGACAGTGTCGGCGACCAGTACTTTTCAACATACCAGGGATACCCGGACCGCAGGGAACGGGCCCAGGCCCGGGTTCGTTCGGCCACCAGGCCCAGACGGCCCAGGCCGGTGGCCTGGTTGTCCAGGAAGGGCAGCGCGGCCACCTGAGCGCCAAGTTCCTCGACTTGCGGCAGAAGTTTGTTTTCGCCGGGGCGCACCAGTGAGGCCACCAGCACTTCATGGCGCTTTGCTAGCCAGGTCACCAGGTCCCGGACGGCGGTGCCGCCACCATGGCCGATGCGCCGGTGGGGCAGGTAGGGAGTCAGAATCAGGATTTTCATGACGGCAGAGGTAGGGAAAAAACGAAACAACCACGCTGCAGGCAGGGTTCAAAGGCAAAAAGGAAGGAATCAGAAGGAGACATAACCGCGGGCAATGGAAAATTCCTCCTTCTTGCGCTCCAGTTCAACCTCCCATTCGGTGGACCCTTCTTCCAGGTTGGGTTTGGTCTTGAGCAGAAAGGCCGTGGCTTCCTCGTCGATTTCATCCTCGATTTTCAGATCCTTGAGGATCAGGCTTTCCACCTGGAATACAAAATCGTTTTCGGCGATCTCCAGATCGACCAGTTCTTCGTCCAGCAGACGGTTGCAGACCATCTTGGCCAAAACGGCAACACGTTCTTCAGACAGTCTCACGCTTATCCTCCGAGATGTCCGGGCGGGCCCCGCGGGGCCCGTCAGTCACAGGGTAAAACCTTTTTTTCGAGCCAGTTCCCGCTTGATCTTGTTGCGCAGGGCTCCGACATCCATTTCCATGGCCCGGATCTCGTTTTTGTTCTGAGTGACCAGGGCCTCCACCTGCTCGTCGATTTCCTCTTCCTGCCGCATGTTTTCGAAAATCGCGTCGTCGATGGCCCGCGTCACCAGATCGATGTTGGGATCGGGGTGGATATTTGGGTGCTCCTGCAGCATTTTGAGGATCCGGTCGGAAAGATATTCGATCTTGTGCTTGCTGATCCGCAAGGGGCACTCCCTAATCGAGATAATCGGCCCGGATTGGAGGCGCCGATTCCAGTTTCCTGTATTCTGCGAGTGTTCGGGCCGGGGCGGTGGACCCCGGCGCTTCGTGGACCACATTGAAAGACTTTTTATAAGGGTTGGCAAGGAAAAACGGGTTGGGTATTTTTCTCAGCGGCAGAAGCGGTTCGGTGGGGAACTTGGCGACCGCCGCCGCGTATGAACATATTTCACGCCACGGTTTTTTGCCTTTGGGCCAGAAAGGAAGTCATGTCGGAATACCAGTCTCTCGACAAGGTCTACGCCGAGGAATTGTCCGTCCGTTTGGGCACGGCACTCTCGGAGGTGGGCAAGGTGATCGTCGGTCAGCGGGAAATGATGGAAGGCCTCATGCTGGGTTTGATCACCGGCGGCCACATCCTCCTGGAAGGAGTGCCCGGCCTGGCCAAGACCTTGGCTGTCAGCACCCTGGCTCGGTCGGTGGAAACGGATTTCAAACGCATCCAGTTCACCCCCGATCTGCTGCCCGCCGATATCACCGGCACCACCATCTACAACCGGGAAACGGGCGAGTTCACCGTCAAGAAGGGACCGGTGTTTTCGAACATCATCCTGGCCGACGAGATCAACCGCGCCCCGGCCAAGGTCCAGAGCGCCCTGCTGGAGTCCATGCAGGAGCGGCAGGTGACCATCGGGGGCGAGACCTTTCCCATGGCCGATCCTTTTCTGGTGCTGGCCACCCAGAACCCCATCGAGCAGGAAGGGACCTACCCCCTGCCCGAGGCCCAGGTCGATCGTTTTCTGCTGAAGCTGCGGATCGGTTATCCCAGCCGTGAGGAAGAGCGAGAAATCCTGGACCGGATGGCGGGGCGTTCGATTCCCGACATCGATAAGGTGCTTGATCCGGAGGGTATTCGCGAAATCCGCCAGGCCGTGAACAGGGTTTTTGTCGATGAGAAGATCAAGGACTATATCCTGGAAATCGTGTTTGCCTCGCGGGACCCTGAAGCCGCCGGTCTGGATCTGGGACCATTGATCGCCTGGGGTGCTTCCCCGCGTGCCACCCTGGCCCTGACCCAGCTGGGACGTGCGCGCGCTCTGCTCAAGGGCCGGGCCTTTGTCATTCCGGAAGACATCAAGTCCGTGGGCCACGACGCCCTGCGGCACCGCATCCTGATCACCTACGAAGCCGAAGCCGAAAACCTGGCCAGCGACGACATCGTCAGTTCGCTGCTGGACAATATCGAAGTGCCCTAGGCCGATCATGAACCAGCAGAGAAATACATCGATCCCCCCGGAGATACTGGCCTCGGTCAGGCGTATCGAGATCAGGACCCGCCGTCTGGTGGAAGAGGTCTTTTCCGGAGAATATCATTCGGTTTTCAAGGGCACTGGCATGGAATTCCGGGAGGTGCGCGAGTACGTGCCGGGTGACGATGTGCGCAGCATCGATTGGAACGTCACCGCGCGCACCGGGGAGCCTTTCATCAAGCTCTTCGAGGAAGAGCGGGAACTGACCGTCATGCTGGTGGTCGACATGAGCCGGAGTGGCTGGTTCGGGTCCGGTGAAAGGACCAAGGTGGAAGTGGCGGCTGAACTGTGCGGTGTTCTGGCCTTTTCCGCTATCGCCAACAAGGACAAGGTCGGCCTGCTGCTGTTCAGCGACCGGGTGGAAAAGTACATACCTCCGGCCAAGGGCAAGAGCCATGTTCTGCGCTGCATCCGTGAACTTCTGACCTACGAACCGGAAGGTCGGGGAACCGATCTCAACGAACCTTTGCGTCTGCTGGGCTCGGTTCTCAAACGCAAGGCCACGGTGTTTCTTGTATCCGATTTCTGGACCGGGGACTTTTCCACCAGCCTGTCGGTTCTCGGCCGACGCCATGATGTGGTGGCCGTTCGGGTCCGCGATCCCAGGGAAACTTCCTTGCCTGCGGTGGGCCTCGTGCGCTGGGTCGATGCTGAGACGGGGCAGGAAAGCGTGATCGACACCTCGGCCCAGGCGACCGAACGCCGGCTCAGCGGCCGTGCCGGATCCCACGACCGGGCCATGGAAAAGCTGTGGGCTTCACGTGGTGTCGACCTGGTCGAAATCGATGTCACCAGTTCCTACGTCGAACCTTTGCGCAAGTTTTTCCTCGCCCGGGAAGGCCGTCGGGCAAGGAGGTCGACGCGTTGAGCCTTTTGCGGGACATTTCCGCGGTTTTGCGCACGGTCACCCCGCTGGTGGCCCTTTGGCTGTTCTTGTGGTCACCGGTGGTGCCCGCTGCCGGCCAGGTGAACCAGGGCCCGCCGCAAGTACCGCCGTTAGGAATGCCGGGCGGGCAGGTCCCGTCGGCGCCGGCTCCCGCGGTCATCGACACCGCCGTGGCGGTGTTTGATATTCCCATCGAATTTTCCTCGTCTGTCACCGCTCACACCGTGCAGGACTCGGTGCGTTTCGGGGATCTGTTTCATCTTGTTCTTGACTATATCCCGTTGCCGGAGAGGGATCTGGAAATCAACCTCGCTCCCGGGGCGGATTGGCTGGCAGCGGTACCGGAAAATAAGCCCGGTCTGGTCAGCAGGGTTCTGGGAAAAAGCGTTGGCCCCCAACCCGACACCAGTGGTTTGCCGGATATCGGCGATCAGGCCCGGGTCGTCCACACCTTCCGGGTGTACCGGACCAACCCCTTTCGTCTACAGGTGGGCTCTTTCCTGTCCCCGGTCATTCACGTACATGGCGGCGTGGAAGGCACCGACCAGACAGCCGCGATCAGGGGTCCCCGATCGGTGGGCTGGTCTCCGCTGGTGGTATTGATTCTGCTGGTGGTCCTTACCCTTATCCTCTTGGCCGCCCGTTGGCTTTGGAACCGGGGTTCGCCGCGGGCGGAAATAGCCGATCGATCCCTGCCGGTGCCGGCCTGGTTGGCCGCTACCATCGAACTGCGGGATCTTTTGCAGGGAGGATTCCTGCAGCGTGGGGACAACCGGGCTTTCCTGGACGGTTTGGCCGGAATTTCCCGCCGTTTCGTGGCCGCTCGGTACCGCATTGCCGCCCAGGACATGACCGGACGGGAAATCATCACCGCCTGCGCGAACCTGGGCCACCGTTCCACGCAGCCCGGTGTTTTTGCCCGCATGATCGACGCGTTGGACCGTCGCCGTTACGACCCGGAGGGCTCCGCCGTGGCCTGGAGCCGGGAACAGGCGGTCCTGTTTTTCGATCAGCTGTCCGAAGTGCGAATCATGCCCCGGTTCACCGAGGTTTCCGGCCAATTGAGGCGCGAAGGTGACCTTGCCTGGGCCGGTTTGGAACGCGAGTTATCCTCCGGGCCCAGCCGCTTAAAAAATGCGCGTGAAGTGATTCCGGAGCCCAAGACATGATGGAATTCGCGCGTCCTTTTCTTCTGTTGCTGTTGCCCCTGGCAGCAGTGGTGGTGTGGGCCCGATTCAAGCGGGGGGGCGACCCCGCCGCCTTGCGGCACCCCCGCCTGGTTTTGCTCAAAGGAGCCGGCACTGGTTTGCGGGCCCGTCTGGCCGGTTTGCTGCCACTGCTTTCCGGATTGGGCCTGGCCCTGTTGATCATCGCCTCGGCCGGTCCCCGCGTGTCCCACCACAGCGAACAGGTCGAGGGCGAGGGGATCGACATTGTCCTGTCCCTGGATATCAGCGGCAGCATGAGATCTCTGGATTTCCATCCCCTGGACCGCCTGGAATCGGCCAAGGAAGTAATCCGCGGCTTTATCGAGGGGCGGCCCAGCGACCGCATCGGCCTGGTCGTGTTTGCGGCCCGGGCTTTCACCCAGTGCCCGCTGACCGTGGATCATCCGGTCCTAAAGGGTTTCCTGGACGAGATCCAGGTTGGATTGATCGATGACGGGACCGCCATCGGCCTGGGCCTGGCCACGGCGGTGGCCCGGTTGAAGCATTCGACTTCGCCGAGCAAGACGGTCATCCTGCTCACCGACGGCGTGAACAACGTTTTGACCCTCGAGCCCGAAACGGCGGCCAAACTGGCCCAGTCGCTGGAGGTCAGAGTCTACACCGTCGCCATCGGCCGCGAGGGCATGGTGCCCTATCCGGTGGACGACCCGGTTTTCGGCCGCCGCACCCGGCAGGTGGAGACCAAAATCGACCTGGAGTTGTTGAGGAATATCGCCGACCTGACCGGCGGCACCATGTTCCAGGCCACGGACCCCGAGGCGCTGGAGGAAATTTTCCGTACCATTGACGGGCTGGAAACCGCCCGCTACGAAACGACCGTCAGCACCTGGTACCGGGAGAGAATGGTCTGGTTCGCTTTTCCGGCCTTGTTGCTCTTTTTGCTGGAAGGGCTCTTGTCGGCGACCTGGCTCAGGCGCGTGCCTTGATGCGTAAGAGAATCGCTCGGGTCAGTCCAGGAGCCCACGAAAAAGGAAGACCGTGAAGTTTTCACAGGAAATTTGGCTTTGGTTGGTTCCGCTGCTGCCGGTTCTGTGGGTGCTGCTGCGCGCGGCTGACCGGAAGGCCGGCCGCAGAATGCGGGCTCTTTTGGGAGAGCACGCCGGGCGACACGTCGAGGGCGCCAACCCCCGCTTGCGGACCTGGCGCCGCTTCCTGTGGTTCGCGGGAATGTTCTGGCTCCTGCTGGCTTTGGCCCGTCCCCAGTGGGGCGCCAGCGAAGTAACGGTAACCCAGCGCGGATCCGACATCGTGGTGGCCCTGGACATATCAAATTCCATGCTCGCCGAGGACGTACCCCCCAACCGGATGGAACGGGCCAAAACGGAACTCAACAGTTTCCTGGGTCGGCTGGAAAGCAGCCGGATCGGGCTGGTCTTTTTCGCGGGGGCGGCCTTCGTCCAATGTCCCCTGACCCTGGACTATGGAACCGCGGGTATCTTCCTCAAGATGGCCGGCCCCGACATGATGTCCGAACAAGGGACGGCCATCGGCGCCGCTCTGAAAACTGGCCGTGAACTTCTGGCCAAAGGTCGCGAGGGTGCCCCCGGAGGAACCTTCCAGGCCATCCTCCTGGTCACCGACGGTGAGGACCTGGAAGGTGATTGGGAAAAGGAGGCCGAAGCCTGCCACAAGGACGGAATCCGGCTCATCCCCGTGGGCGTGGGCGAAGAAAGCGGGGGCTTGATCCCGACCCAGGACAATCGTGGTCGCGCCGCGGGTTTCATGAAAGACGAAGAAGGCAAAGTGGTGATGACTCGCCTGGACATGGCCTCCTTGGCCAAGTTGGCCTCCGTAGGGGGGGGCAGTCCTTTCCACATCGGGGTTGATGGCTTGGCCGGGGACAGGTTGTTTGCGGAACTGAAACGTCTGGGCCGGAGGGATCTGGAAGAACGGAGGATTTCCGCCTATCAGGAACGATTCATCATTCCCCTGTTGCTGGCCCTGGGTTGTTTTGCCCTGCGCATGCTCCTGCGTCCGCGGGGCCTTGGCCACGCCCGGTCCTGGAAACGTTCCACAGTCCAAGCTATGGTGATTTTGCTCCTTACCAGCGGGGGGATCTCCCCCGGCGGGGCGTGGGCCGGACCGCTTTCGCTGGGTAATGGGGATCTGTCCCGGGGAAAAGACAAATACCAGTCCGGTGATTTTGAAGAGGCCCTGAAGGATTTCGAGTCTGCCCTGGTCCAGGATCCTGAAGATCCCCTGGTCAGTCTGGCGTTCGGGGAAACTCTTTTCAGGCTTGAACGTTACGAAGAAGCGTTGGCTGAATTCGAACGGACCCTGTCCCTGACCGATGATGAAGAGCTCAAAGCCGAGGCCCTCTACAATGCGGGCACGACCATGTTGGCCGCCGGGGATCCGAAATCAGCCGCCGAAAAATTGCGTGGATCCCTGGATGTTGACGGGGATCAGGCCGACGCCCTGCACAATCTGGAGGTGGCGTTGAAACGCATCCAGGAGCAGCAGCAACAACAACAGGAACAACAAGACCAGCAGGATCAGGAAAATCAGGAAAATCAGGAA
>CBDUDB010000100.1:0-9540 GCA_965365795.1 uncultured bacterium | reverse complement strand
GTCATGTTCACCTCCGGCAGCACCGGTCGGCCCAAGGGTGTAGCCTTCAACCAGTACAACCTGGTGACCAAACGATTTGCCCGGGCCGCGGCCCTGCCCACGGTCGGTCGCGATGAAGTGATGCTCTGTTATCTGCCCCTGTTCCACACCTTCGGACGCTACCTGGAAATGCTGGGCACCATCTTCTGGGGCGGCACGTACATTTTCGCGGGCAATCCCTCGGCGGACACCCTTCTGGCCCAGTTCCAGCAGGTCCGTCCCACGGCGCTGATCAGTGTACCGGTCAGATGGGTGCAGATCCGGGATCGGGTCATGGAACTGGCCCAGGGCGAGGAAATCGAGCGGAACCAGGAAGATATTTTCCGTGACGTGGTTGGCGATCGCCTGGCCTGGGGACTTTCGGCCGCGGGCTACCTCGACCCCAAGGTGTTTCGGTTTTTTCACCGCAACGGCGTGCGCCTGTGCAGCGGATTCGGCATGACCGAGGGCACCGGCGGCCTGACCATGACCCCGCCCGACAACTACCTCGAAGGTTCGGTCGGCGTTCCCCTACCGGGGGTCAAGGTGCGCTTCGGCGATGAAGGCGAACTGCAGATCGCCGGCTGTTACATCGCCAGGTATTTGCCCGAAGAAGCTCCGACCGGCTGCCTGGCGGTCGCCGACCAGGATTCCGACGACTTCTGGTTGGCCACCGGCGACCTGTTCCGCGAAACGGGAAACGGCCACCTGGAAATCGTCGACCGGATCAAGGACATCTACAAGAACAACCGGGGGCAGACCATCGCCCCTCGCGTGGTGGAATCGGTGTTCGAGCAGGTGCCCGGCATAAAGAGAACCTTCCTGGCCGGCGACGGCCGGAGCTACAACACCCTGTTGATCGTGCCTGACGATCAGGACGATGTCCTTCAAACCCTGACCAGAGAGGAAGACCGCCGGGAATATTTCCAGCAGATCATCTCCACGGCAAACCCCGTGCTGACGGCTTACGAAAGGGTCGTCAACTTCGCGGTCCTGGACCGTGACTTCAGCGCCGACCAGGGAGAATTGACCGCCAAGGGTTCGTACCGCCGCAAGGTCATCGAAACCAATTTTTCCGAAGAGATCAGCGAACTTTACCGGTCTAGCGTGGTGGTCCTGGATATTGGCCCCTTCTCAGTGCGTATTCCCCGCTGGTTCTTCCGCGACCTGGGCGTGCTGGAGGATGCCATCCAGGCCAGGGACGGTTTCCTGATCAACAATGAATCGGGCCGGACCCTGACTCTGAAACCGGGAGCCGAAGACCGCGCCAGGATCGGGGATCTTGAATACCGACTCACCGGCCAGGTCATCGACCTGGGACTGCTGGCCCGTCAGCCGTTGCTGTGGATGGCCAACCCCCAGCTGATCAATTTCAGCCCCTGCCGCACCGGTTGGGATACCGAACCGGGGGTGTTTTCGGAACAGGTTTACCTTCCGGCTGGAGATACCGCCGACCAGCCGGTTTCGGTGGAGCCCGGCCGGGTTGACAGCCAGCTGGAAGAAGTCAATCAGCTGTGCAGCCGGGCCATGTTCGGCGATCGAGAAACCGCGCTCGAAGCCATCATCGCCCTGGATCGGGAACTGAGCCGGGCGGACTCCCGCCAGGGCCGTGTCATTCGGCGGCGGCTCGAGTGCCTGGCCAATCACCGCGAAAAACAGGTTCGCTGCCGGGCCTACCAGGTTCTGGTCCTGGACCAGCCGACTCCCGACTACCTGCGTTACTTGCCGGCCTTCATCGAATCGGGCAAACCTTTCCTGGACGAGGAAAGTTTCAACGCCATCAGCAAGGCCCGCATCGAGCCCCGCCGGCTGCAGGCGTTCCGACAGCGGTTGCACAACTACCGCACCCACCTGTCCTGGCCGGCCCCCGAACGGACCCGCCGCCTGTTCTTGGACCTGTTCCGGCTGCTGGCGGATTTTGGCCGGTTCCATCCCGAATTCTACGGTCCCATCCGTCAGGAGCTGGTCAGCTGGATCAAGCATGACCAGGACCCTGAACTGGCGACCGGCGCCCTCGCGGAATTCACCAAACTGGCCGCCTGGTTCGAGGAGCAGTTGAAGGCCGACTACGAAGGTCTGGACAAGAAAGCCTGGGCGGGCAAGATGGTGTTCCAGGAAGGGCTCGAGGACGAAGAAGTCGCCCGTCTGGAAGAAGTCCTGATCGGGACGACCTTTTTGAAACACTCCCTCCTTCTGGCCTTCGAGGGTGAGGTCCTGTCGCTGGACGGAATTGGTCCAGGCGGCATCTGGGTTTCCCGCATCATTTCCCGCTTCGAGGATTCACGCTACCGCGTGAGCGTGAACACCACCGGCGGCAAACATTTTGATCTGCAGGTGATCATCCGGCAGGACTTCGATCAGAATATCATTCTGGACACCATTTTCTTGTACATCGTCCTGGGCGGTTACCCCATCGGCACCCCCATGCTGCCGACCTTCGGTTGCTTCCGGCCCGAACTTGGCGCCCTGTCCATGGCCTATGTCAGCGACCTGACGGTGTGGGAAAAAATCCGCGAGTTCAGCGGCATCCGTGGCCCCGGCACCGCCCCGCCCACCCGGATGCGCTGGCATCAGCTGATGGTCAGGGCCATGAGCGTGGTCGTTCGCGGCTGGCGCAACAGCGGCCGGCGGATCATCCCCGGCCTGATCATCATGAACAACATCGTCGTGCCGGAACCCGATTTCCGGCGGGGCGCCGTGCAGAACAACCTTTCAGGCTGGAAATCCTATGCCGGTCCCCTATCCCTGATCCGGCCCATCTGGCGGAACATGTACCAGCACACCGTCAGTCACTACCCCTGGACCAAGGAGTACCTGGAACGGGAATGGATCTTCGAATCCTTCGTCGAAGCCCTGGGCCGGGACGATGCTCTGGTCTGGCTCAAGGAATTGCAGCAGGAAATTTCCAGTGCCGGTTTCGATGAAATGGGGCTGGGCTTTTCCGAGGCCCTCGATGGATTTATCATTTCCCTGGAGGGCAGTTACCAGCCACCCTTGAATCTGCTGGGAGCCATCAACCGCTTCCAGGATTGGGAAACAGTCAACATGCAGGCTCCTTTGAAAGCCCGGCTGGAAATTATCGAGGAGCTCACCCGTCTGTACCGCCTTGACCGCATGCCCGAGATCGCCCGGTTCACCCTCTTCAGGAACACATATTTCAAGAACGCCGAACTTCACCTGCTGGACATCTTCGACCGTCTGCTGGTGCGCATGTTCCGCCATCCCGGACGGCGCGCGACCCAGATGGTGGAACTTTCAGACCTACAAGCGGCATTGACCGACCCTGACGACCGGACGGCCTTCAATCGGCTGGCCTTCCCCCACCGGTCACGCAGCGACCGGGTGGAAGTGCGCGCGGTCGGGGCTTCCGAACACAGTCAGGTCATCGTGCGTTCCACCATCACCGATGAACACGGACACCCCTACATCGTCGGCGAACCTACCGGCCCGGCGGAAGTCGGCCAGCTTTACCGCCTGTTCCTGAAGGCTGGTTTTCCCAAGACCATCAGCGAAGCCGACCGCTACCTGGTGGCCACCGACCAAGCCGAACAGATCATCGGGGGAGTGGTTTACCGCCAAATCGACAACGAAGCGGTTTTTCTGGACGGGATCGTGGTCACCCAGGCCCTCATGGAACACGGCATCGCCAGCGCCATCCTCGCGGATTTCTGTACACGACTGACGGCCCTGGGCGTCAAGGCCATCAAAACCCACTTTTATCTGCGGCGTTTCTACCAGAAGCAGGGGTTCCGCATGGACGAGCGGTGGGGCGGTCTGGTCCGGTTCCTGTGAGGTCAAGTACCGGGTGGATTACTTGCCCGCCAGGGGCCACAGGGTTTCCAGGTTCCGGGAGGCCGACGCTTCCTTGACCAGAAGATCGGCGATACTCGTCTGCTCCAGCACTTCGGCGACCCGGCTGCCCAGGTGCTGCCACACCGGGCGCAATCCGCAATCGTCCGAACGCGGGCAATCGGGGTGGTCGTTGGATTCACTGCAGGGATATTCGAAAACCTGGTCACCGCTGATGCTGCGGATCACGCTGGCCGCGCTGGTCCGCGCCGGTTGATCAGCCAGGACATATCCGCCATTTCGCCCCCTGACCGCCTCCACCACGCCGCCCCGGCGCAACATGCCCAGCAGTTTGGCCACCGTGGGTTCGGGAAGATCTTCAGCCACGGCCAGGTCGGACAAAGTCAGCTGTTCCCCGACCACGGCCAAGCGCATGATAAGACGAACGGCCTGTTCTTCAGCTCTGGTGACACGAAACATGGATACTCCCGTTGATCCGTTGAATCCGAAAAATGCCGGGAAAAGGTCCCTGCTCAAAACCATGAATAAAATAGTCAAGTTTTTGGCAAATTACCACAATTCCGATTGGCCGTAACCTCGAACCGTGTGAATGGAGCCTGTCCTGGGGTGATCAGTCGGGGGTCATGATTTCGGTCCGCAAAAAATCATCATACATATCCGCCGCCCGGGACATGATATCGGCGTAGTCCCTGGCCCGGGCCATGGCGGTGAGGTAGGGCTTCAGCTCGTCGAATTTGAAGGAATCCTCGACCTGGAGTATAAAAAGACGAGCGGCGAGCACGCTGTCGGGCCGGGCCCGATTCATGAAATCCCTCTCCACCCCCAGGGCTGCCAGCAGAATCACCACGCTGTCGGCCACCGCCTGCCGGTGGGTGGCACTCTCTTGGTTCATCGTCATGATACGCCAACCTTGTGACCACCAGTCGGGATCATGATGGGTTTCCAGACGGGAAAGGTCAGTTGGGGGATCCGGGATATCGGGTTCGCGGTGGGGTATCATCTGGACCGCCGGCGGGGGCAAAAGAACAAGCCAGCGCTGGCCTTGTTCGCGTTCGAGCCGCTCGACCAGGGCCAAGGGAGAAAAGAAGGCGTCGATCCAGCTTCGCGGCACCAGAAATACCGTCACAAAAACCAGACCGAAGGCCAGGCCGATGCAGAGGGGCCATTTCCAGGGATTACCACGATCACGCATAGGGAAAAGAACGATGGTCACTCATGAGGGTTCCACAAACCAGGTGAAACAGGCCGACCCGTCAGGCGGGAATCAATTCATGATTCACGACGTCGGCGAGGATTTTGTCAAGGTCCGACAGGTTCATCGGCTTGGTCAGATACCCGTCCATGCCGGCCTGGAGGCACCGCTCTCGGTCTTCGGCGGAAGCGTGGGCGGTCAGCCCAACCACCGGGACATGAAATTCCGGGTCCGCTTCCCAGTCCCGGATGGCTTCGGTCGCCTGCAGCCCGTCCATGACCGGCATCTGGACATCCATGAGGACCAGATCAAAAACCTTTTCCTGGAAAATATCCACGCCCTGCCTGCCGTTTTCGACCACTTCCACGGCATGCCCCCGTTTTTGCAGGTAACGCTCCACAAACCGGCTGTTAACGGGATTATCCTCGACCACCAGTACCCGCAACTGTTTCCCGGAATCAACCCTCTTGGCAGGGGTGTCAAGCCGGTTCTTTTTCTCGAGCCATTCCTCGCTCACCGGACAGGCCGTGACGGTGAAGGTGAAGGCGCTGCCGACGCCCTCCTCGCTTTCCACCTTGATGTCTCCCCCCATCAACTGGACCAGTTGGCTGCTGATGGCCAGGCCCAGACCCGTGCCTCCGTACTCACGCACAAAGGAATTGTCGGCCTGCGAAAACGACCCGAAGATGGTGCCCAATTTTCCGGCGGGGATACCGATGCCCGTATCCTTGACAACGGTGGTGATGAGCAACAGGCCGTCCGAGGTAGACCGGGCGTCCACTGCCACCGTGATCTCGCCTTCCCCGGTGAACTTGAGGGCGTTGCCCACCAGGTTGGTCAGGATCTGTTTGAAGCGGTTGTCATCCAGGATCACCATCTGGGGCACCGATTCGGATACCTGCCAGGTGACCGGGACCCGGCACAGGCTGTTGCCGGTGATCATGGCTTCGACGTTGAGAGCCACCTGTTCGCGCAAGTCCGTATGGGTCGGCTCCAGTTCCATCCGGCCGGCCTCGATGCGGGAAAAGTCCAGCAGGTCGTTGACCAGGGTCAACAGGTTGCCGCCGGAATAGCGGGCCAGTTCCAGGTACTCTTGCTGCTCAGGTGTGAGATCAGTATCCAAAGCCAGCTCGGTCATGCCCAGGATGCCGTTGATCGGCGTCCGAATCTCATGGCTCATATTAGCCAGAAACAGACTCTTGGCTTCGCTGGCCGCCTCGGCCTGGCCCTTGGCCACCGCCAGGTCCTTTTTGCGCTGCTCCAGCAGATCCGTCCTCTTGAAATCCACCAGGATATGCCGATTCTGGATGCGGGTCTGGGCCAGGCAATAGGCCAGGTAGAGGGAGAAAATCAGGGCCAGACGCAGATTTTCCGGGGCCGGCAAGGTGCTCGCTGCCACCACCGAACAACCAATGATGATGGTAAGATAGGGAATGATGGTTTTGGCATCGGCGCTCAAAGCACTGATACCGCCGGAAACCAGGCCGGTTATCACCAGCATGGTCAGCAGCAATTCCCCTCCCATGCCGTAGGTCTTGACCATCAGGATGGTAAAAAGTCCCCAGGAGACCGCAAAGACCAGGGTAGCGGCCAGGAACATACCAGCCCACAGGCCTGGGTTGGTAACGTAGTCCCGGTCGAATCGCCGGCTCAGGCGTTTTCTAACCCAACCGGTGGCCAGGTTCACCGCAATCATGACCGCCACCGGGACTGGCTGGAGTTTCCAGACCCCGGTCAGACCGACCACCAAAACCGCAAAAGCCGCGTAAGCGTAAGCCCCCGGCGCACCGCGACGGGCCAGGAAGCGGGCGATCCTGATATCATTTCCGGCTTCGTTTCCTGAGGTCATCATAAACTCCGAATTGAAAACCCTGAGGGTTATCCCTAATTGTCCCCCTCTGGGATTAGTTGATTCATCGACCGGCAATAGCAAAACTGTATGAAAAATGGGAAGATCCATAAATTCAGGCGTTTTATGATGAGGGTCAGTTTTCCCGGCTAAGGAGGATCAGTCGCCCCGTGGTCACCGGCTGGGGATCGTCATCCAAAGTGAGGGCCAGATTTTGATCGATGGCCAGAACACGGCCTCTACGGAAAGGGTGGTCGGAATTCTCATCCGGCTGGATCTCTACCATGCGCCCCATGATCAGGGAAGAAGAACGATAAGCTGCCAGTAACGGACCCGGGCCCTGATCAACCAGCTCCTCAAAACGAGTGGCCACTGCTCTCAACACCGCTCGCAAAACGGTTTCCAAACTTCCATCCGGCAAGTTGAAATGTTCGGTCAGGCAACTGACTCCTGGTGTGAAAAGAGTCGGCGCAACCTCCGGAACCGCGGTCACGTTCAGGCCGATGCCCAGGACACAGGATCCGATGCGACCGTCCTGGGACCGGGCCGAGGTCAGCACCCCACCGAGTTTCCGACCGTTGACCAGGATGTCGTTGACCCACTTGATGCCCAGTTCGCAAGACGCCTCATCGCCCCTCACCAGAAGGGACAGGGCGTCCATCACCGCCACGGCCGGCAACATGGTCAAAGCCAAGCTACAGTCCGCAGCGTCCAGGTCACACCGAAGGGCCAGACTCAGATGAAGGTTGCCCGGCACGGCTTGCCACCTGCGTCCCTGCTGACCATGAAACTCCTTTCCCGACAAGGCCAGGCAGACACCATGGCCAGGCAAGTCCTGGCGGTCGGCTATCACCTGGCGCAGAGTGTCGTACTGGGAAACAGGCGACCGGGCGGCCAGGTACCAAAAAGTCCAGAAATCGTTCCAGTCGCCTTCCGGTTGGTCGGCCGTCATCAAGGGTTGGTCATTGGACCCATAAAGGGCTTCGCCAAGGGACCGGTGGAAGGGATCGGGCCCTGGACTCTCCGCAGGTGACCCGATCGTTCGTTGAATTCGGGGCAGAAATCCGGGTAGGGCTCGGTGGAAATCCGTGGGGTCGTCGACAAACAGCATGGGGCCTCCTGAACCGTGGTAACCGGTCTAATATGATCCACTTTGGCCTGATTGAAAAGGTCTTTGCACCCCCCGGTGCCTGTGCTACGGTCGCTCGGTCATGTTCTTGCGGATCTCCGCGGGTCCCAGGGCGCATTCAGGCGGCCGGATTCTTGACCCGGGTTTGTTTACGCAATGCAGAGGAGGCGAAATGCGGAAAAGGATGACTTGCACCCTGTTGGTTGCGGGATTGCTGATTTTCGTCACGGGTTCGGCCCTGGCGTCAGGATTCAGCATCTACGAAGCCGGCTCCAAAGCCACAGCTATGGGCTGTGCGTTCACCGCAACAGCGGACGACGGTTCGGCCCTGTTCTACAACGCGGCGGGCTTGTCGTTCATGAAAGGGTCCCGCGCCGAGGCGAACGCAGTATTTGTGGCCCCCAAATTCTCGTTTTCGGGCAAACTGAGCAAGACCGATCCCACCACCTCCACAGGTGAAGCAGAGGATAAGATCTACCCCGTACCGGGCGTCTACTACACCAACAATCCAGGCGGCGTGGCCGCCTTCGGAATTGGCGTTTACGCTCCGTTCGGCCTGGGCGTGGTCTGGAAGGACCCGGAAAACTGGGTCGGCCGGCGGATAAGCCACGACGTTTCGATCCAGACCATCTACGTGACCCCGGCGGTCTCGCTCACGGTGGCCGAAGGGTTCGCCATCGCCGCGGGCGTGGATATCGCCCACCAGGATCTGGAATTGAAAAAGTACTCACCCGAACCTCAGTTCGGGCAAAACGCCATCCACACGACGATCAAGGGATCCAGTTCGCTCAACATCACGCCCACGCTGGGCGCGATGTACCGTCCCAACGAAAAGCTTTCCCTGGGCGTCATGTACCACTTCAAGAAGAAGATGAAGTTCGACGACGCGGATGCCACTCTGGAAGCTGTGACCCCCGGCAACGACCCCTGGGGCGACGCTCTGGTCGGCAGCCTGGGCAGTGCCCAGAAATTATCTTCGGACCTGAACCTGCCGGACATCCTCTCATTGGGGATCGCCTACCGGTTCGTGCCGAAGTTCAAGGCCGAATTCAACTATGTGCGGTTCGGATGGAGCACGTTCGAAAAGCTGGCCCTGAATTTCCAGAACGACGACTTGGACCAGACCATCCACTTCAACTACGAGAATTCCTGGCAGATCCGGTTCGGCTTCGACTACCAGGCCAATGAAAAATGGAACTTCATGGCCGGTTACGTGCACGACAAGACGCCGCAGCCTTTGGTCGCGGTCAGTCCCCTGCTGCCGGACAGCGACCGTAATGACTACTCATTAGGCGCCCTGTACAAGTATGGCAACTGGGACTTCAACCTCAGTTACATGGTCGTCGTCGGCACCGAGCGAACCAACATCGAAAACGGAGAACCCCTCCGCAACACCACCGATTATCCTTTCGGTTCTTACAAGTCCCTGGCCAACCTGTTCGGGGTAGGCGTGGGCTACAACTTCTAGGAGGAGGTGCAGGAAATGAAGAAACTCATCGCATCAATCACAATGTTTGCGCTCCTGCTGGCACTCCTGCTGGC
>CBDUDB010000099.1:0-9634 GCA_965365795.1 uncultured bacterium | reverse complement strand
CTTTCCCCGTTTTCCAAAACACCATTTCCGTTGCCGTAAGACTGGTCTTCCCAATCCATGGAGACCACTTCCAGCTCGGGAGCTTCCACGATCACCGACCACTCGGAAATGTAGTGTTGCGCCCCGTTGGCAACGTCAAGCTGGAAGGTGATTTCGGATCCGTCGCTGATCGCCGGTAGGAAGTACACCCGGAAGGGATTCTGGGAGGAGGTAGAACCACCGGCTCCCACGGCGGGGAAGGAAGCCGTGTTGGCGGTGATGGTCACCCGAGGATCGGCGCAACTCAACACACCGGTAAGGGCTGAGGTACCGGAGCCTCCGGTTTCACGCAACACCGCATCCAGGGCGACAACCTCGCCCGCCTCAATGGTCTGGTTCCCGTTGCCCAGGCTGCCGTCGGAGCCGTTGTCGGTCACCGACATGGAAGAGACCGCCACATAGGCCGCACCCGAGGCAACCGATAATTGCTGGATTTTCTTGACCAGGTTCTTCCCGGTCACCGTTACCGTCGCCTGCCCGGTCGTCGTTGGCAGGAAATCCAGATTTACCACACCCAGGGCATTGGTGTATCCGTAGACATAACTATCGTCGTCCTTGGCGAGGCAGACCAGGGCATCTCGCACCGGACCACCGCCCTCGGTGACAGAAAAATTAACCGTCTGGGGGCCCAGTCCCAAACTTGAAGGCCCGGCCAGGGCCGTCACCGCCGGAACGCCCGTCCAGAGGGGCAGGGTGGGATCGCCCAGCAACGTGTAGTTCTCGAAGGTCCAGCGATCCACGAAATTGGCGTCCGTCAAACCGACAAACGGTAACCTGCTGAGGGCCACCAGTTTTCCAACCCGCATGTCACCGGAGCAATAGAGCTGATTGAAGAACTCCTGCTGATAATTGTTTGAGGCGTTGGGAAAAGCTGCCCGGGCCGACCCCAACGAACAGATGGATCCCCCGTTAGGATTCTGGATAAACCGCTCCAGGAGGCAAGACTTGTCGAATGCCCCCGAAGCGCAGTTCAGGGCATAGATCATGAACAGATTGTCGCCGTTGGTGAGCTGGTCGGCGTCTCCGGTCCCGAAATTCCCGTTGGCGACGGACATGACGAAAAAGGAGCCATGCCCGATCTGGTTAAAGATACCGTAACGGCCGCTGTTAAGGGTGTCGATCAAGGCCGCCCTGGTCAGCTCCGTATCCCAGGGAAATCCCTCGTCGGTCTGGTACATCCGCATGTATTCCATGTCGGTGCAGGGAACGAGGAAATCATTAACCTGCTGGTCGGCATACTGGGCGCCGTCCAGGAGGATGTGATTGTTTTCGGGCCAGTCTTCGGGAAACAGCACTTCGGCGGCGAAAAGAGCGCGGTTGGCCCAGCCGGCGGTGGCCCCGACGGTTTCGTAGGTAACGACCTTGTCCACAAAAACCGTGGCCATGGCCGAGGTGCTTACCGTCGCGCGACCGATGTATACTTCCTCGGCAAAGTCGGCCAGGTCTCCCGTAACACCCGTTGAGGGGGGTTCACCAAAATAGGAATCTCCGTCAGCGTTCCAGTTGCCATCCAGGCAGGCGAAATACAGGTCCACGGGAATAGAGGTGTATCCAATAGTGGGATAAAAGGTGTTGTCAATGAAACGGGCCGGAAGAACATCCGTGTCACCGCCCAGCAACACGTATTCCACACCCCATTTCTGGTAGGCGTCCTGAATGAACAACCGGATGGTGTCCTGGAGGTCGGCCCCGTTTCGGTAGTTGGCCACGATGAATTCCGTGGTGGCCACAACCGTTGGCAATCCCTGGGCCGTCTTGTAATCGGCCAGGACCTGGAATTCGCTTTCCATATCATTATTGGTGATGATCAGGAAGGTAACACCGCTGCCTTGAAGGCTCGGGGTCTTGGTAGGTTCGAAGGCCGCGGATTTGTTTTCCACCAATTGACCGTTTTCCCGGCGGTACCCGGAAATGACTTCCGGATTGTCCACCAGCTGGGCCAAAATCTGGGCATTTTCCTCGGCCTCGCCTGCGACCAAGCGCTGCCTTACAGCGATATCAGCCAGGTTAACCGGGGCGCCCGTTTCCATCCTCACGGCGAACCGGTCGAGGTATTCGAGCTCCGAACCGCTGTCGGTCTGGATTTCCCGCACGGGATAAATGCTGATGGTGGCCAGGCGGTAGCCACGCCAGAAATGGCTTCCGGTGAATTCACCCCATACCGAGGGGAAGGATCCGTCGCGGCGGTCCATTCTGGTCGTGGTGACATATTCATGGGAATCGGTGAAGTGCGCCGGCGCGATGGCCAGAGCGTTTTTCATCGCCTCTCGGTGGGTTTCCACCGGTTCGATCCACAGGCTGGTCACCTCCATCTCCACCGGCACCAGCAGCACCATTTCCCGGGCCGGCAATTGGGGAAGGCCTGGCTCGGTCAACGGGCGAGTATTGTCGAAGACCGGATAGGGCACTCCCTGGGAGTCGGCTTCCCACCTCAGATCACCGGAGTGGAACGACCCTTCATGAATGACCTGGCTGACGGCGGCCAAGGTATCAGCGGGTGCCATGGAGAGAATCCCGCAGAAAAAGCCGGCCAAAACCAGGACGAAAGGCAGAAATCGAAAGGTGCGATCGGAAATACGATGGGAGAAATGTCCTATCACAGACATGGGCGGCCTCCAGATCGATAAATATTCGCGGCAAAAGCGAATTTTGACAAAACCGCGAATAAAAGTGGTGAGGATCTTAAAAGCGCTGGACTTTCGGAACCTCAGGGACAGGGACTAAAGCTGTTAAATCCTTCCGGCTTTTCCGGGGAAAAGAATGAGCCGAAATTTCGGTGTTTTAGCCTTGGCAGTCGGGGAGACCTCCAAAATCTCTTCCTGTGACCCTGAATCTTCGGCGATATCTGGATACGATATGAAAAATACGTCGTATTCCATACAGGAACATACCCTACCACAAAAATTCCCTTTCGTCAAAGAAAAGTGAAAAACCGGGGCGTTTGGGCCACTTCCGGGGTAGTCACTCCCCTCCGGAAATCCCTATTTTCACCCCCTTATCTATCAGGGATGGCTTCCCATCTCCAAGTCCACCAACGAATTGTGGAAAAGGGAAGGGTCCCCCTATCGGTCACGGGCTATTTAGACTAGAATGGCCTTAATTCAACAGAACAAAGGTCATGATGAAAAGCACCGCTGGCACCAAAGACGCTCCCAAGACCAAGGATCAGGCACCCTCCCTGGCCCTGGATAATGAAGGGCCCAAAAAGCGCTCGGTCTCCCTGTCCAGCATGCGTCATGCATTTTCCACCATCATCTGGCCCAGACGAAAACTGATTTTTGGGGGACTCGTCCTCATCTTCGCCAATCGTCTGTCCGGGCTGGTTTTGCCCGGCTCGAGCAAATACCTCATCGACAACGTCATCGCCGATCAGGACACCTCCTTGCTCCGGGTGCTGTTGCTTTTGGTCGGTCTGGCTCTTCTTGTCCAATCGGTGACTTCGTTTCTATTGACCCGTCTTCTCAGCGTGGAAGCCCAGCATTTGATCTCGACGCTTCGCTCGCAGATGCAAAAACAGATCATTCGGCTGCCGATCGCTTTCTTCGACGACAACAAGTCCGGCGCCCTGGTCTCCCGGATCATGAGGGACGTCGAAGGGGTTCGCAATCTTGTCGGGACCGGGCTGGTTCAGCTGGTGGGTGGGCTGTTGACCGCCGGGGTGGCCGTCTTCCTGTTGATCCGGATCAATACCCAGATGACGCTTTACGCCTTCATTCCCCTGATCATCTTCGGACTGATATCACTCAAGGCCTTTGCCTATATCCGGCCGATTTTCCGGAAACGAAGCGCCATCAACGCCGAGGTCACCGGTCGGCTCACCGAGACCCTCGGCGGTATCCGCGTGATCAAGGGCTTCCACGCCGAGCCGCAGGAATACCAGGTCTTCGAGACCGGCGTGGATCGTCTTTTCCAAAACGTCAAACTGTCACTTACGGCCACCAGCCTGGTGACCAGCATGGCCACCCTCCTGATGGGTCTGACGAGCATCATCATCATGGGTGTCGGAGGAACCCTGATCATCAGGGGAGAAATGACGGTGGGAGAGTTCGTCGCCTTTTCGTTGTACCTCGCCTTCCTCATCACGCCGATCGTCCAGATGAGCAACATCGGAACCCAGATAACCGAAGCCTTTGCCGGCCTGGATCGCATGGAGGAAATCCTCTCGATGGAACGAGAGGGTGAAGAAGAAGGCCGCTCGGTGGTATTGAACGACATTCGTGGTGACATCACCTTCGAGAACGTCTCTTTCGCCTACGAGGAGGGCAAGGATGTCTTGCGGGACGTCAGCTTCGAAGCCCCGGCCGGAACGGTCACCGCACTGGTGGGCAGCTCCGGGTCGGGCAAGTCAACGGCGGCCAGCCTGGCCGCCTCGTTTCGAATCCCGACCAGGGGCATCGTGCGTATCGACGGTTGTGACCTCGCAACCGTACAACTCGACAGCTTCCGCGACCAGCTCGGTGTCGTGCTTCAGGATGAATTCCTGTTCGAAGGAACGATTCGTGAGAACATTCTTCTGGCACGATCAGACGCCACCGAGGAAGAACTTCTCGATGCGGTGGCCGCGGCCCACGTCAAGATATTCACGGACACCTTCGAGAAGGGGCTCGATACCCTGATCGGTGAGCGTGGGGTCAAACTATCCGGTGGTCAACGACAGAGGGTTTCGATCGCCCGGGCGCTGCTTGCCAATCCACGAATTCTCATTCTCGACGAGGCGACCTCGAGCCTGGACACCGAAAGTGAAGCCTATATCCAGGAAAGTCTTGGGCGCCTCATGACCGGCCGAACCACCCTGGTCATCGCCCATCGTTTGAGCACGATCCGGCGCGCCGACCAGATTCTGGTCCTGGAAGACGGCTGCATCGTCGAGCGCGGGAAACACGATCAACTTGTCGCCCAGAAAGGTCGGTATCACGAACTCTACACATACCAGGCGAGAATATAGTATGATCCATCACGATTTCCTGGATTTTGTCGCCGGCCCTTTGGGGGAAGGAATCTCATCATGAATATGACGCGCTTACACCGTACTTCGCCGCTACCGGCCCTGGCTTTTCTCGTTCTGCTGCTCGGGCCTTCGCTGACCTGGGCCGTCGAATGTCTGACCCATCAGTTACCCCGGCCGGATGAGCCCTATGCCGAGACGCGCGCCCGCTTGGAAGCCTCCGGACAATGGGCCCCTACCGGGGGTCAGACTCGGTCCGTACCGGCGAACCCTCAGGTGGGCGACACCTGGGACTGGTACATCTGGGACCTGGGCGGCATGCCCGTGGCCACGCTCAAACCCTGCACTGTGCGAGCAATGGGTGACAACGTCTTCGTGGTCGTCGATGACGACGAGTGGAACGTGGGCGGCATGAACCAGGCGGCGGTCGATCGCATCGTCGCCAATTTCGAGAACGAGAGCGTGGGTAATTTCCCCGATCAGGGCATCTGGGACCTGAACACCTCGCACTTCGGCGATCCGCCCAATCCTCTGGATGGACAGGACCGCATCTTCCTGCTCTATTACCGGTTCAATATCTCGTCCGACGGCTATTTCTGGGCATTTGATCAGTATCCCGACGGAACCCAGCCCTGGGCCAGCAACGAAGCCGACGTGGTATACCTTGCCACCGACAACGGCGACCCGGGCGGCGACTACATGCTGGCGGTGGCGGCCCACGAGTTCGAACACATGATCCATTTCAACACCGACGAGAACGAAAATTCCTGGGTCGACGAAGGCCTGGCCGAACTGGCCATGTGGCTCTTCGGAAATCCGGATAACATTTCCGGTTTCAACAGCAACCCGGACAACAGTCTGACCAGCTGGGGCGGGGCCTGGGCCGATTACATCCAGACCTATCTGTGGACCCTGTATATGTATGAACAGTTTGGCGGCCAGCAGTTTATCTGGGATGTGGCCCACCAACCCCTCAACGGCATGAGCGGGTACCAGCAGGTTCTGATAGATTTGAGTTACAGCATTCCCGTCGAGGCGATTTTTGCCAACTGGACGATCGCCAATTACCTGGACGACCCCACCCTGGGCAGTGGCCAGTTCGGTTACGTTGGGGACACGCTACCTGCTTTCAACCCCTGGCGCACGTACACCGAACTGCCCGTCAACGGCTCGTCCAGCTTGCAGAACTGGGCCGGTGAATATGCGCGCTTGACCAACATGGATTCGCCTGCGGTCTTCACCTTCAATGGTGCTGATACACGGGATTTTCTCGTCAATCTGATCGCCCTGGATCCGTCATTGCCGACCTTGGTCCAACCGGTGTTGCTGGACCAGATGAACGACGGGGCCTTGACCTTTGACGCCGCCGCCGGATATGACGAAACGATCATCTGCGTGGCGAACATTCATCCCAGTTCATCGGGAATCTACCTCTTCAACGTGGACCTGCCTGCTTCTTCTGCGATGGCGCTGCCGACTCGCGAGGTTGAATTGCGATGCTGGCCCAACCCGTTCAACCCTGTGACGGAAATCAGCTTCCGGTTGCCTTCATCTGGATACGCACGCCTGTTGGTGCACGACAGCCGGGGTCGGTTGGTCGAGGTATTACAGGAAGGTCCCATGGCCGCGGGCCTGCATAACTTCACCTGGAACGCCAGGGGTCTACCCTCGGGGATGTACTTCGCGAGTGTCGAAATCGACGGCGCCCTGGCCACCGTCCGCAAGATCAGTTTGATCAAGTAGCATGGTATGAAACGGATCGCCCTTTTTTGCCTGCTGGCCTTGCCGCTTCAAGGTGGTTGTTCGTCCGGCCCCGTGGACCAGCCCGTCAACTATTCGATTCACTCCTTCTACTATGGCTGGTACGCGAACGTCGAGACCGATGGGGAAATGCTGCACTGGAACCATGATGTTCTCGGGGTCGAGGATCCGGTCAAGTACCCCGGCGGTGAAAACATCGGGGCGAACTATTTTCCGGAGCTGGGCGCATACAGTTCCAAAGATGAGAGCGTTATCAAGCGACACCTGAGCCAGTGCGCCGCCGCGGGCATCGGAGTCCTGGTCGTGAGCTGGTGGGGTCCCGGATCATTCGAAGATGCCAGTCTGTCGATTCTGATGGATGCTGCCGCCGGTTTCGACATCGAGATTGCCATTCATCTGGAGCCCTTCCCCCTTCGCGATGCCCAAACCAGCCGCGATGCCATTGTCTACCTGCTGGATCGGTACGGGGCTCATCCGGCACTCCATCGATCCGAACAACACGACGGCCGACCGCTTTTTTACTTCTATGATTCCTACCTGACACCGGCGAATGAGTGGAGCCGCCTTCTGCGACCCGACGGCGACCTCTCAGTTCGCAATTCCAAATACGACATCGTGGCCATCGGGCTTTGGGTTACCCAGGACGAGGGCGGGTTTTTCCTGGAGGGTGGATTCGACGGATTCTACACCTACTTTGCCAGTGACGGTTTCACCTACGGCTCGTCTTCGGCCAACTGGCCCGAATTGTCCGAGTGGGCGAGCGGCCACGATATGACCTTCATCCCTTGCGTGGGTCCCGGCTACCTGGACACACGGGTCCGCCCCTGGAACAGCAACACCACCCGCTCGAGGGATGGTGGAATCTACTATGACCGGATGTTCAAAAACGCGATCGATGTGGAACCCCCGCTCATCGGGATCACATCCTTCAACGAATGGCATGAGGGAACACAGATTGAACCGGCCGTTCCGAAGACTATCGATGGCTACATCTACGAAGACTATGAGCCATTGGAGCCAGGCTACTATTTACATCGCACACGGTACTGGGTAGACAGGTTCCCCGGGGCGAACTGGAAATGAACCTCCGGGCAAACGGCCATAGGATCAAACGCAGAGGGTAAGCCCCTTGTCGGCCAGCAAGGGCTGGATTCCGTCCTTGTCTATGGACCGCACGAAAGCCTCGTCGGCGGTGATGAGATCCTCGTTCACCAGGTTCATGAGCGCCTCGTTCAACTGCATCATGCCTTCCTTCTTGCCCGTCTGCATCGCCGAGGGAATCTGGAAGGTCTTGCCCTCGCGAATCAGATTACCGATTGCGCGCGAGTAGAGCAGCACCTCGATAGCCGCCACCCGTCCCCCGCCCTTCTTCTTGCAAAGGGTCTGCGAAATGACCCCGCGAAGCGACTCGGAAAGCATCACCCGGATTTGACCCTGCCGGTCAGCCGGGAACTGATCGATGATGCGATCGACAGTTGAGACCGCGGTGGTGGTATGCAGCGTTCCAAAAACCAGGTGTCCGGTTTCGGCTGTTTCAATGGCGATGCTGATGGTCTCCAGATCCCGCATCTCGCCCACGAGCACGATATCCGGATCCTCGCGCAACGCGGCCCGCAGCGCCTGCTTGAACCCCTTGGTATGAACATTCACTTCGCGCTGGTTGACCAGACACTTCTGGTTGTGGTGCACGAATTCAATGGGATCCTCGATGGTGATGATGTGATCGTTCCGGGTCTTGTTGATATGGTCCACCAGGGCCGCCAGCGTGGTCGACTTGCCCGACCCCGTCGGTCCCGTGACCAGAACCAGGCCCTTGGTGAGATTGCAAAGTTTCAGCAACTTCTCGGGCAAGCCCAGTTGTTCGGCCGTCAGAATGTCCACCGGGATCTGGCGGAATACAGCGCCGCACCCATTGCGGTCATTGAAGTAGTTGCAGCGGAAGCGCGCCTGGTCGGGAATTTCGTAGGCAAAATCCGTATCGAATTCCTCGGCGAATTCGACGCGGTTTCTCTCCGGGACTATCTCCATCAGCAAGGCGTGCAACTCATCGTGCGTGAACGGAGCTTCCTGAAGAGGGACCATTTCGCCGTCCTTGCGCAGAAAGGGCGCCTCCCCCGTGCTCAGATGTAGATCACTGGCGCCTTCGGAGATCATCTTGTTGAAGTAGTTGATCAGGCGTCCGGTCTGGGTTGGGGCTTTTTCGCTCACCTCGGCCACCACCGATGCCGGTGCCGACGCTGGTGCCGTAGCGATCTTCTCCGTCGCCCCCTGCGGCGCCCGGGTGATCAGCAGTGACAGGGCCCCGTTGGTTCGGGCTTCTTTGACCAGGACCGGTAATTTCGCGCCGTGATAGGGAATCGGCTCCGGGGTATCGGCCGCCCCCGCGACCGAAGGCTGTCCCAGCGGGCCGGTCAGAAATTCCACCAGTTCGGCCTCGTTGACCGGCGTCGAAGATATCGACCGGCCCTGGCCCTCCACCCGCATGACGGGTTGTTTGCCCTCCACGAGCATGAGCAAGTCGCTGCCGCCGTCCAGCATGGCTTCTATATACAGGTTAATATTATCCATTGAATTGGTAGCGTCTTTCTAGGTCAGGGGCACCAGGTGGTTCAGAAGGTCCTTGTTGACGATCCACGGACCATCGTCGGTTTCCATCACGAAAAAAGTTTTGCCGTAGTTGAGGAGGTCGGCGAGTCGACGTCGGTGCGGTTCCATGTCTCCGGTGTACGCGCGGCCTTCGAGTGTGAATCCTGCAAAAGCCATCTTCGCCTGCGGCCAGCAGTGCTCATCACTTTCCTGCATCTTCGGCCACTCCGCGCTATCGGGACAACTCGGGCGCAGACCGACGATCCGGGATCTCTGGATCAACAACAAAGGCGTCTGGTCGTC
>CBDUDB010000098.1:0-9804 GCA_965365795.1 uncultured bacterium | reverse complement strand
GCCAGGAAGGCGTCGGTCAGCAGGGGTTCGATCAATTCACGGGTTGAAATGGGGATGAAGGGCGTCCGCAGGTCCGGGCGATCAACAAGATCTGCAAGGGTCTGGACATGGTAGTCGTCGGGTCTCAATCCTTCCTGGTCGGCATTCCGGAGGACCGAAAGAAGGGAGCTGCCCGAGGCGTTTAATCTTCCATCGAGGGAAATCCAGATGGGCCGGCCTTCCCGGGCCTGGTAGATGGATTCCAGGGACTTCTGATGAACCAGGGGAGAGGATTTTTCCTCGGCCGCTTCAGGAGGCACCGCGGCCCCTACCGCCAAAACGAGGGCGAAGATCGACCAAACCCCAGCCGGCCGATACCGGAATCTCCTCCATATTTTTGTCCGCTGAAACATGATCCCTCCAACATATATTCATCTGTAATTAGCATAATTATACCACAAATGAACGACTTGTGGCGGGCCCTTGTCAGGAGGGGCCTTCGTTGGTATTCTGCGGGGTAAGAAAATGACCCGAAGTGACTTTTTGCCTGTTTTGGGGTCTAGGACAGGCAGGTAACTTCAACGGTGAGTTTTCGTGATTCATCCGAACTGCGTCCGGCTCACCGGCCGGCCGCGCCAACAGCAAGGAGAAATGATGTCCTACAAGATTGATGAAATCGAGGGAATCGGTCCCGCCAACGCCGCCAAGCTGGCGGCCGCCAACATCATCACCACCGATGATCTTCTCGACAAATGCTGCGCCCCTGCCGGTCGCAAGGAAGTCGCCGAGACCACCGGAGTGGGCGAATCGACCATTCTCAAATGGAGCAACATGGCCGACCTGATGAGGGTTTCCGGCATTGGCAGCCAGTTTTCCGAACTGCTCAAGGCCGCCGGCGTGGACACCATCAAGGAACTGCGCACCCGGAACGCGGCCAACCTGGCCGACGCCATGGAGAAGGTAAACAACGAGAAGAAGCTGGCTCGCACTTCTCCTCCCGAGGCCACGGTCACCAAATGGATCGATGCCGCCAAGAAGATGGATCCGAAAATGACCTACTAGTATTAGGTCTGCTTGATATATCCGGAATGGAATGGGGAACCCGGTTCCAGATCAGGAGCCGGGTCCCTGACTCAAAGGGGGGAATGAACCCCACCACCAAACTGCAATGAGGGAGAAGGAATCATGGCCGGGATATTGGACCTATTGACCAAACAAATTTCGGGGCAATCCCTGGATGCGATCAGCCGGACAATCGGCGGCGACTCGAAGGCCACCGGAACGGCCGTCACCGCGGCCCTGCCCATGTTAATGGCGGCCCTGGCCAGCAACACCCAGAAATCCGGGGGAGCGGAAGCCCTGTCCTCGGCCCTGAGCAAGGACCACGACGGTGGGATCCTGGACGACGTGGCCGGATTCCTGGGCAACACGGCTTCGGGCAACGGCGCCGGAATTCTGCGCCACATGCTGGGCGGCAAGCAAAAGACCGTCGAGTCCGGTCTTTCTAAATCCAGCGGGTTGGATTTGGGTTCCGTAGCCAAACTGCTGCCGATCCTGGCCCCCATGGTGATGGGTGCCCTGGGTAAAAAGCAGCGCCAGGACGGGCTGGATGCTTCGGGTTTGTCCAACATGCTGGGCCAGGAGCGCAAGGAAATCGAGAAGGCCATGCCTCAGATGGGCATGGTCGGCAAATTCCTGGATACCGACGGCGACGGTGACCTGGATCTGGGTGATCTGGGCAGCTTGGCCAAAAGCACCGGGTTGCTGGGCAAGTTGTTCGGGAACCGCTAGGCTCAGGCAGTCCCCCTGAAAATCACGCGGGGCTGGAGCGACAAACGACTCCAGCCCCGGCATGATTTTTCAAAGATAATCCGGATCCTGGGACGGCGACCCTTATCAGTCCACCACGAAGGAGATCTTGCCGTTGATCCGGTATTCGGAAATCTTTCCGTCTTCGACCAGGGCGGTCTGGCTTTCCACATAAAAATGTTTGATGTTCTTGACGCTTTTGCCGGCGTCTTTGACGGCGTTCTGGGCGGCTTTTTCCCAACCCTGGGATGACGAGGCGATCACTTCGATGACTTTTACGATACTCATGGAAAGTCTCCTTGTAACGGGTTTTCGTTTAAAAAACGGGGAGGGACGATCCCTGCTCCCATTGGTCAGGATTCAATATATGGGCAAACCCGAAAAGTGTCCGCCTTTTTTGCCAGATTCGGACCTGGCCGGCCCCGGCAGGTACCATGGGTAAATGTCCTTCGTCAGATGCGGAAATTGGTGGTAAAGTGGGCGTCATGATTAGCGGCCTGATCACGACCGACAGGCGTAGATTCACCTGAGCTTGAAAACGGAAGGAAAGTGATATGGGAATATTTGATTTTCTCAAGGATTCCGGGGAAGACCTGGAACAGCAGGAACGGGAAATGGAAAAAGGCAAGAGTGAAGCGTTGACCCGTCAGGTCCAGATTCTGGGTCTGAAGGTCGAGGGCCTGGTGGTTGATTTCGACGACGGCGTGGCCACCGTGAGCGGCAATACCCCGTCCCAGGAAGAGCGGGAAAAGGTCGTTCTGGTGCTGGGCAATACCATGGGTGTGGCACGGGTCGATGACCAGCTGGTCGTCGAGGTTGCCGAACCCGAAGCGACCCTGTACACGGTCAAAGGCGGCGACAGCCTGTCCAAGATCGCCAAGGCCCACTACGGGGACGCCATGAAGTACACGGTCATATTCGAGGCCAACAAGCCCATGCTGAAGGATCCGGACAAGATCTACCCGGGACAGGTTCTGCGCATCCCGCCCATTGGTGACTGATTGGCGACTGATACTGGTTCTTGAAGCCAGTCCCAAAAGAACCGTGCCGAAGCCCTTGGGCTTCGGCACGGTTCTTTTGAGGCACGGAATCGACTGGGTTCATCCGAACCCGGAAGGGCAGAATTACATCTGCGAGGCGATACCGCTGAACTTCTTCAAGGCGCTTTGCAGGTCGGCGTTGTCCATGTTGTCCTTGGCGAACTGCATGACCTTGGGCATGGCCTCGGATTTGAAGGCGCTGGTGGCGGCTTCGAATTTTTCGAACTGGCCTTTCAGTTCCTTGGGCGGATTGTCTTCCCATTCAGGATGAGCGTCGGTCAGTGCCTTCATCTTGGGCACCACTTTTTCGATGGCGCCGGTAAAGGAACCCAGAGCCTTGGCCACATCTTCGGGCACGCCCGCCGAGCCGATGGCCGAATTAAAGGACTCCATGGCCTTGGTGACGGTGGTCAACAGGGTTTTTTCCTCGGCAAACTTGCCAGCTCCACAGCCCGCCACCAGAATCAGAGCCAGTGCCAGGACCAAAATCCGTTTCGCCTTCATGGGGGATACCTCCATTGAGATTGTCAATCAATTAGCATTTTATCAGGATCCGATGGGTAAAACTGTCACAGGGGTGGAATCCAGGCAAGAGCTTTTTGGAGGGGAAAATCTGGACCCGGTTCGAAATTTCCAGGGTTTTTGTCCCAATTCTCCCCAAATCTGTTAAATTGACCCTGAGGACGCATGAGAGGTATTTGCTCCCCAGGGGGGATCCACCGGCAGGGGCCGTTTACAACCTGTCCAAAACCCGCTAAATCGTGTCCCGATTCCATGTTTTGCCAAAGGAGAATTGCATGTCCCAGGGTTTGAAGCGCATCCATCATGTCGAACTGGTCGTCGGCAACGCCAAACAGGCCGCTTTTTTCTACCGCAAGGCCTTCGGTTTTGATCAGGTCGCCTACCGGGGCCCTGAAACCGGCACCCCTGACCGGGTATCTTACGTCATGAAACAGAGTGATATCTGGATGATCCTGACGACTCCCCTGAGGCACGACGACCCCCTGAATATCTGGCTGACCCTTCACGGCGACGGCGTCAGGGATATCGCTTTCGAGGTGGAAGACGCCGCCGATGTTTTTGCCCAATCGACTGCTGCGGGAGCAACGGCCTACCGCCAGCCCCAGTCGGTGGGCGACGACCTGGGCACGGTCAAGACCGCCGTCATCCGGACCTACGGCGAGGTCCTGCACACCTTCATCCAGCGCGACGGCTACCGCGGGTTCTTGCCCGGGTTCGAGATCAGGGAGATCAAGGGTCAGAGCACGGGCCTGCAGTGCATCGACCACATCGTGGGCAACGTTTCGGATCAGCAGATGGACAAGTGGGTCAAATGGTACGACGAGACCCTGGGGCTGGGAAAATTCGTATCCTACGACGACAAGGATATCTGCACCGATTTCACCGCTCTGCGCAGCACCGTGGTGGCCTCGGACGACCGGGTGATCAAGTTCCCCATCAACGAGCCGGCCGAAGGTTTGAAGAAGAGTCAGATCCAGGAATACATCGACGCCAACCTGACCGCCGGGGTGCAACACCTGGCCTTGAGCAGCGATGACATTCTGGAGACCATCGCCGCCCTGCGGGCCAACGGCGTGGAGTTCCTGGCCGTGCCCGAAGGATATTACGACACGGTCTGGGATCGAGTGGGCGAGGTCAAGGAGGACAAGGGCCGCATCAAGGACCTGGGCATCCTGGTGGATCACGATGAAAAGGGCTACCTGCTTCAGCTGTTCACCCGGCCGCTTCAGGACCGGCCGACCCTGTTCATCGAAATCATCCAGCGGCGGGGCAGCGACAGTTTTGGCAAGGGCAATTTCAAGGCGCTGTTCGAGACCATCGAACAGGAGCAGGGTCTGCGGGGGAATCTCTGATGCCCTACTACCACAAGCTGGGCCGGATCCCGGACAAACGGCATGTGGCCTTCCGCCAGGATGACGGGTCGATTTACTACGAACACCTGATGGGGAACCTGGGATTTACCGGTTTGCAGTCGCTTCTGTATACCCTGCGGCGCCCGACAACGGTCAAGGCGATCGAGGTCGCCTGGACAACCCCCTGGGAAGCTGAACCAGGTAATCCATTGAAAATGCGTCACATAAAATCTCACCGCCTGGAGGTGGGGGGCGGTAGCGCGGTCCGGAACCGGGCTCCTTTGCTGTTCAACCAGGACATCAACCTGTCCCTGACCAAACCCACCGCGGCGGACGATTTCTACTACCGCAACGGGCGGGCAGACGAGGTGGTCTACGTGACCCGGGGCGGCGGCGTGCTGGAGTCGCAGTTCGGCAACGTTCCCTATCGCGAGGGCGATTATCTGGTCATCCCGCGCGGCATCATCCACCGGCTGGTTCCCGGGTCCGGGGATCAGGTCTACCTGGTCATGGAAAGTCGCGGTCACATCCGCACCCCCCAGCGGTATCGCAATCAACAGGGGCAGCTGCTGGAGCACAGCCCTTTCTGCGAACGCGACATCCGGGCGCCCGAAGAACTGGTGGTCCATGACCAGACCGGTTCCTTCGAAGTGATCACCCGGATCGACGATACCTGCCACCGGGTGATCATGGATCACCATCCCTTCGACACCATTGGTTGGGACGGTTGTTATTATCCGTGGGCCTTCAGCATTCACGACTTCGAACCCATCGTGGGGCGCATTCACCAGCCGCCGCCGGTGCACCAGACCTTCGAGGGCGATGGCTTTGTCATCTGCTCTTTCGTGCCCCGGCTGTTCGATTTCCATCCGGACGCCGTGCCGGCGCCCTACAATCATTCCAACGTGATGACCGATGAGGTCCTGTACTACTGCAACGACGAGTTCATGAGCCGCCAGGACGTCGAGCAGGGGTCGATCACGCTGCATCCCGACGGATTGCCCCACGGACCTCAACCGGGCAAGACCGAGGAATCGATCGGTGCGGTCAAGACGAACGAGCTGGCCGTGATGATTGATACCTTCGCCCCCCTGGCTGTGGCCAAGTCGGCGCTGTCCGCCGAGGATCCTGGATACGGGGAGTCCTGGCTGGAGGATTCCGAGTGAGCGCGGATCAGACTCCGGCCTTCCGCTCGTTCATGGGCGGCCTGGTGGACTACGCCGGGCTGTTTCCGCCCGCGTCACTGGACATGGCTTCGGCCGTGGACGAATACGCCGCCCATCTGGTCGAGAAAGAAGCCTGGATGATGGGGCGGTTCATCGTTCCGGCCGGCCGGCTGTCAGAGCTGGAAACCGCCTGCGCCAAGTACCTGGATGACGGGCAGGAGTGGGCTTTTTCGCTCCTGGTTGGCGGGCGCGACAATGCCACCGGGGCTTTGGCCGCGGTCGAAGCTCAGGGCGCCGCCGCGGTCGCCTTTACCGAGCGTTTCGGAGGCCGGGCCAGCATTGAGGTCCTGGAAGCACCGGTTCCGGCCGATGCGTCGGGAATCGATGTCACGGATTTCCTCCAGCGGTATGCAGGAGCCTTCGCGGCCGCCGGTTTACAGGGCCGGGAACTCTACCTCGAGGTTCTTCCCGGCGTGGACGACGCCCGGGTCCTGGAAGCCATCAACGCCCTGGCCGCCTTCGAAACCCGGTTTGCCCGGATCGGGGCCAAGCTACGCTGCGGTGGCGTCACCCCGGAAGCGTTTCCCAGCTGCGAGCGCATCGCCGAATTCATCGATCGCTGCCGCCGTCTGGGGTTGCCCCTGAAATGCACCGCGGGGCTGCACCACCCTGTCAGGCACCAGGCAACCGATCCTCCGGTCATGATGCACGGCTTTCTGAACGTCTTCGGGGCCGGAATTCTGGCCCACGCCACCGGGGTGGACGTCGAGGTCCTGACCGCGTGCGTGGCCGAAACCGATCCGTCTGTTTTTACCTTTTCTCCTGACGGGTTCGCCTGGCGGGAATACCGGGTGGCCACCGCCGACCTGGACCGGGCCCGCGAGGGATTCCTGGCCGGATTCGGCAGCTGTTCCTTCGCCGAGCCCCGTGAAGATTTGCGTACCCTGGGCCTGCTCTAGTTTCGGGACCAGGAACTTCAACATTATTGGAAAGGATGGATCTTGAACATGGATCCCACCGTCGACCCCGCCGTCAAATCCTTTGTCCCGGTTGCCGCGGATTCCGAGTTCCCCTTGCAGAATCTGCCCTACGGGGTGTTTTCGCCGACGCCGGCGGACGAGCCCCGTGTCGGGGTGCGCATCGGGGACCACGTCCTTGATCTGGCTGTCATCCAGAACGGGGGTTACCTCGACAGTGCCGGGTTGCCCGAGGGCGTTTTCAGCTATCCGGTCCTGAACCCTTTCATGGAACTGGAGCGGGAGCATCACCGGATAACGCGCCTGTTGATTCATGGTCTTTTGCGCGAGGATGAACCCACCTTGCGGGATGATCCGGTGCTGCGGGGCCGGGCTTTGCTGCCGGTCGATTCGGTGACGCTGCAATTTCCTGTCAGCATTCCCGACTACACGGATTTTTATTCCTCGAAGGAACACGCCACCAACGTGGGCATCATGTTCCGGGGCAAGGACAATGCCCTGATGCCCAACTGGCTGCATCTGCCGGTGGGTTATCACGGGCGGGCCAGTTCCATCGTCCTTTCGGGACAACCGGTGGTGCGGCCTCACGGCCAGACCCTACCCGCCGACGGTGAGACTCCGGTGTTTGGACCCTGCCGCCTGATGGACTTCGAACTGGAAATGGGCTTTCTCATCGGCGCGGGTAATCGCCAGGGCAGTCCCGTGGCGGTGAACGACGCCGACGGTCACATCTTCGGGATGGTTCTGGTCAACGACTGGTCCGCCCGGGATATCCAGAAGTGGGAATACCAGCCACTGGGTCCCTTCAACGCCAAGAACTTCGCCACCAGCATCTCCGCTTGGGTTGTCACCCTCGATGCCCTGGCGCCTTTCCGGGTCGAGGCTCCGGCCCAGGATCCGGAGCCGCTGGACTACCTGAAGGAAACCGACCGGGGCACCTACGACATCAACCTCGAGGTCCACATCACGGCCGAAGGGCAGGACGAGGGTCTGCAGGTGTGCGCGTCCAACTTCAAGTACTTGTACTGGACCATGGCCCAGCAGCTGGCCCACCACACGAGCACCGGCTGCAACCTGAACACGGGTGATCTGCTGGCCAGCGGCACCATCAGCGGGCCGGAAAAAGGGAGTTACGGTTCCATGCTCGAGATCACCTGGCGGGGAACCGAACCGGTGACCCTGCCCGGCGGAGGTGAAAGGAAGTTCCTGGCCGACGGCGACACCGTGACCATGAAAGCCTGGTGTCAGGGCGACGGCTACCGGGTGGGATTTGGCGACGTCATCGCCATGGTTCTGCCCGCGCGGAAAGCCTGATGGTTTCATCGGTGGGGGATATCCTCTGGTCTCCGGATCATGACCGGATCTCCGGCGCCGTGGTCACGTCCTTTCGGGGCGAGGTCAACAAGCGCCTGAATCTGAACCTCGCTTCCTACGATGATCTTTTCAAATGGTCAGTGGCCGACCGGCCCGCTTTCTGGCGGGCCCTGTGGGATTTTGCCGGCGTGGTGGGGGAGGGGCCCGGCGACCCGGTCCTTACCGGGGACGACCGCATGCCTGGCGCCCGCTGGTTTCCCGAGGCGCAGCTCAATTTTGCCGAGAATCTCCTTCGCGGTCCCGCCGACCGGGAAGCGATCGTCTTCAGGGGCGAGACGGGACCAACTCGCCGTTTGACCATGAAGGAATTGCGCTCGGAAGTGGCGCGGATCGCCGGCGCCCTGGCCGCCGACGGGGTCGGGCCGGGCGATCGCGTGGCCGGTTTTCTGCCCAACATTCCCGAAGCGATGATCGGTATGCTGGCGACCGCCAGCCTGGGTGCGGTCTGGTCAAGCTGCTCGCCGGACTTCGGGGTGCAGGGAGTTCTTGACCGATTCGGCCAGATTGAACCCAAAGTTCTGTTCACCGCCGACGGTTACCGTTACGGCGGCAAGAGCCACGACTCCCTGGACACGGCCGTCAAGCTCCAGAAAAAACTTCCCACGTTGGCCCGCTTGGTGGTGTTTCCTTTCCTGGATGATGCCTCTTCGCTTCCGGCGGGAATGGTTTCCTGGGGGAATTACGGTGAGTCGGGCTGCGCGAGTCCGGAGTTTCGGCGGGTCCCCTTTGACCATCCCCTGTACATCATGTTTTCATCGGGAACCACGGGGCTGCCCAAGTGCATGGTCCATTCGGTGGGTGGAACCCTGCTGCAACACCTGAAAGAACACCAGCTGCACTGCGACGTGAAACCCGGGGACCGCCTGTTCTACTTCACCACCTGCGGCTGGATGATGTGGAACTGGCTGGTGACGGGCCTGGCGTCCGCAGCCACGATCATGCTCTACGACGGGCACCCCCTCAAGCCCGTCCCGGTGTTGTGGGACTATGCCGAGCAGGAAAAAATCAACGTCCTGGGGACCAGCGCCCGCTGGATCGCCGGTTGCGAAAAAGAGGGTCTGAAACCCGGCGCCAGTCACGATCTTTCCGGCCTGCGCGCCATTCTGTCGACCGGATCGCCCTTGGCGCCGGAGTCCTTCGACTACGTCTACCGCGACGTCAAATCCGACCTCCAGCTCAGTTCCATTTCCGGCGGCACGGATATCGTTTCCTGCTTTGCGCTCGGCAGCCCGGTGCTTCCGGTCAGGCGCGGCGAACTTCAGTGCCGGGGCCTGGGAATGGACGTGGCCGTTTTTGACGACGCCGGTCGTTCGGTGGTCTCAGAAAAGGGCGAGTTGGTGTGCCGCTCGGCGTTCCCTTCCATGCCAACCGGATTCTGGAACGACAGCGACGGCGCCCGTTACCATCGGGCCTATTTCGATCGATTCGAGGGCATCTGGTGCCATGGAGATTTCGCCGAACTCACGGCCACCGGCGGCATGATCATCCATGGTCGCAGCGACACGGTGCTCAACCCCGGTGGCGTGCGGATCGGCACGGCGGAAATCTACCGGGTGGTCGCCCAGTTCGACCAGGTGATCGACAG